>CAZYQL010000148.1:0-10427 GCA_964650055.1 uncultured Phycisphaeraceae bacterium | reverse complement strand
CGGCGGTGGTGTACTAAACGGTGAGAGGTGTGATGTGCGTGGAGCGATGCAACACATCGGCCCCAATGACGAATGATCAAATTGAAAAAGCCGAACCGGCAACGGTTCGGCTTTTTTGCTTGATGAAATCAGTTGCGAGCGATCAAGGAACTGTGATGAAATCCCAGACGAGAAGTTGCCGCACATCAGGCTCGTTGTACCACGAGGGAGCGGCGGTACTGGTTCGAATAGCCATGATCTCATGCGATGCATGACTATCAGCAAATGCGACGTTGGCACCATTGTTATGACGTAGTCCAACAGTGCCTTCGCTGGCGTGGAAGTGACCGAATGAACTGTCGCCGGCGCCATCCGGTCGCACATCCAATGATCGCCCATCGAGGTACATGACGGTACGCGAGGGTTCACGCATGTTGTTGTCGGTATAAAATTTTGCAACACCAGAACTGCTGAATCCAAAGCCTTCGTTCATCTTGATGGTGCGATTATCCCTTCGCACATTGCCATCCACGGGAAACTCCGTCCACACGGGGTCCTGCTTGTATTCGACGTAGGATCGCTCGTTGGCATCGCTGCCGTAGCTTTTGGTGGCTGAATTCAGGTAAACGTCCAAGGCATTAAACCACATGGCCTTATTTCGATCTGCGATTGTCCCCACGATGTTGCTGTTGATGAAGGGCTGCGGATAGATGCGGCGATAGTCTTCCTGATAGCTCGATGTGGCCAGGCAAAGCTGGCGCATGTTGCTGAGGCACTTGACTTGCCGGGCAGTGGTTCTGGCCTTGCCCAAGGCGGGTAACAACAAGCCGATGAGCAACGCAATAATCGAAATGACAACCAGCAGTTCAATCAGCGTAAAGCCGACTTGCCCTGAGGCACGCTTGGACTGATAACCTTTGTAATGCGGGGCTTTCATGGCATTCCTTTGCGATGGCGAAGGAGCGGTCTCTTCCAGACTGAGCGCGGCTTCGCGTCAGGCTTCGGAGCCCATTATAAGCACCCTTGAATCGTAGAGTGTGAGGTTTTTGTAATGTGACCGTCTTACTCCAATTTCGCAGGTTTCTTCCGCAGAAAGTGCACGACCACGCCCAGGATAAATAGCAAGCCCAGCACACCCAGAGCGATGTCACGGACGCGCACATCGGAGCCGGGCAGTTTGGCCTTGTCGTTGAAGATCGAAACAGCAGCACCGGTACAGGCCAGTGCGACGGCGGCGAGCATCATCACATTAATGAACACCCGCTTGCCGCCTTTGGGGATTTCGTCGCCCAGAATCTTGCGGTTGTTCATCATGAAGAAGAAGGCGATGTAGGCGATGGGCAGAAGCACCATGCCAAAGCGACTGGTGGGCACCGCGAGGTAGAAGCGGGCTTCGCCTGACCAGAGGAAGATGAACCCCAAGGCCCCGCTGATGCCCGGCAGCAAGCAGCCGAGGATGTAGAGCCAGCCACGCGAAGGCCGGCCGAGCATTTCGCAGATGGTGAAGCCGTTGATGAGCATGAGAATAATGATGGTCGAAACCGCCATGCCGATGACGCCGATGCCAAAGACATACTGGGCCATGGTCTTGCCCGCGAGGTTTTCCAGCGAGTTGGCCAGGGCGAAGGAATCGCGCTGGATCATGGTGGCGGCAATGGTCTTATCGCCGAGGGTCAGATTCTGTCGGGCTTGATCGAGCGCACCATAGCCCAGGCCGAGGTTCGGATCTTTCAATTCGGTAGCGGCAACTTCCTCCGCTGGCTTGCCCTTGAGCATCTCTGCTTTCGCAGCCTTGACCTTTTCATCGTGCAGCTTCTGTTCACCGGCAAGCTTGTCATAGCCTTCCCGCTTGAGCGTGTGCTTGAGCAGGCCATCAAGATTGCCTTTGTAAGCCCCTTCGAGTTTCACGATGTTGGGCGTGCGCTGCGAGGCATCAAGCAGGCCCGCCTCCGGCTTGGCGTGGAACTGTGCAGCAGCAGCGAGCACGACGCAACTGGTCGCCAGCACGAAGGGAATGAATAAACCGGTGGACATGTCGAACACAGCCAGGCCGCGAAACTGTTTATCCCAGCCACGCTTGAGCATGGAGAACGGCAGGAGGAAAGTCATGTTGATACCCACCGCTGTCGCCGCCGCCGCGACCATCACGTCGCGCTGCTGCGAGACGATCGTCTCATGCCAGTAAGCTGAATCGCTGGAACTGGAAACGAACGGTGCCAAGGTGCTCGAAGGATTGTTGAGGAGCCCTACATCGGGAACGAACAGCCCCTTGAGTATCTCGCCCCAGGGCAAGCCATCGCCGCTAAAGGTCATCGCCATGACCACGGCAAAGAAGCTGACAACGACAACGCCAACCATCGCTTTGATGATGAGTTCAAATACCTTCACCCCTTTGCCACCGGTCCCTTGGGCCCAGACCATTGAAGCTCCGACGATGAAGAGGATGACAACGCCGATCCACTTGCCAGCATCGGTGTCGGGGATGATCTGCAGATTCTGCTGCATGGCGGCAGTGCCCAGCGAAAACTGCGGCATGGCCCAGACCATGTTGGCCATGAGCGTGGCGATGGCCCAGCCCCAGCCCAGCACAGGATTGACGTGTTCGTTGAGTTGTTGAAATGGGCTTTTCTGCGTGGAAAGCGCGATGTAGCCGATGGCGCTGAGCATGACCACGCCGAAGATCATCATGAGCGGCTGGAGCCAGAGCAACTCATAGCCGCCGATGATGCCGACGTAAAGCGAACCGGCCAGCGACCCGCCGCCGAGGGTGATGGCCGATTGCAACCAGCCCGGGCCCGAGAGGCGCGTGTAGGTGCCAAGCTTCGCGCCCAGGCCTTTGCCTTGGATGGCAACCAGTGCTTGTCGATCGGATTCGAGCCGTGGGTTTTCTTGTGTCATGTTGTCCTCTTCGATGGAACCGATCGCCCCAGTCAGGAGCCAATCCGAAATTACAAGGTCGGCCATTCTAACGGACAGCGTCCGCGCACCAACTCGCCGCTTGCGGCTTCGCTCTGTCGCCGCTTGCGGCGTAGCGCCATCAGCGCTGCGATCACCGCGCACAGTTTCATGCCACGCGGCACCAGAACGGGCCGCCCGCCCAAGGCATGGTCTTATTGAACCGAACAATAAAAGAAGAAATCAGCGCCAATGAAGACGAAATGAAGACGAAAAAGACATGGGAGAAGTCGCCGCCACTGACCGACAACGGCATCAACGTCGTCGTGAAGAAGGCAATGAAATGAACCACAGATGAACACAGATGGACACAGATCAAGGCAGATGAAAAAAGGTGGAATTGGCGTGGGTCGTACATCGCTTTGACTCACACTCGCGATCCTTCTTATCTGTGTTCATCTGTGGTCATCTGTGGTCATCTGTGCTCATCTGTGCTCATCTGTAGTTGAATCATCTGTGGTTGATTCATCTGCTGGCACAAGCAACACCGCCTACAGCGTCACTGTGCCCTTGCTGCTGCCGAATGAATCTTCTTCGATGCCCATGCGCTGCATCATGGTGACGAACAGGTCCGACAGCGGGCGATTATTCTTCTGATCAAATGCCAGATGTTGCCCGTGCTTGAAGCCGCCACCGGCCAGCATTATCGGCAGGTTGTGCACATCGTGCGAGTTGGCGTTGCCCAGGTTGCTGCCAAAGAGCACCATCGTGTTGTCGATCAGTGGGCCAGTGGCATCGCGCTTGTTTTTCAGATCGGCAATCAGCTTGCTGACCGCGTTCATCTCTTCGAGTTCGATGAGTTTGAGCTGCTTGATCTTCTCGGGGTCCTGTCCGTGATGCGAGAGATTGTGATGATCAATCGAAACGCCTTGCACCACTGGCACATCGTTTCGGCCTTGCACCAGCACAGTCACGACGCGCGTTGAATCAGTTTGCAGCGCCAGCGGAATCAGTTCGAACACCAGCTTCATGCGCCCGATCAGATCGGAATCATTGGCGATATCGGTTGGCACCTTCGCATCGACCTTGGGCTTGGGTTTCTGCGCCCATTGCTCAGCCTTTTGCAAGCGCTGCTCCATCTCGCGGACGGATGTGAAATATTCATCGAGCTTGTCGCGATCAGCAGCACTGGCGCGCGAGCCAAACGCTTTGGCCTGGGCCTGCACAGTGTCCATGATGGAGCGCCCTTCGCGCAGCTTGCGAATCTGGGCCTGCACTTCGCTGGGCGTGCCTTCGAGAAACAGCTTGGCGAACACGCGCGAAGGCTTGGCCTCGGCGGGCACCATCACGCCGCTGCGCGTGTAGGACTGGCTTGTGTAATTCGTGCCCAAGACCAGCGAAGGCAGCCGAGTTTCGAGGCCGATTTTTTCTGCGATGAACTGATCGATGGAGACGGTGTTGCGAAACCCAGATAAGCCCGGATGCACCGCCGAGGTGAGCCAGGTCTGCTCCGAGGAGTGACCATTGGCACCGGATTGTTCTGGATGAGAAAGCCCAGAGAAAAGCGTGAACTTGTCGCGGTGATCCTTGAGCAGCTCGAGGTATGGCGTCAGCTTGTAATCCTTGCCTGTCTCCGCAGGAAACAGATTAGGCCCATGCAATCCTAAGCTCGCGCAAACCGTCACTATGCGTTTAGGTGCCACCGCTTGCGCCACCGCCTCGCCTCGTGCGACACGAGGCAACAAACCTTCGAGCATGGGCAGCGCGAGCGACACCCCCGCAGCACGCAGCATCGATCGGCGGGAGACCAGATGATTTCGTTTCATACGATGATCCTTCATAAACAATCTTCATAGACAATCGTCAACCGATGATCTGATTACTTGCTCTGAAAAACTTCACTCTGCACGATCGCGTGAACGATCGAGCGCAGGCCATGATCCTTGCCCGCGGTCTGTTTCATAATTGCATCCACCGCAGCGCGGTCGGCAAATTCAATCCCCGCACCTGTGCCATAGATCAATAAATTCTGCGTCACGTTACGGGCGATCTGCTCATTTTGCGTCATAAGAATTGCCTTGAATTCCCGGATATTTTTGAACGGTATCCCATCGGCGGTCTGTCCGCTGGCATCAACAGGCAGCGCGAGTTTGTATTCGTGAATGCCGCGGCCTTTGTACGTCCAGTCCGGACGATCGCCTTTCTCTTTGGAACGATAGCGCTCGCGGTAGCCGCCAATCACATCGAAGCTCTCCATCGCAAAGCCCGGCGGATCGATCTTGCGATGACAACTCGCACAGCTCTCCACGTTGCGATGCTTATCCAACTGCTCGCGAATCGTCGTCGTCCCGCGCGTGTCCGGCTCCACCGACCCAACACCAGGCGGCGGCGGCGAAGGCGGATCGCCTAGCAGTCGCTCCATCACCCATGAGCCACGCATGACGGGTGAAGTGACGGAGCCGTTGGCGGTGACTTTGAGGATGCTCGCCTGTGTGAGCAGGCCGCCGCGTGGGCTGTCCGCGGCGAGTTTGGTGCGCTGAAACTGTTCGCCGGTGACGCCATCAATGTTGTAGTGCTCGGCGATTCGGCGGTTGAGCATGGCGAAATCGGAGGTGATGAAATTCGACACGCTCAGGTCATAGCGAAGCAGTTCATCGAAGAAGGCTTCGGTCTCGCCGATCATCGCGTGCTTGAGAAGCTCATCAAATTCAGGATAAAGCCTGGCGTCGGGCGAAGTCGCATCGATGCGGCGAAGGTCGAGCCATTGCCCGGCAAAGTTCGTAGTAAATGCAGACGCTTTGGTACTCTTGAGCATCCGTTCCACTTGAGCGGCCAGCGTGCGGTTGCCTTCCTTGGCATCAGTGAGTTTCTTCGCATCAGCGAGTTTCAGCAGCTCTTCATCGGGCATCGTGCTCCATAGAAAATAAGAAAGCCGTGATGCCAGAGCGTGATCGGTGAGCTTGCCGGGCGCTTCTTCGAAGAGCAGAAACTGCGGCGAGGTCAGAATCGCTCGCATCGACAGACGCAGTGCAGCTTCAAAATCCTGACCGGCTGCCAGTGCATCGGCACCGAGCTTCACGAAGCCTTGCGCTTCGCCGGTTTGCAGCGGCCTGCGAAAGGCACGCGCTGCAAAGCGTTCGATGAGGCGGGCCAGATCGCGTGGCGGATCGGTGGTCACAATTTCGTAGGCTGCTTTGCGACCGTTGCGCCAAGGGCGCTTATTCGCGGGCAATTCCTTGAGCTCCAGGCCATCGAGCAAACGCGTCACACTTTTGGGCGGCCAGCTTTCGAAGATGGGGCCATCGATCTCGACCCATTGCACAGCGAGGCCGACGCCTTTGAACTGCGGGCCGGTGATGGCCCAGATGTTTTTTCCTTTGTCGTCGTAGCCGGTGTCGTAGGGTGCGATGCGGATGTGTTCGTTGTGAGCAAGCTCAATTTCAAACTCGGCCACGCGTGGCTTGTCAGGTGGCATGTCGTAGTAGCCGGCAAGCCGAGTGGTGCGGTGATCCGAAACGTAGATAAGTGCGGTGACGTGGCGGCCTTCGCTTTGGTAGCCATAGGCGGAGAGCTTGAAACGGTAGAGCCCGCTGCCGTTGGGTCGAAATTGTTTGAGGTGGGTGGGTGAGTAGGTGTCGCTGTAGAAGATGACCGCATCATCGGTCTCGCCGAAGATGATGTGATGCTTGCTGGTGGAATTGGGATCGGTGACTTTGCCTTCGGGTGTGTCGAGATTTTCGCGGATGCCTTTTTCTTCTTTATAGGTGTAGCGTTTGCTTTCACGTTTGGGGGCATCATTCAAATCGAAGGCAGCCGCGATGGCGATGTCCGCGGCTTCGAGATATCCCTCCATGTGCAGCGGAGAAAGTCTGAGGCCTTGAGCGACGGTATCAAAGCCATGCATCGGCGTGTCTTGGGGCAATAAAAATGCCAGAGGCATATCCACGCCCAGCAGATCGTGCACCGTATTTTCCCACTCGGTGCGGTTGAGCCTTCGCAGAATCGTCCGGCCGGCCGTCTGCTGCTTAGCCTTGCTGTGCTGATACATCGCATCGTGCAATGACTGAGCAAATGTCGCGCGCTCTGCCGGTGCGGGCTGCTCGCTCTTGGCTGGTGGCATTTCGCCGGCGCGGACACGATCGAGAATTTTCTCCCAGGCCTGCGACGAGGCGTAGCTATCGAGATCGAAACGAAGCGACTGAAGGTCGAGGCCTTGCTTCTTGGTTGCAGTGTCGTGGCAGTCGTAGCAATGCGATTCAAGGAACGAGCGCATTGCCTTGGGTTCATCAGCGGCAACGGCGACGCTGCAAACGACAAGCGCTGCGATGATGAACATCACATGAAAAGAGAACTGACGCTTGAGATGAGCCAACTTCATGAAACACTCCTGCGAACACGGACTCTTGATCATAGCGGTGAGCGCCTGGGCTATGTGGCGTGTGGCACGGGCCTAAATGCACTGCCACTCGCCTCTGCACCCATTGCTCGCCTTGCACCAAGGCTCTACACTCATCAAACCATGACTACTCGCCCATTGCCTGCCCCCGGCTGCTGGTTAGCCGCCATTGCGATTTCACTCGCTGGCTGCGCTTCATCCACCTCGCAGCCGAATTCATCTGCCCAGACACCTCCTGTCGCGCGATCCGCTGCCTCCACTGTCGGCACGGCTGCGGACAAAGAGGCCAGTGGCACTGCGGAAAAGGAACTGGATAAGCTCACGCCGCCCACAATCGTCTCCTCCGCAGGCGGCGACACCACCTACACCGTCAACGCGATGATCGGCCAGATCAACGGCCGACCCATTTACGCCAGCACCGTGCTCGAACCGCTTGAAGGCCAACTCCGCGCCTGGGGCTCGACGCTCTCGGCTCGTGACTTTCGCATGGCCACTACCAAGCTCATCGGCGATCGTCTTTATCAGATTGTCTTCGATCAGCTTTTTCTCGGTGAAGCCGAGCGCCATCTCACCGAACAGGAACGCTTTGGCTTGAAGGTCAATCTGCGCATGAATCGCGAGGAACTGGTTCGCAGGTGGGGCGCGGGTTCTGCGCCGCAGGCTGATGAAGAGATGCGCAAGAAAACGGGCAAAGGAATGGAGGATACGCTCAACACGATCAAGCAGACCATTTTGATTCGCAAGTATCAGGACGATGTGATCATGCCTCGCATTACGGTGAGCCGCCGTGATGTGGAGCGGTTTTACTACGACCCGGAGAACTACGCTAAGTTCAATCCCAAGCCCGGCCGCAAGATTCGCATCATCCGCGTGACCACCGGCGCACAGGCCAGTGAAATTGAAAGGCAACTGGCCCAGGGCAAGCCCTTCGCTGAAGTGGCCACGGCCAGGTTCAATCAGTACAACCGCGAAGGCGGCGGGCTGATGACCACCAAGGATGAAAAGGACAAAGTCATTGAGTTCATTCAGGGCGACAAGGTTTTCGGTATCGAGCCACTCAATGAAGCAGTGCTGAAACTCAAAGCAGGCCAAGCTTCGCCACGCGTGACCACAGGCACGGGAAAAGATGAACTGCACTGGTGGCTGTTCGTGGAAGAAATGAGCGAAGGCAAACAGATTTCCATGCGCGAAGCGCAGCTCACCATCGAGCAGCAGATTCGCGGCAAGCAGTATCAGATGCTCGAGCAGCAGTATCGCAAGAAGCTGTTCGAAGATGCGGGCTACAACCTCGATGCGACGACGGACAATCCGCTGGCGACCATGGGCCGGGCGCTCGTGGAGATTGCTGTGCATGTTTATGGCCCGGCGACGACATCGCCAGCACCGGCACCGGAAAAACCTTGATGGGACATATCCGTTAGCACCGGGCTAAGCCCGGTGCTAACGGAGGAATGAACGCAGATGATTGACGCGGAGAATGGTTCCAATCTGTTTCGCGAAACACAAAGGATTCGACTTATGAAACGCATGACTTGTGTGATGTTGGCGATGTTGCTTACCTTGCATGTGGCGGTTGCCACGGCCCCCGCTGCCGAGGTGCTCAAGCCCGGCGATCATGTCGCGATCATCGGCGACTCCATCACCGAGCAGAAGCTTTATTCCAATTTCATGGAGTGCTACCTGCTCATGTGTCAGCCGGTAAACGGCCTCACCGCCACGCAGTTCGGCTGGGGCGGCGAAACCGCGCCCGGTTTCTACAACCGCATCAACCACGCCTTGCTCCCTTTTAGTGCCACCGTCGCCACCACCTGCTACGGCATGAACGACGGCGGCTACTCGCCCATGGACGACGCCAAGGCCAAGCGATACCGCGATGCCCAGACCGCCATCGTGCAGACCATGAAAAAGAACGGCGTGCGCTTCATCGTCGTCGGCTCACCGGGTGCCGTCGATTTCGATAAGTTCCGCAACGACCCCAAGCAAGCAGAGATGTACAACAAAACCCTCGCCGCCCTGCGCGACATCGCCAAGGAAGTTGCCGCAGCGGAAGGCGTCACCTTTGGAAATGTCTTTGACCCGATGATCGCCGCCATGGGCCCTGCCAAGGAAAAATATGGCAAGGGTTATCACGTCTGCGGCGGCGACGGCTTCCACCCTGATCAGAACGGCCACCTCATCATGGCCTACGCATTCCTCAAGGCTCTGGGCGTCGATGGAAACATCGGCACGATCACTGTCGATCTCGCCGCCGACAAGGCGACTGCGACCGACGGGCACAAAGTGCTCAGCGCCAAGGCTGGCACGGTGGAGATCGAAAGCAGCCGCTATCCGTTTTGCTTCTATGGTGACCCCAAGAGCACCAGCGCGACCACCGGCATCATCGAGTTCTTCCCATTCAACGACGACCTCAATCGCTACATGCTTGTCGTTAAGTCACCCGGCGGCGACAAACTGAAAGTGACCTGGGGCGACAAGAGCAAAGAGTTTTCCGCAGCCGACCTGGCCAAGGGCATCAACCTGGCAGCGGAGTTTCTGGAGAATCCTTTCAGCGGGCCGTTCCGCGAAGTGCAGCAGAAGGTTGGCCAGAAGCAGAACATGGAGACGCATCTGATCAAAACGCTGATGCATAGTCTGCCCGGGTATGCGAGTTTTCTGCCTGAGGAAAAAGAGGCGCTGACCCGCATCGGCGGTGCGCTGGTGACCAAGGACAAGGAAGCACGCCAAGCGGTGGCGCAAGCGGTGAAGCCGGTGAAACACACGATCAAGATTGAAGCAGTCAAGTGAGGGGCACAGGACAGGGGCAAAGTGAAATGAAGGCTGAATGGCAATTCTCGCAGATTCGAGTGGCACTGGCAGGCCGTCGCTCTGGACGGTTTGCCAGTGGCGAATAAGTGAAAACTCGAAGACCCCACTGGCAAACCGCTCAAAGCAGCGGCCTGTCAGTGCCACACAACACCGCGTGAGATGTCATACGCCTTGAAATGAAATCAGTCCTGCATTTTATTTGCATTGACACATTCCATATCGAATGATTTCCTTGTGGCTGGTTGTTTTCGTTTGACACCGGCAGCGCAGCAGGTTCGGCACGCACCAAGGAAGCACATGAGCAGTTGCGTTCGTTACAGCGTGGCGGTCTATGTGGGCCTGATGATTGCAG
>CAZYQL010000147.1:3422-10472 GCA_964650055.1 uncultured Phycisphaeraceae bacterium | reverse complement strand
AGCGACTTCGCCCGCTTTGACCGGACCGCTGGCGGCTGTAAAGGTCGCTTCGCCGGGGCCATCGACTGTGACATACTGATCGGATTCACGCAGCGTGATGTGCTTGCCGGTGAGCGTGTTGCTCTCGCGCTGCACAAACGCGGGCACTTCGCCTGTGCCATAAAGATGCAGGTTTCCCGTCACCGCGTTGCCATCGAGTTTGTCGGCTTTCACGAGCATCGGCGGCGAACTGGCCGTGACCTGAACATCTTTCTGAGCGAGCAAGCGCTCGATGGTCAAGCGGTCGCTGCCGGGCTTTCCATCCGCTGTCGCTTTGCTCTCCACCAGTGCGACATCGAGCGTGCCAGCAGATAAGCCGCGCTCGCCTTGCTTGGTCTTGACATTGCCACTGGCCAAGAGTTGCGTCGGCTGCGCTTTGCTCTTGCCATCGCTGGTGAACCGAATCGTGAGCTCATCTGTTTCCAAATCGAGTGGCGGCTGCGCACCGGAGCTTCGCGCTGTCGCATTCACGTGGCCGGTGGCGATGATTTCCTGCGGATCCTGCTTGCCTTGAGCCGGCTCCGCCATCGCAATCGAAAGTTTGTCTGTCTGCAGATCGACCTGCGGATGTTCCACTTTGACGGTGCCATGAAAGACCGCGTGCTTGAGTGCGTCGAGTTTGGCCACGGGATTGAGCGTCGGATTTGTGTTTCGTTTCGCGAGATTATCCGCGTCAACTTGGGCGGGAGCTTCCGCATCGTGCGCCTTTTTTTCCGCAGTTTTTTTCACATGAAACGTAAAGTCCGCGCCTTCGTTCCACTTGAGCGACAAGCCTTGCGGCAGCTTGCCTCGTGTCGTCTCAGGCTTATCTAGTGGCGAGGCCAGCGTGACAATCGAACCCGGCCCCGTGATCTTGCCGGTGCCTTCGTTCTGATGGACGACAAAGTCGATCACTTGCAGTTTGCCAAGCTGCGGAGCCTGAATCAGAGCGGGCGTCAGCGTGTCGCCATAGACACGGACACGGGCAGCGCTGCTCAGGTAATCCACGCGCTGAGCAGTGATGGTTTCCTTCTGAGCCGAGACAATTTCCACATCCTCGATCAGCGTGATCATCGTGTCATCAGGCCCAGCCAGCTCCGGCGGTGCAACATCGAGCGGCTCCATGAGCAGCACACCCTGCCAGGCGATGGTGACGTCCTCAACACTGGGTTTCATCATCGATCGCGAAGTTGGTTTCACCGCTGTCGTTGGTGCGGTCTGCGTAGAAACGGCAGAAGCTGAGGATGTCGCCCATGCCGCAGCAAGGACGCGTTGACTGACCTGAAATGGAGACCATCCGATTTCCTTTACTGGCGCTTCGCTCTGGTTGCGATTTTCCAGGCTGAACAAAATCTCCATCATCTTCGTCTTGATCGTCGCCTGCTGGGCATCGACCTGCACCTGATCGTGCAGCGTGGCTTTGTAGTAGTCCGCGATCAGACTGCGATTCTTGTCGCTCTTGCCCGAAGTCGAGGAGGTCAGTTCGCGCCCTGCTTTGGGATTGAACCGCATCGTCTTGCCCTGCGAAATTTCCAGGCGATTGATGCGGCGACGCCGTTCGTTATAGATCAAGCTCAGGCCGGTGCCTTGAAAATCCACGCGAGGTGAAGTGAGATGGATCGCGCCTTGGCTTTCGACGGTGCCCAGTTCGAGATCGAATTTCACTTCGTCATCGAGGTACAGCCTAAGCGATGCGTCGGGCGAATCGGGTGCCAGTTGCACGATCTGATTCTCTGGTGATTCGTAGAGCGTGATGATGACGCCGCCGGTGAGCGTGCCAGATTCGGGGATGTTGTCCGGAGCGACGAGCATGCCGCGCGGGGCCTGAATCTCGACGACGCGGCGGCCGGGGATCAGGTGAATGTGCGCAATGATCTTCTCAATCTCGACAACGCCGTTGGGCTTGGGCCTGGCTTTTTCGCCGGACAAAATAGTCAGTTGCTGACGGGCTTCGTTGAAGCGACGGACGGTGTAGCGCTCGACAACACCGCTGGGCGTGATGGTCTGCGGCGTGGCGACTGTCGAATTACTCGGATCAGGTCCGGGCTGAAATTTGGCGTTCGGGTCGAGGATCGGCCGCTCTTTTATTTTCGGCTTGGACACAGCAGGACTGAGCACCAAGGTGGCGATGAGCACACAGGCAGCCAGTCCGCAAGCGACGGCGGTGAAGAGCAGTTGACGCGACATGTGCTAAGTGTAGCGAGCAGAATCGAGAGGAGACAGGGGATAGGGGCAAGGGACAGGAGACAGGAGTCAGGAGTCAGGAGACAGGCGACGGAAGACGAACTTCGTCATCTCGACGTTTTTGTCCCCTCTCCCCTGTCCCCTCTCCCCTGTTCCCTGTTCCCTGTCCCCTGTTCCCTGTTCCCTGTCCCCTGTTCCCTGTCCTCTGTTTCCTCTCCCCTGTTCCCTGTCTCACGCATCATCCGCTATGATCTTGGCCCCACGGCTGGCACTTCGCTGCCGCGACTTTTCAGGGAAAGGCATCATGCTCAGCAAGATTTTCAAGGCCTACGATGTTCGCGCCATTTATCCTTCGCCTCTGGGTGAAACCGAAGCCTGGCAGGTCGGCTGCGCCACCGGCGAGTATCTCAAGACAATGGTCGCCGACTTGGGCTTGGCCCCGTCGCTCCTTCTACCCAACACCGTCGTCATCAGCTACGACATGCGGCCACACTCGCCGCAGCTCACCAAAGCATTCACCGAAGGCGTGCGCGCTGCGGGCATGGATGTGATTAGCGTGGGCATGTGCGACACGAGCTTCATCTATTTTGCAATCAACCATCTGGGAGCAGCGGGCGGCGTACAGGTCACCGCCAGCCACAATCCGATTCAGTACAACGGCTTCAAAATCTCCGGCCCGCAGGCTAAGCCGATCGGTTCAACGACCGGCCTCAAAGATATTCAGGCCATCGCGGAATCGCTGGAAGGGCCTGACAGCAAGACAGGCAAAGGCAAATACGAAGAGCGCGATCTCTGGGCGCCCTACCGCGAACATGTGCTCAAGTTTTATCAAGCGCCTAAGAAAGGCAAGCGGCCGATCAAGGTGGTCGTCGATGCGTCCAACGGCATGGCGGGCAAGCTGGTGCCCAAGGTTTTCAGCGGGTTGCCTGGCGTGGAAATCATTCCGATTAATTTTGAGATCACTGGTGCGTTCTCGCACGATCCTAATCCGCTCGTTGCTGAGAACATGAAGCCGACGCAGGAAGGCGTCGCCAAACACCGCGCTGATCTGGGCGCTTGTTTTGATGGCGACGCCGACCGCTGCATTCTCACGGATGAGCGAGGTACGATCATCGGCTGCGATCACCTGACGGCCATGCTCGTCGAACACTTCACACGGGGTCAGCGCGGCACCACGGTCATTTACGATCTTCGCTCGAGCAAGGCGCTGGAAGAAGCGATCGTGAAGAACGGCGCGAGGCCGATGAAGAGCCGCGTGGGCCATGTGTTTATGAAGGCGGCGCTGCGCGAATCGCAAGGCGTTTTCGGCGGCGAGCTCTCAGGGCACTTCTACTTCCGCGACAATTTCTACGCTGACAGTGGCGCGATTGCTTTCGCAGCGGTGCTCAGTGTGCTGGGCCAGAGCGATAAGACATTGCACGATCTTGTCGAGCCTTTCAAGCAATACCCGCAGAGCGGCGAGATTAATTTTCATGTCGATGACAAGGAAAAAACACTCGATGCGGTAGAGGAAACCTTCGGCGATGGCGCGATCGTTGACAAGCTCGACGGCGTGACGATTGATCAGTGGGAGACGGCTGGCTGGTGGTTTAATTGCCGTGCGAGCAACACGGAGCCGCTGATTCGCCTGAACGCGGAAGCGAAAGATAAAGAGAAGCTCGAAGCGCTGATGGCGCAGCTCAAGCCGATGCTGGGTACGGAAGACAAGGGACATTGATGCGTGATTTGACTGAGCCGCGACTCAACGAGTCGCGGACGTCAACGGACTGAAAGGGCGAACCATCTCGGCTTGTGTCTTGGGTTACTACGAAATCGCGGCTGACTTCGCACGTAGCCGGTGATTCTGTTGATCTGTTACCGCAGAACCGTTGCGCGATTTTGGCAGTAGCGAGGTCGTTGACGTCCGCGACTCGTTGAGTCGCGGCTCAGGTTGCGGCTCCGCTTGCCGTGCAATTTCATTTTCTCCTTCACTCCCCCACCACTTTCTTGCGTCTGAGAATATGGTGATAGTGCTGCGCAAAACGATGCGCCTCATCGCGAATCGCCTGACAGAACTTAAGGCCCAGATTTTCCCGCCCCAGCCGAATCGGCTCACTCCTGGCCTGCACGTAGATCAGCTCTTCCTTCTTCGCCAGTGAAATCACCATGGGTGGCTTGGTGTCGAGTTGCTCGAATGCTTCCAGTGCGGCGTGCAGTTGTCCGAGGCCGCCGTCGATGATGATGACCTCCGGATAAAGCTCCTGGCCCGCACCCGCTTCGCGATAGCGACGGCTGACCACTTCGCGAATCGATGCGTAATCATCATTGGTCACCGTCTTGATCTTGTACCGGCGATAAGCATTCTTGAACGGCTTGCCATCAATGAAGCAGACCTTGGAACCCACGGTTTCGCCGCCCTGAAGGTGCGCGATGTCGATGCACTCTACGCACCTGATAGGTTGATCCATTTCGAGCGTTTTCCGCAGAGATTCCAGGCCTTTTTTGGGATCGATGAAAAAGCCTTCTGCTTCGGGCTGCCAGTTGTCGCTGGTCTTGCCACGCTCATCGAGCTTGCCGATCGCTTTGATCTGATCGCGCAGCACCGCTGCTTTTTCAAAGTGCATCGCTTTGGACGCCTCCTGCATTTCATCGCGCAGCTCGCGCAGCATCACCGAGCGTTTGCTTTCGATGAAGCGGACAAAGCGATCGATGTCAGCACGGTAATCCTCTTTGCTGATGCGGTCAGCGCAAGGCGCGGTGCACTGCTTGATGGGATAGAGCAGACAGGGGCGAAAATATTTTCGTTTGTCATCGAGTTCGCGAATGTCGAGCGTGCAGGTGCGGAACTTGAAAACCCGCTGGAGCAGTTGAATCGATTCACGCAGCGCATAGACACTGGTGAAAGGGCCAAGGACTTTGGCTCCGCGATATTCTTCGTTGTGCGGATCGCGAGTGATGAAGACGCCGGGGTAGTCATCGCGAGTGGTGATGACGAGATAAGGAAAGCTCTTGTCATCGGTGAGCGATTCGTTGAAGCGAGGATGAATATCTTTGATCAGACGATTCTCGATGAGCAGCGCTTCCCATTCGCCTTCTGCTTCGATGGTGTCAAAGTCATCGACGATATCGAGCATCGGAGCCTTCTTAGGGCCAAGCGATTGCGAAGCGGTGGCGATGGTTGAAGGCAGGAAATAGCTGGAAACTCGATCGGGAAGGCAGAGCGCTTTGCCAACGTAGATGACCACGCCCTTGGCGTCCTTCATGAGATAGACGCCCGGCACTTTGGGCAGTGCCCGGGCCTTAGCGCGAAGGCCATCGAGTTTGTCGGAGCGATCGGACATGCATGCATGATAGAACGGGTGCGTTGAGGTAGCGAAGTGCGCCGCGCTATTTAGCCGTTCGCCTTGGCGAACGATGAGTTAGAATCCCGCCATGAAACCGATCATCGGCATCACTGTTGACAATCGCGAGAACACGGCTGCCAGTGGTGTGTATGAATGTGCGATTGCGTACACCCGTTCGGTTGTGAATGCGGGCGGTGTGCCGATGCTGCTGCCGCATGAGGTGGAGCTGATCGAGCATTACCTGCGCGTGTGCGATGGGTTTATTTTTACAGGCGGCGTTGACCCGAAGATGGAGCCGTTCGGGGAGGTGACGCATCCCAGCGCGCGGCCGATGGATTCACGTAGGCAAGCCTTTGAATCGGCGCTGCTCGCAGCACTGGAACCGATGAAAAGCAAAGCAGTGCTGGGCGTTTGTCTGGGCATGCAACTGATGACGCTGCACGCCGGTGGCAAGCTCGATCAGTATCTGCCTGATTCGCTGAGTAATCCACAAGTGCATCAGAAGAACAATCGTCATGCGGTGAAGCTCGCTGATGAGCAGGCGATCTTCGATCGTCAGGCTGCGAGTACGTGTACCGTCGTCTCTTCGCATCGTCAGGGCATGGTCAGCGCAGGCTCGCTGCGCGTGATCGCCACTGCGGAGGATGGTGTGATTGAAGCGGTCGATGATCCGAGCAGGCCGTTCTATGTCGGCGTACAGTGGCACCCCGAACGTGGTGGCGAGGGTGAGCTCAACCAGTCGCTTTTGAATCGGCTTGTTTCTGCCTGTCAGAGTGCCAAGAAATGAAGAAGAGCGAGATCACGCCGACAACCAGGGCCGCATCAGCGATGTTGAAAATCCACGGATAGACTTCATCGGACCCGCCTACAAACCCAGGCCAGTGCCAACCGAAGGGCAGTTTCACACCAGGGAAAAGCAGGCACATATCGCGCACGCCGTTGTACATGGCCCGGTCGTACATGTTGCCCAGCGCGCCACCTAAGATGAGAGCGAGGGTGATGTGAAACCATTTCGAGCGTGCATCGCTGCGGAAAAAGACCAGCGAGATGATGATCACTGCAAAGACACTGACGACGACAAAGACCCACTGCTTCCCTTTGCCCAGGCCAAAGACTGCGCCGGTGTTGATGGTCAGCCGAAGGGCCAAAATATTGGGGACAACGACCTTGCCTTCGTGAAAGGGAATCGCGCTGGCGGGTTCATGTTCACGGGCACGCGGGTGGGTGACGAGTTTGCCAGCGCCATCGAGGGTCTGCACCAGCGTCGTGCCATCCTCTGCATCGCGATCAAGCAGGATCGGCTGATCGGCGACATTGCGAAACGCCCACGACTTGAACCAGAGGTCTAAGCCCAGCGTGGCCACCACGATGAGCACAAACAACACCACGGCAGGCAGATGCCGACCGGCCATCAGACGGGATGCAGTGGAGTCGGGCATGAGGAGGTGGGGAAAGCGAAAAAGCAGGAAAGCGAAAAATGAAGACGGATCAGCGTGGTACCTTTACGAAGACGATCTTTACGAAG
>CAZYQL010000147.1:0-3322 GCA_964650055.1 uncultured Phycisphaeraceae bacterium | reverse complement strand
TTTTTCGCTTTTCTTACCACCTGCCGGTCATGCGCTCTTTTTCGCGGACGACTTCGATGGTGTACTTGGCCCAGGGGGTGACATCCAGGCGTGGCTTGCCGATCTGTTTGCCGGTCTCGACACAGACACCATAGGTTCCTTCCTGCATGCGGACGAGGGCGTCATTGATCTCGGCGAGGAGTCGGCGTTCGGATTCGACCAGACCCAGCATCGATTCCTGTTCGAACTGATCGGAGCCCACGTCAGCCATGTGCAGCGGCATGTTGGAGAGGTTGCCGCCGGAGGAAAGCGCAGCATCCTTGAGCGACTCGACATCGCCCAGAATCTCAGATCGTTTTTCCATGAGCAGCTTGCGATATTCTTCTTTTTCGTGCTTGGTCAGACCAGAGTCCGCCTTGCGAAGTTCCGCTTGTGTGGGCGGCTCAGGCTGCTCGACAGCATGCTGAGCGATGGCGGTGGCGGGTGGCTTGGAGATTTTCACAGGGGCTCGCTTTTCGACCTTCACCTTGGAGATCGATTTTTTTGCTGCAGCAGGTTTCGCCTTGACTGCGGCGACGGCTTTGGCTTTGGTCTTCTTGACCGGTGCAGCTTTCGCCTTCGCCTTGGGCTTGGGCTTGGGCTTGGGAACAGGCTTGGGCTTGACCTTGGGCGCAGGTTTGGCTTTGGCAGCAGGCTTCGCCTTTGCCGCGGGCTTGGCCTTGGCTTTGACCTTGGTCTTGCCAGCGGCTTTTTTCTTACTGCTTACCTTTTTGGAGGCCCCCGAGGCCTTGGTGCTGGTTTTTTTCGCCACTGCTCAACTCCAGTCAGGCATGAAGGTACGAAACTTCGTGAATACGCAAACCGACAGAAAATCATCCCCTCCCCACTTTTTTGGGGTGAGGGATTATAGCGATGGAGCCGATTCCTTCAAATCCGGAAAATCTGATCGTAAGCATGAGCCGCGACTCAACGAGTCGCGGACGTCTGCGGATGGCTTGCGTGAGTTTCTAAAGTGACGTCTTCGGGCCTCAAGATTGCACAGTTTCGTGCAGTGTTCAATAGTCAGCCCAACTGAATCGAGGCCTGTGGACTTTCGCGCAATCATCACGGCCTTCTTGCCGATGGCGTCCGCGACTCGTTGAGTCGCGGCTGCGAATCTTCCTTCATTCCGCGAACTTGCTGCGCAAGCCTGCGCACAGTCGCTGGAAGACTTCATCCGCGTTCACCGTCGCATCGATGACGAGATAGCGATCGGGATCGCTCTTGGCCTGGTCGAGGTAGCCTTGCCGAACGATGCGGTGGAAGGCTTCGCCTTTCATCTCCATGCGATCGAGCAGTGGGTTGAGTCGCTTGGATGCGGTCTCTTGATCGACATCGAAGACGACGATCAGGTGTGGCCAGTAATCGTGGAGAGCGATTTGGCCCACGCGCAGAATATCAGCGATGGGGAGGCCGCCTGCGGTGCCTTGGTAAGCGAGCGTGGAACTGATGAATCGGTCGGCGAGAATCAGTTCGCCACGAGCACGCGCTGGGCCGATGCGCTGGGCGACAAGCTGGGCACGGCTGGCCATATAAAGAAGCATCTCACAGCGGATATCCATGTCTTCGTTTTTCGGATCGAGCAGAACATTGCGAATCTGTTCGCCGATGCCGGTGCCTCCGGGTTCGCGCACTTCGCAGACGGTCAGGCCTTGCGTGCGAACGAAATCGGTGAAGCGACGAAACTGCGTCGTCTTGCCGCTACCATCGGGGCCATCGAAGACGATGAACCGACCGCGAAGTTGAGTCACCCAGTGAGTGTCCTGTGGATTGGATTGCGACATGGCGGCAGAGGATAACAGGGAGGGAGGAAAAGCGAGAAAGCGGAAAAGCGAAAAATGAAGAGTGACTGAGCCGTGACTCAACGAGTCGCGGACGCCTAGGGCATGAAGGTGTGTGCATAGCGCCCTGTTTTGCACTGAGCGCAAGTAGATTAGGACATCGATCCACAAGATTCTTTGTATAGATGTACCCTCCAGCAGGCCGCTCACGTCCGCGACTCGTTGAGTCGCGGCTCTGGTCGCCCTTCTCATTTCCTGCTTTCTCGCTTTTCCCTTCCCCGCCATCGGCTACTATTGCCCCGCATGAGTTCGCAGCCTTTGCAACCTGATTCTTCATCCTCTTCCGTGCCAGCGCGGCGGCCGGTGATTGCTGTCACCATGGGTGAGCCGGCCGGCATCGGGGCTGAGGTGATTGTCAAAGCCCTGGCTGATCCGGCGGTGCGAAAGCTGGCGCGGTATGTCGTCTATGGCATGAATGAACTGATCAGTTATGCAGCCGATCTGGCGGAGATTGAGCCGTTCTGGTGGCGACTGCAACACGACAGCCCTCGTGCCAGCTACGACCTGGTGCATGATGTCGTCGTGCTTGATTACGATGAATATTCCATGCTCGGCAGCTCCGTCCATCGCCCCACCAAACAAGGCGGCCAGGCTTCGCTCAGGTTTCTCGATGATGCACTTGCAGCGGCGCTCAAACCCACCGGCAGCGACAGCCGTGTTGATGCGATTGTCACCGCACCGATCTGCAAGGAATCGTGGAAGCTCACCGGCTGCCGGTATCCGGGGCACACCGAGTTGCTTCAGGCACGCACCAAATCCAAGCGGTCGGTGATGATGTTCCATTCACCTAAGCTCAATGTCGCGCTGGCGACGGTGCATATCCCGCTGATGGAGGTGCGCAACACGCTGACCATCGGCGCGGTGTTTGATCCGATTGATCTGGGCAATGACGCAATGATTCGGCTGGGCGTCAAGAAGCCTCGCATCGCGGTGTGTGGCCTGAACCCACACGCCTCTGAGAACGGCCAGTTCGGCGACGAGGAAGCTCGCATCATCACCCCCGCCATTCAGGTCGCACGCGA
The DNA here is from genome assembly GCA_964650055.1 of uncultured Phycisphaeraceae bacterium. Classification (GTDB taxonomy): domain Bacteria; phylum Planctomycetota; class Phycisphaerae; order Phycisphaerales; family Phycisphaeraceae; genus JTS-RE9. Next base: position 441 of record CAZYQL010000147.1, on the reverse strand, counting down.
AGCAGGCATCGATGTGCATGGCCCATTTCCCGGCGACACGATTTTTCGCGATGCAATTGCAGGGAAATATGACCTGGTGGTGGCGATGTACCACGACCAAGGGCTGATCCCGGTGAAGCTGCTGGCGTTTGATGAAGCGGTGAATCTGACGCTGGGGCTGCCGATTATTCGCACGAGTGTCGATCACGGGACGGCGTTTGACATCGTCGGCAAAAACAAAGCTGATGCGGGCAGCATGAAGGCTGCGATACGATTGGCCGTGGCGATGGCGCTGGGGCAGCCGACGGTGGGTTCGAATTGATCACCAGCTATCGATTGAACATTAGCGGCCGTTCACAGTACCGGGGGAATTCCAGAGTTTGTTTTTTCCGGGCATACCGCGCTCAGTTACAAAATCAGTCCAAGACAGCCAATCGACGTGACCATCAATGGCTGCCGCAG
>CAZYQL010000146.1:0-10514 GCA_964650055.1 uncultured Phycisphaeraceae bacterium | reverse complement strand
GCATGGGTAGTTCTGAGTTCAAAGTTCTGAGTTCAAAGTTCTGAGTTCAAAGTTCAGATCGTGTGTTCAATGTTCTGTATCGTGTTGCCGTTCAACTCAGAACTCAGAACTCGAAACTCACCTATGGCATGTCGAACAACTGGTCATATAGGCAGCATCGCGTATGCCGAATTTCTGTTTGAGTTCCAGGCCGATTTTGAGCTGATCGCCTTCGGGTGGAGACCAGTTGAGGTTGGTCACCTGATCCAGCGGACGCAGGTGATTTTCAGGAGCGCGGTGGCAATCGAGGCAGAAGCCCATCGAGAGCGTCTTGGCCTGATAGACGGTTTCCATCTGATCGATGCGGCCGTGACAGGACACGCAGGAGACGCCTTTGGTCACGTGCGCAGCATGATTGAAGTAGGCATAGTCCGGCAGGTTGTGTACTTTGATCCACTCAATCGGCTTGCCACTGAGACCACTCTCACGCACCTTGATCAGCTTGGGGCTGTCGGTCTTGATGGAACTGTGACAGTTCAAACAAGTCTGCGTCGGCGGAATCGCAGCGAAGGCGGCTTTGTCGACCGTCGTGTGGCAGTACCGGCAATCAATGCCCAATTTGCCTGCGTGCGTCGCATGGCTGAAATCAACCGGCTGCACCGGCTGATAGCCCACATCCGTCGTCACCGGCGAGCCACCCAAGCCAAGCGACACCACCAGATAAGGCCCAACGCCCAGCGACATCAGCACCAGCGCAGGCAACAGATAGTTGGCCCAGCGGGGAAAGACGAACGGTTTGTCTGGCCTTAAGTCACTCATGATCGCGGGTTAAACCTGATGAATGAAACGGGGGAGAGCATCGGGGCTTGCGGGGCTTGCGCGCCCAGGCATTATTGTTGGAATATAAGGCCGTCCCAAACGTATTGGGGATGCTTCCTAAAATCGCGAGTCCGACTTTGCGGAGCAATTCAGCGAAACGGGAGGCGATTGCATATGCCGCAGTCGCGGTTGCCGCCCATTTGCTCATCGCCAATTTGGGTCTTGTAACTTGATATCTCGATTGCCTCGATATCCGGTCACACCCTTATAGACGATTCGTGCCAAACAGTAATAGGCAATCGGCACAACCCAGTGTGGCAATTCGTCGCAACGACTGCGGCAAAGTGTCACGGAGTAGAAATACGGTGCGAATGGGATATGAAAATAATTAGCCGTGCGCCTTGGCGAACGGAGGCGAGGCGAGCCGCGACTCAACGAGTCGCGGATGTGAACGGCCACCATGCTTATTATGTGAAAATGAAATCTCCAACCTCAACGCGGGGTGCATCGCCTTGACCCTGATGCACCGCACGATTCACACACTTTCATGCCGGTGGCGTCCGCGACTCGTTGAGTCGCGGCTCGATGCTTATTCTGGAATTGTTTCGACATTGCACCGTTCACCAAGGTGTACGGCTAAATGAAAGCCTTCACCGCGGATGCCGCATGATTTCCGGATCTTCCTCATCACCCAACGGCTTGGTCATCGCTTCGCCACTGGGCCAGAAGGGGGTGAACAGGATGAAGGCGACGACGGCGGGCAGGACGTTGGGCGTCAGCGAGTTGCTCATGAAGCAGCCGATGAGGCTGATGAGGCCGCCGATTTCGATGGCGACCCAGGCGATGAGCGTGCCGCGGATGTAGTCGGCTGGCTTGCACAAACCACCAGCCCAGTAGTCGCTGAAGTAGCGCGATCGCAGAAAGAAGCTGGCGGGCACCACTATGCCCAGCCATGCCACCGATGCGATGAAGTACATCTGCCCGATGGCCGCATTCTTAACCGGGCCAAGCGACAGATACGCCAGCAGCGTCAGGAATAAAACGAAAGGCACCACCAGCAGCATCAGCCACCAAGCCCAGGCGCGGCGAAGCGTTGCCTGGATGGTCGAAGTCTGCGTTGTGGGAACCGAATCAGTCATGCCAACAAATGTTTGAACTACTTCCGACATCAACGTGCTCCTATGAGATGAAGGGGAACCGATCACGTGATACGGGCGAACCATCAATAAGTGTAACATATCCAATGGAATGTCAAGGCTTTTAAGGCGGAATTCGCCTCGCCTCCCCGTAGCCTGCCGTCAAACTTGGAACCGCCCGTTCTTCATCGACCGCTTCACCGCCATCCGCTTGAATGATTGGAGCATTATGTCGCAGTTCCGCTGGCTTTCATTCGTCCTGTTTTTAGCTTTCATCTTCGTGATTGGCGTTTCGCCCGCTGCTGCGGTGATCACGCGCCTGACACCGGTGAAGAGCATCATTGATGACTCGGATCAGATCGCCCTGGTGAAAGTTGAGGCGATCGATCCCGATCGCCCATCAATGACACTGACGCTGATGCGCGACCTCAAGGGGGAAGCTGCGGTGAAGCGCTGGCCGATCCTGCTGAAAGGTTCTAATGAGGGCGAGGGGAAGATCGTGCTGGATCGCGTCACTGTCGGCTCGCCGATGATTCTCTTTATCACCAAACAGGAAACGCAGTGGCTCGTCAACGCGTACTTCAGCGGCACGTGGATTCAGATCATCGGCACCCAAGTCGAAGGTTCGCCGCGCTGGGCGCTGACGCATGGTGAGCCATATCTTCGCCGCACTTTTAGCGATACCACCGAGGCGATGACGTTAGCCATTGACGTCTATCTGAAAGATGGTGCCGCGCCACCCGCAGTCAGAGCTCAAGACAAACCGGGCTACGGCCAGAAGCTCGATGGCACCATCGAAGCGTGGTCAGATGCCAAGGCAACAACGAATGACGCCTCGAAGATCACTACACCTTCACCGATTGCGGTCACTCCTTCAGTGCCATCAGTGCCGTCCAGTTCGCCGCCGCCCAGTAACGAATCGCTGATGAAACCGTGGCTGCTCATCGCATTGGGTATCATCATCTTCATCGTGCTCGCTTTGCTCGTGCGAAAAAAGTCGCAGTGATTCATGGTGACGCGCAAAATGTTCCGATTCATCGGCCGCTTCGTTGGCCCATGGACCTTCAGCGATGTTCACCCTCACCACCACCTTCAGCGTCATCACGCTGCCAGTGCTTGCGCCGATCGCGGCACTGCTTCAGCTTCTCTTTCCTGGGCTGCTGCGCGATCAGTGGAAGCAGTACCGCATCGTCATCACTGTACTGCTCACGCAATCGACACTCTTCATGATTCACTGGGCGCTGATCACATTCTTCATCACCGATCGTCTCTGGTGGCTCAGCGATGCGTCGCTCACCTTCGCCATTGTCTGCGTGGCGGCGCTGGGGCTGATCGTTGCGTTGCAACTGAGCCGTGACCGCGTCGCCAGGCTTCGCCGCAGGCTCGCCGCCTATCACGCAGGGCAGGCCCGCGCTGAGCCGCAGCCAGAAAAAACCGCAGAAAAGCAGGGCGTTTACATTCCGCCTGTGCCCAGCATTCATCCGCTCTCACTCAATGCGGCTGACCGCGCACCTGCGAAGGTCGAATATGCAGCACTGATCATCTTCGCTGCGATGGGCCTTTTCTGGGCGAGTTATCAGTTGCTCAATCAGGTCAGTCCACTCGATCAAGTCGCCATCGTCACCGTTGCCTGCGTGGCGGGTCTGTTGCACCTGATCTATCGCAAAACTCGCACGACAAATCGCAAGCAGCCGATCTTCGCCACCACTGAAGTCATCTTCCTCTTCACGCTCGTCATCACCGGCAGCGCTCTGGGCTATTACCTCAATCAATCGCAGACGAATCTCACCGTCGAGCGCACCACCTCCGACTGGCCCACTTACCGCGGCAACAAACACCGCACCGGTGTCATTGATGGTTCTTCCGCACCGAAGAATCCCGCGCTGCTTTGGTCCTTCGATCCGGGTGAACGCAAAGGCCGTGTGATGTTTCATTCCACACCCACGGTTGTCGATGGGCGAGTCTATATCGGCGCGCTGCATGAGATTCAGACTTTCGCGCAAGGTTATCTCTACTGCATCAATGCCAATGAAAATGTCACGCCAACTGATGCGGGTAAGCCCATCGCCGGTGCGCCTGGCACGACACTCGCGCCCGGCTCGCTCATCTGGAAATTCACTGCCGCCAAAGAGCCCGGCGGAAGCGCCAAGCCGATCTTCTGCGCTGCGACGGTTTACGCAGGCATCGTTTACGTTGGCGAGGGATATCACGAAGACACGGGTTGCCGTCTCTTCGCTCTTCATTCAGGCACGGGCAAGACGCAGTGGACGGTGCGAACAAACAGTCACACCGAATCATCGCCGACCATCACGCCCGGCCGCATCATCTTCGGTGCGGGTGATGATGGCATTCTCTGTTATGACTTGACTAGCGCCACTGAGCCTTCGCCCAAGTTGCACTGGCAGACGAAAAATCTGCACATCGATTCCGCGCCTTGCGTCGTTGATGGCCGCGTTTTCATCGGCACAGTCATCGGTGATATTCACGATTCTCTCGCCGTGCTCGCGCTTGATGCAGAGACTGGAAAACAAATCTGGAAAGTGAACACACCTCTGCCCGTGCCCGGCTGCGCCTCCCATTCCAACGGCCGCATCTACGTCGGACTGGGCAACGGCAAACTCGGCCTCGAAGCAGATAAACCCGCTGGCGCTGTCTGGTGCCTCGATGCGAAAACCGGCGAAAAACTGTGGACCTTTGACACCAAGGCCGCTGTGTACAGCACGCCTGCGCTCGCCAACGGCCACTGCTATTTCACCAGCTACGACCATCACGTTTACTGCCTCGATGATGCGACCGGCAACTTGAAATGGAAAGTGAATCTCGGCTCGCCTCTCACCACTGCTCCCGTCGTGACCAGTGATGATGTCGTGGTCATCACCGTCGAAGGAATTGTGAAATGTCTGAACGCTGCTGATGGAAAAGTGCGATGGTCTTTCGATCAGCTCAAGACACCTGATGCGGATGTTTATGCGAGTCCTACGCTCAGTGGCGGGCGGTTGTATGTCGCGGTGCGAGGCAAGGTGCATTGTCTTGGAGATAAGCCGTGACAAGTGGTGCGCTGATTCGAACCTTCGCAGAACTGGATGAAACCAGCGAGCCGCTCGTCGGTGGCAAGGGCATGAACCTGGCGCTGCTGACGCACGCGGGTCTTCCTGTTCCGCCTGGCTTTTGCATTACGAGTGATGCTTACCGCGAAGCTGTCACCTGCGGCTTGCCGCTTCGCTCCTGCGATCAGTTGTCAAAAGAAATTCGCGATGCGTATCAAGCGCTGGGCAGCCCCATCGTCGCCGTGCGCTCCAGCGCCACGATGGAAGATGGAGAAGTCGCCAGCTTCGCCGGTCAACAGGAAACGATCCTCGGCGTGCAGGGTGAAGCGCCGCTCATTGCCGCCGTACTGCGCTGCTGGCAATCGCTGTTTACCGAGCGCGCCATCGCCTATCGCAAGAAGCAGAACATTGCAGATGACATGGTTGCGATGGCGGTGGTGGTGCAGACTCTCGTCGATGCGGAGATGGCGGGCGTGCTCTTCACCCGCGATCCGCTTGATGTCACTGGTCAGCGCATGATGATCGAAGCTGCGTGGGGCCTAGGTGAATCGGTTGTCTCTGGTGAGGTGATGCCCGATCGTTTTCACACCGATCGAAACACCGGCCATCTTCTCGAAAAGGAAATCCACACCCAGCGCACCATGCACACTCGTGATGGCGTGCGCGAAGTAGAAATTTCAAAGCGCGATCAGCCATGTTTGAATGCTGAGCAACTCGTTGAACTGACGCGCCTTGGAAAGCAGATCGAAGAGTACTACGGCCAGCCGCGCGATATCGAATGGGCCTGGGCTGACGGCCGCGCTTACATCCTTCAAGCTCGGCCGATCACCGCCATCACCGCCAGTGAAATCGAAGCGGTCAAACAAACGGAAATCGCGCGACTTTCGGCGATGACCCATCGGGGTGGCACGATCTGGGCGAGGTACAACCTCAGCGAAGTGCTACCCACGCCGACGCCGATGTCTTGGTCCATCGTGCAGCAACTGGTTAGCGGCAGCGGCGGCTTTGGCACCATGTACCGCGCTCTGGGTTTCGATCCTGATCCGCTCTTAAATGAACGAGGTTTCATCGACCTCATCGCAGGTCGGCCATACGTCAACCTCAGCCTGGAACCCAAGCTCTACTTCCGCGATTTTCCCTACGCTCACGACTTCGCCCGCATCAAAGCCAACCCATCGCTGGCGATGTATCCCACGCCCACTGCACACGCGAAGGCAGCGACATCGCGCACCTGGTGGCGACTGCCTGCGATCTTCCTGCGCATGTGGCTGGCAGGTCGGCGAATGAAGCGATGTGCGGCTTCACAGGCAGCGCGATTGGAAAGCGAAATCTATCCAACCTTCAAGGCGAAGGTGCTTGCTGCGCGTTCGACTGATCTGATGAAACTCTCCATCGCGAAGGTCATTGAGTTCATTCATCAGTGGATCGATCTGGCGCTGGTGAAGTTTGCATCGCAGTCTTTGCAACCTTCGATGTTTGCTGCGACAGCGATGCAGGAGATCAAGGAGATTCTCGCGCCGATGTTGGGTGAAGAAGGGGCGGCTGCAGAGGCACAGGCACTGATGATCGGGGTGCATCCGCCGGCGGATTGCGATCTGCCTGATGGTTTGCAATCACTGGCTGATAGGACGCTTTCGCGTCAGGATTTTATGGAGCGTTTTGGACATCGCGGGCCTGATGAAATGGAGCTTGCGTCGCCGCGCTGGAGTGAAGACGCGATGGCATTGCCTGCGAGCAGCGCGACGAAGGAAGCTACGCATGCACAATCGCGCATTCAGATCGCTGATCGTCTGCCGCTGCTTGCAGAGGCGCTCATGCTCGATCGCGGTGAGCAGCGCAAGCTTGAACGCAGCGTGGCGACAGCGCGAAAGTATCTGTCGCTGCGCGAGGCGTCGAAGCATTATCTGATCATGGGCCTTTCGCTTATTCGCGGTGCGCTGCTCGAACTTGGAAGGCGAACGAATCTGAGTGATGGCATCTTCTTCCTTGAGCTGAGCGAGTTGGATGTGCTCGCCTCAAGTGATGCGTCTGCGCTGCTTGGCGAACGCATTGCCCAGCGCCAGCGTCATCGTCGCATCGCGCTGATGCTCGCTGTGCCGCCGGTGATATTCAGTGATGATCTCGATGCGATCGGGCGGCCGATGGTGCTCGATGGTGCTGCTGACCTCAAGGGCACGCCGGTGTCGTTTGGCATGTATGAAGGTGAATGTCTGGTGCTGGAAAAACCCGTCGCTGCGGATTCGGTGGGCGAAGGCTTTGTGCTGGTTTGTCCTTCGACCGATCCCGCGTGGGTGCCACTGTTTCTCAAAGCCAAAGCGCTCATCATGGAAAGCGGCGGCGTTCTCTCGCACGGCGCGATCGTGGCGCGAGAGTTTGGCATCCCTGCGGTCGCAGGCATCGCCGATGTACACCGCAGGCTTCGCACAGGTGATCGTGTGCGCGTCGATGGCACCAGCGGCGCGGTGCAGATTGTCAGCAGTGCGAAGGAAGCTGATGCTTGAGCCTTATCACTCTCGCCGTGAGTCTGCCCTTCGCTTGCGCCCCCGCATCCCGCATCATCCCCTCACTTCACCTCAATAATCAGCGTCACCTGCGTACCCTCAGCAGGCAGCACATTCTTATTCGTTTCCATCTTGATGAACGGCTCCTCCTTCATCGTCAGACTCGATTGAATCACCGTTTCATCCGTCACCGGAAAGATGCCGATGATCGTGCCCGTGTGGTCGGCGGCGTAAACCTCCTCATCCTTCGTCGGGTCCAATTTCTTCTTGATCGATCCTGTGAAATGCCACTTGACCGAAGGCATCGTCTTGCCGGTCTTGCGATCGATGAGCGTGCGCTCGATGGGCACCTTCTTCACGGTGTCAGCGGGGCCAGGTAATTCAATGTAAATTTTCAGCTCCGGCCCCTGCGCCACCGCATCGGCTCCCTTGGCGGGCTTGCCTGCTTTGAGGCCCAGGCTTTCCAGAGCCTTGTGCACTTCGCTCGGATTGATCGTGTGCGTCACGATCGTTTCATGAGCCTTTTGGCCACGCGGATGCGACCAGCAGGCGATGACTTCGATGGGATAAATGTCATCGAGATTGGGCAGCTTGCGCGGCGCGATCTTGCAGTCTATGCGGATCGTTTTCTTTTCCTTGTCAATGGTCAGCGCGGACTTTTCATCCTTCTTGTCTGCGCTCTTGGCATCGTCGGCAGCATGGGCTGCAAGCGCGATGAACATACTGATGAGAAGCGCAGTGAGTAGGGGGGTGGTGAAGCATTTCATGGTGAAATCCTAGGTAAAAACAGTCATTTCTCGCCGATGCAGACGACGGCCATCCGCTGGCCTCCGTCACTGGATTCGATGTTGCAGGTGGCGAGGTAGAGGCGGCCGCGGTGGAGAATGGGGGAGCCATAGACCTTGCCGCCGGGCGTGAGTTTGATGGTGGGATCGCTGACCATGTCGAGCTTCCACGCGCTGGTGCCGCCGATGAGATTGATGGCGTGGACGATGCCTTTGATGTCAGCGGTGTAGGCGATTTCTTTTGACGTTGTCAGGCCGGCGAAGAAAGGCGCGCCTCCATCGTAGAGCCACTTGGAACTGCCGGTGTTTGCATCGAAGGCCCGTACTTTGCCATCGGTGGCGGTGAAGATCGCCAGGCCATTTTGAATGGTGATCGGCGAGATGACACCCGCCTTCACCGGCTTCTTCCAGATGATTTTTCCATCGCTCAGATCAATCGCACTGACTTCGCCTTTGGCGGCATTGATGAAGTTCAAGTACATGCCCACGGTGGAGCAGCCGACGAATACTTTGCCATCGGCGATCGTCGCGCCGCCCCAGGGATTGGCAGGCAGCGGCACCTCCCAGAGCAGCGAGCCATCGCTCACCTTGAGGCAGAGCAAAGCCCGTTTGCCTTTCTGTTCCTTATCGAGATATGCAGTCGAAACGAGAACGCGATCGCCTTCGACAGCGATCGGCGCATCCACATGCCACTGACCTTTGCCCTGTTGCCAGAGTACTTTGGGCGCGGGCTTAATGAGCTGATCTTCCGTAGGCGCGATGGCGAAGTCGGGATCCTTCTTGAGGTCAGTTTGATATTTCGTAGCGAGCAGTGCGTGATGCTCAGCGACAGCTTTGAGCGCATCGCTGCGCGACATCTCTTTGCCGTTTAAGGAGAACACGCTGGGGTCGATGCAAAAAACACCAGCGTGGCCCGCGCCGATGAATACTTTGCCAGCGCTGACTGTCGCAGCGCCTTCGATGTGCACCAGTTCGCCTGGCACAGTTAACTGCCAGACCGCTTGGCCCTCTTGCGTCACACAGCGCAGCACCGCGCCATCGGTCTGGTGCATGCCATCGCCAAAGAAAAGATCGCCACCGGCTGCGCTGATGGAACTGACAATCGGCAGCTTGAGCACCGGCGGCACCTTGCTCCAGAGCACACGCTTCTCAACACCAGGCTCAGGTGACAGCGCGTAAACAGCAGAGGTGCCAAACGCACCAAGGCCCGTGGCGTAGATCGCGTTGCCATCGGTGGAGAGCGAGCCGACGAAGTGATCCTTGGCGTGATGCACCCACAGGACGTTGGCAGTCACCGGGCCAGCGTCACCGGTCAAATTGCCCGTGCGGGTGTTGTTGCCACGATAGGTGGGCCAGTCGGCGGCCTCAGTCACGGACAAACCCGCGAGAAGGAGCAATAGAATCACGAGGCACTGGCCTTTTAAGACTCGCCTCATGCAAGTCATGTCTCGCCATCTTCGGGGGATCGCTACGGATGGCTTGGCAAATATTTTCATAGGTCCCTTTAATTCAGGTCACTTTAATCAAGCCTTGGCGGTGTCCCACGGTTCGTTTCGTCGGGGTCGCAAAGCTGTCGTGCTGATACGGTACTCTTTCATCATTGATACGACCTACCTGCCAGTTACCGAATATGAGTTTGTGAGCGAAATGCCCTAGCCCTTCGCTTCGCAGCTATTCGACCAGAAAAACCAGCCGTCGGCTCGCATCGCCCACATCTCGCCTACCTGGATGTTGATGGCCAGCGCAGATGAACGGAAACCCACGGAGTCTCGCGGAGTCTCGCGGAAACCCACAAAACATTATCTAAGTGTTGAATTCAAAAAGAGATGCAATTTGCGATTCGAGCGACATGGCGCGCCAAGTTCATGCGAAGTACGTGGCCACGCCCAAACTCGAAAAATAGGCTTTTTTGACAGGTCGCTTCCGATGCACTTAGGAATTCACCGTTTCTCAATAATCATAGGTAAGACGATTCAATATAACGATTTACGATGAATTCAGTGTCAATTTCTGTTGTTCAGATTTCTCGGAAATTTTGATTGATTCTCGCGGTCATTTCGGCTGCGATGGCATCGCCAAGCTGATGAAACGCGGCTTACTTCAATCACTCTCAATCCTGCTCTTGAGCAGGCGACTTATCTGCAATTGGATCGTTCGTGTTGACGTTACTGTTGGTGATGTTGATTTGCTGATGAATGATGACCGCACCACCTGTCCCGTCAGAACCTGATTCACCAAAACCTCTTG
>CAZYQL010000145.1:0-10595 GCA_964650055.1 uncultured Phycisphaeraceae bacterium | reverse complement strand
TTTGCGATCATCAATTACTTGAGGATCGTGCTCGCATCGGCAACAACAGCCTTCACATCGTCGCTGGTCATCTTGCCAGCGGCGAAGGCGTGGCTCGACTGCAAACGGCTCTTGTTCCAGTAGAGCACGGTCACCGCTGCATCCTTGGCGATCTTGTAGCTGTCGGGGCCTGCGTTGCCGTCGTACACGGTCAGGGGCACGTTCTTGATGTCTTTGTCCTTGGCGAGCTTGGCGAGCTGCTTGGCGCCAGCGTCGGCATCGTCAGTGAGCAGGACGACGAAGCTGCACATCTTCTTGTCCTTGTTGGCGCCCACGGTCTTGTCGATCTCGGCAATCAGCGAAGCCACTTCATCAGTGATTTCGCGAGTGAAGATACAGGCGACGGGCTTGGCGCCGTACTGGCAGCGATAGCACAGGCTTTTGCCAGCGCTGGGGCCGGTGATGTCCTTGACGTTGAATGCGGCGACGCCTTCGCCGATGTCCGGGCCGGACTTGACGGTAGCGGCAATGGCCACCGTGGCGACGAGAAGAAGAGCGACCATCGAAGCGATCATGCGTTTCATGCGAACCTCCAGAGGGAAAAAGAAAAACCGTTGACGTTGTCGCTTTCGCACAAGCGAAAGACGGGGATTACTGAAAAGTAGTACGAGCGCGATTCCGATCCGAGTCGTGTTCTAAGTCAACTACCGAGTCGTGTATGGTAGCAGTGAACCGGCCATTGGCCGACCTATTCTTGATTTTGACTCAAGCCCTTCATTCCTCCACCGGCACCAAAAAGCTCATCGCCACGCCGATGCGATGGCCCTTGCCATCGACAAAAACCAGCAGGCCATCGACTTTGCCGCCGGGGATTTTCTCTGCTTTATAAACGGTTGGCTTGTAGGTGATCACGGTGCGCTGGCCGGTGTGATTCACCTTGATATTCTCAATGGCCACCGCACTCGTCGCCACGGGAAACCATTGGACCTTCGCCACATCTTCGGTCCAGGTGGCCACGATCTCGCCCTTATTCGAACTCGCCGACGCCTTCGATTGTTCCACCGATTTCAGTAGCTTGTGCCCGGTCACTGGCAACTGCTTGTTCCACTTCGCAAACGTCGGCTCCACTGGCCCCTTGTCATCGTGAGCATGGTGATGTCCATCGCCCTTGGCTGCGACCTGCACCTGATCCGCCTTCACGATCGGCAGATTCAGCGACAGCTTCGCCTCACCTTCCACACACGTATCATTGCACGCCAGCCAGTTGACATGAGCCTCGATGCTCGCTGTGGTGCCAGGTTTCACCACACTGCTCACCTTCACCGGCACGATCAAGAGCACTTCGCCTTCATAGCCATAGGTGATGGCGCCGAACGACTCCATCGCCGTCGGCAGCGGCCAGCGCACCTGACCAAATTCAAAACCCGCAGGCCCGGTGAACTTGACCTTTGTCGCCTCGCCCGATTCGCCGGGGTTGATCCAGTAGGTGTGCCAGTGCGGTTTCATCTTCAGATGAATGCCCAGCTCAAACGTCTCGCCCGGAATCACCGAAGGCACGCTGTGCTTGAAACTCGCTTTGACGAGGTCAGCGTGATCCGCTTCAAGATCAGCCGCGCTTAGAGCACTGACCGAGCCCGGAACCATCGGCGACAGAAAGGCGACGAGAAGACAAAAAGCAACAGGCAATGAAACTCTCATGATGAAACTCCGTTTCGCGCAGGTGCGGCAGGCATTATCCATGATAACGCATCACAGGCGATTCTTATTCCATGATAGGGACTGACACCGGAGCAATGCACGAAACAAGCCGCTCGCGGCTTCGCTCTTGCTTCACACTCGCGGACTCCATCATTAACGCGCAAACAAAAGCGCGCAACAAAAAACCCCAGCCGATCGGGGGGGTCCACGTGACCGGCCAGGGTTCAAAAGAACAACGGGATTTCGAAACGGAGACTGTGAAACGGAGGCTTTGAAACGTGATGGAGGATGCGGGATCGGAATCCGGATCCGGATCAGGATCAAACGATGCACTGAACAAAACACATGCAGCCGTGTGCCTGTCTGTTTTCTAACCCTACCTCCATAATTATCGCCGGGGTAGGCCCTATCAGACCATAGGTGAATCACCCCCTTTACGGAGAGTGGTGGGAATTTCTCTGTTTCACCAGGGAATCTGCCTGCAGACGGGGCAATGGGTGATGCTCGCTTTTACCACGAGGCACGAAGACACGAAGAAAACAGGGAAGATGAAATTCATAGCTTCATGGATTCGACCTTCGTGCCTTGCGTCCTCGCTTGCATCTCGCCCGGTGGCGAAGCTCGCGTTATGATGCTTCTTGGCGTTACACCATTTTTTTTCGTTGACGGAGGGGTTTGCCATGGCGGAGTTTTCTTCAGAAGCAGCACTGGCGAAAGTGAAGGCATTCATTCAGGCATCTGTGCATGACCGTGATGACGCAGCCGTCAGGGAGCTGGTCACCAAGGCCAGTGCCGAGCAAGGCAGCTTCAGTCCGCCACCTGATGCGGGAGAGATGCAGATTGATATGGGTGAGCCGGCGCAGGATGGAGCCGAGTGGGTCGTGCCTGTGACGATCACCAATCCCAACGACACCCAGCAGCCGGTGATCAAGACGCCCTTCACGCTCACCGAAGAAGATGGCCAGTACAAAATCAACATGATCCGCACCATGGATCGCATGTTCGGCGGCGACGTCAACGGCCTCATGGATGGCATGGTCGATGCCCTCAAGGGCGTCGGCGACGCGATGGCCGACGGGATGAAACAAGCCTTCGATGGTCTGGGTGAAGCGATGGGACAGGCAACGGGACAGGCCTTCGATCCTTCGGAATATGAGAAATTTAATCGACTGCCAGATGGCGCGCCGTCAGAGCTGATCGATCTATTCAATCGCTTCCATGACATCGATCTGCCTGATCAGATCGCCCTGATGCGCGAGGCGATGGGCAACGAGCAGTTTGCCTTTTTCGTCGATTGGGATTCGTTCTATGGCGACTTCGAATCCGCGAGCAAGCTGAAAAACAAAGTGCTTCACAACGTGCGCAGCGCCATCTGCCTTTCGTGCAGTGATGATGCCACGCGCGACCTGATGCGTGAGCATTTGCGCGAAGTGGTCGTGCGCCACGTGGCCTACCCCGAAGGCAAGCAGATTCGCATCCTCAACGGCTGCATGGAAATCACCACCAATCTCAATGACGTTGGCCCGGGCGTGGGCTATCACCAGTCCAGCGAGATCATCGCTGCCATTCGCGAAGGCCTTGATCTGGACAAAGGGCCAGCCATCGAACGCCTGATGAGCGAAGTGATTCCGCAGCTCAAAGAAGAACTGCGCGAGCGCCTCGATCTTGATCTGAACATCGATATCGACCTGGCCAGTTTCACCGAAGCGTACGACAGCGACGTCGCCGTGCGCCATCTCGAACAACTCGAGCGCGATCTATTTCGCAACTTCGTTTACTTCATCCGCGCTGTGAACAGTCAGGTGCCCCTGGCGAATCTGCTCGAAGGCTTCCGCATCGAGCATGTCGGCTCGCCCGTCGATCGTCTGCTGCTGGCGCGCGGCAGAACCATCATCATCCGTGTCAATTTCACCGGTGACAACGGCTCCTTTTCCGCTACCGACCTTGAAGCAATTCTGCCCGGTGTGGCAGCGAGCCTGCCTGATTTTTCTGATCCACGCTCACAAATGGATTCAGGCAACAGCGACATGATGGATCAATCGCTCGATGCGTTTGCCATACTCGCCGGCTATCGCGATGACCATCTGCCACAGCTATCGAATGCACTTCAGGAAGCAATCGGCAGGTCTCTGGAAATTGAAGTGGACTGGGCCAGCATCGGCGAAAACGCCATCGCCGCGGACCAACTCATTTACTGGGGCCTTAACCGCGTGATCGGCGCAGTCCGACTGATCAGTCGCGATCAGCAGGCCCAGGAAGACATGATGGAAGCCATCAGCGCAGTGCGCATCACTTGCGTAGAGAGCGCGGATCAGAAAGAGATTGACCTGAGCGATGGGGTACTGACTCTGCGACTGCGACTGGCCGACGGCGAAGCGGGCTGCTTCTACGAGTGTGATATTGCGGAGAAAATTATTTCATCGATGGGCAGCCAGTGGAAGCCGATCATCGAGGAGATTCGCAGGCAAACGCAGTACTGGGAGGAACAACTGGCCAGCCCGGAACACGATGCGCCAGCCACCTACGCCATCGACTTCGCAGGGTTCACCTCCGTTGCCGATGACCATAAAGTTCGCTTCGCGCTCACCCAGCTGCGCGAACATGGCATCGATGTCATTTACTACGCCATCACGCGCCTGTTCGAATCGAACCCCAATTTCAAGCAGCAATTTCAAAAGCGCGTGCGCAGGCTGCTGATTAATCACGTGCCCGACTCATCGCAGAAATCGCTGAGCTGTTACGACGATGCCCTCGTCTATCAAACCGCACTGCACGATGGATACAAGGGCTATCTCACCATCGACGACATGGTCAAGCGATTGCCCGGCCTCGTCGCGGCGATGACGGACATCAGCGATGAAGAAACGATGACGGATGAAACTGGAGATTCCACGCAGACCACACAGGGCGAAACCGATGAGCTCAATCGCATGGCTCAGTATGAAGATGAGATAAGCGAAAATCAGGGAACCACCGACGAGGTTGAAGACAACACCAACGGCAACGCCGAGGCCTTCGCACAGGTCAGGCGCGACATGGAACCGACGCTCACCAGTTTCACCCAGCAGTTTGCCAGCATGATTGGCAAGCCGATCCCGCTGTCCATCGATTGGGATTCGTTGAATCAGGACCCCGTCGCTGTGGGCATGCTGCTTAATGCCTGTCTGTCGCCGATCATGGCCGGCTTCATCGATCTGTCACAAAACTCCAGCTACCGCGAGGATGCTGCGAAATACATTCAGGAAATCGTGCTCGCCCGTGCAGAGGCCCCCGATATGCAAGCGATGAGCCTGCACGATGGCGTGCTGAAATTGACGCTCTTTCTGGATCCGCAAAACCCGATGCCGTTGCCCACGGAAGACGCTCCCGCCATCTTCCGCGGGCTGATCGATTATGTCCGAGCATCAGGCACCGAACCGGCCAAGCCCAGCACCAAGAAAAAAGCCGCTCCGAAAAAAGCGAAAGCGATACCGAAGAAAGCATCGCCCAAAACCAAACCCGCAGCCAAACCAAAATCATCGCCCGCCAAGCCGACCAAGAAAAAAGGCAAAGGCGGCAAGTGATCGCCTATTTAGCCGTTCGCCTTGGCGAACGAAGATCTGAATGGCCGCAAAAAGGCGCAGAAGGCGCAAATAATGCGCAAATAATGCGCAAGGCAATTATCGTTTGCCTGACTCCCGTCAATCGCCGTTTCCCTATTTCTATTTTGCGCCTTTTGCGTTTTTTCGCGGCGACCCCTTTCTTCGTTCGCCAAGGCGAACGGCTAAATAAAATGCCGCGAGCGCCTCGACATCTTCCGGGCGATTGATGTTGGTAAACGTCCTGCCCCCCTGCTCACCGATGATCGGCACGCTTGCCACGTTACGCCAGCTTGCTAATTGCGAAGGTCCGCGCACGCCGCGCTCCATCGCAGCGCGAATCAGTTTCAGTGCTGGCCCCGCGCGCCAGAGCGAAGGCATCGGTTCGATCCGCCCTGCCTGTTCGCCACGAATCCATTGACTCATCACGCCAACGACACTTCGCTTGGCAGCGAGTTGACGCATCATCAATCTCACATGGCTGGCCTGAATCAGCGGCATGTCGCCCGCCGCAAACAGCACCCAAGCGCGGCGATCCACCTGACTGAGCACCCGCACCATTGCAGCGAGCGGCCCGCCAAAGCCAACGTGATCCGCCACAATGCGATCGCATCCGCCAGCCCCCGGCGGCAGCTCCATGCCCGGCGCCACACTGAGCCAGCGCTGCCCGCACACACCGGCAAGCTGCCGCGCGATCCACGTCACCATCGGCACGCCATTGACGCGCAGCCAAAGCTTGGGCGCACCAAAGCGACTGCTGCGTCCACCCGCCAGAATGCAAAGAATCGGCCGCGGCATCATGTGATCCATTTCATATAGCCCCGGCTTTAGCCGGGGTGACTGCCCGAAATGTCGGATGTGCCCGTTCACGTGAAGTTTCCCCGGCCAAGGCCGGGGCTATGTGAAAGCGCCACACACCATCACATCGCACTCTTCACCGCATCCACCAGCTTCATCGCATCATCTTTATCCAGCTTTCCTGCGGGCCAGCGGAAGCCCAGACCATCACCTTCGCTGCGCGGGATCGCATGAAAGTGAACGTGCATCACGACCTGCCCTGCAACTGCTCCATTATTTTGCAGCACGTTCCAGCCTTGCATGCCGGTGTGTTTTGCGATGGCGCTACCGATTTTTTTCACAACGATGCTGCAATCAGCGACCACTTCATCAGGCACGAGATCAAGCGTTTCCCAGTGGCCTTTGGGAATGATCAGCGCGTGACCACGCGAGAGCGGGCCGACGTCGAGAAAGGAAAAGACCTGATCAGATTCGTAAAGCTTGTACGAAGGAATCGTACCAGCAATGATCTTGCAGAAGATACAACCGGCATCAGCGGGATGGCTCATCGCGAAACTCCTCTATTATAGAAGCGCGATGGTAAGCAGCGATGATGCGCCGATCAACCTGAGCCGCGACTTGAGCGAGTCGCGGACGTCAGCGGCCTGATGGGGGTATAGATTGTCGAATGACTTCGTGCATCAATGCTGTTCGTCGTTCAATGAGGCGCACAAGCAAGGCGCGATGAACACTCCTTCATTTCTTTGACGTCCGCGACTCGTTGAGTCGCGGCTCAGTCAATACGACTCATTCACCACGACTCATTCACCAAGGCTGCACATTCTCAATCGTCTGCGATGCAGCCTGGGCCATCTCGCCCTGATGCAGCTCAAACACCGGCAGATGCGGCGGACACAGAATGCGCAGCGGAATGAAAGTCTCACCTAGCCCGCGCGAGACCACGCCCAGCGTCTGGCGATGGCGCAGCACGCCCGCAGAAAGATGACTGGGCAAATCGCAGGAGGTGTAGAGCGCAAGCCTGCGCGGCAGCCGCCATTGACCACCGTGTGTGTGCCCGGAGAAAACCAGATCCATTCCCAGATCAGAAGCGACCGGCAGCAGATTGGGGTAATGCGACAACAGCAATCGCAAAGGCGCAGCAGCGCTGCCATCGCAATCCGATGTCAGATGCAAGCTGCGCTGATGCTGCTCGCGGCGCTCCTGCGCGGTGGCCACGAGGCGCAGCGTGTCGGGCCACTTGTATCTTTCGTTTTCAAATCCGTGCACTTCGATGGCACCGCCCTCGATGACATGCATATCATTATTAAGCCAGTGCACCGGCAGCGGCTCCGCGAGTTTCCGCATGGTGTGCGTGTCGTGATTACCGAAGACGCCAAACGTTCCCAGGCGGGGATGCAATTTTTCGCAGATTGCTTCGAGCACTTTCATGGCGGCGGGTTCATCACCGGGGTTGCTCATGTAGTCACCGGTAAGAAAAATCAGGTCGGCATCGAGTTCCTCCACCGCCTTGATCAGTGCTCGATACCGAGCGCGCGGCCGACTGACGTGAAGGTCGGTTAACTGGGCGATGCGCAGGCCAACAAGCTCCGCAGGCAGCCGGGGCAGCTTGAGCGGAGTGAGTTCAATCAGTGGATGAGGCTTGGCTGGAAGCATGGAAAAAAACCTGACCTTGCGACCTTGGCAATAACTACTTAAACTACCATCGTCCAAGAGGATGGCTGACTTCCACCCGAAGCGACCGTCTTCAACGATACGGGGATTCGTGGTGTCGGTTCGCGGCGGTGCCGCGGTGTTGCTCGTTCTCCTCATTGACCAATTTCAAAGGGTCTAAAGCCATGGCGAAGATGTTCTACACGCTCGCGGAGACTGCGGAAAAACTCGGCATTTCCGAAGCCGACGTCAAACAGATGGCCACGCAAGGCAAGGTTCAGCAGTTTCGCGATCGCGACAAGCTGATGTTCAAGCGCGACCAGGTTGATTCGCTTGCTGCCGCCAGCAACGAAGACAGCCGCATGGGCGACCTTGGCGTTTCCTCTGGCGCGATTCCGCTCGATGAGACTGGCCTCTCCACCGGCGAGATCCCGATGGCTGCCGGCTCAGGCGACCAGATCGATCTCGCCCTCGATGACCACGACCTGCCCGGCGCGAAGAAAGCCAAGAGCGAAGATTCGCGCATGGCCACGGGCATCAGCGTGTTCGACGCTGGCGAAATTGATGAAGCTGATCCGCACACCCAGACCATCGTCCGCCCTGTCGATGATGAAGAAGAACTCGCACTCGAATCCGTCGGATCAGGCTCAGGCCTTCTCGACCTGACCCAGGAGTCAGATGACACCAGCCTCGGCGCTGAACTGCTCGATGAAATTTATCCCGGCGGTGAAGGCTCCGATGCCAAGGTCTCTGTCCCCGCAGGCAGCAGCGGCGCGTTTGAGCCGGCGGCCTTTGGCGGCTCAGGTTCGAGCGGCCTGGAATATGCAGCTGCCACCGGCGGAGCAGCCGTGTTCGTCGAAGCAGTTGAAGAAGAAGATCCCGCAGGCAACGGCCTGGCCATCGGCATGCTGATGATCGCCCTCACCGTACTGATCGTCGGCCTCATGGTCGCCATCTCTGTCGCCACCGGTGCTCCACTTTCCATCACCGACAAACTCGCAGGCCCCGGCGGCCTCGATGATAAAACCGCACTCTACTACGGCGGCGGCGCACTCCTGGCTGCGATTATCTTCGGCCTCGTGGGCTTCTTCATCGGCAAGAGCAAGAAGAGCTGATCGTTACAACTGTCACGCGGCCATCGCGTTGACTCACTCGACCAAACCCAAGTCGAAAGTCAGTCCGTCGGTCAGCCGACTTGCTGACTTTCGACTTTTTAGTTTCAAGTTCTCGATCGTTCGCCTATGGTTGATCGGATCAACCACGAGGCACGAAGTCACGAAGAAAACAAGCCGCGAAATTCAGTAGCAGATCGTGCATCAACAACCAAGTTTTCCTCTCTCCCCTTCGTGTCTTCGTGACTTCGTGGTAAAACCGAATTGTCCTTGTTCCCCCGGCTTCTCCCCATGCTCAGTCCCCACGGCAAACCGCAGTACCTCGTCATCGTGCTCGTCACCGCAGCGCTGACCACGCTATTCATCTGGCTGGGCTTATGGTGGATCGCCATTCCCATCATTATCTTCGCGCTGGCGCTGCTCGCCTTTTTTCGCGATCCCGAAAGGGCCACGCCGGTTCGCAGAAATATCGCCGTCGCTCCCGCCGATGGCCGAATCAGTTCGATTCATGAAGTGGACAACTTCGAGCTTTTTGGCGAAGGCGCCACCTGCATTCGCATTTTTCTGAGTGTGCTCGATGTGCACATCAACCGCGCCCCCTGTCACGGCCAAGTCGGCCCGATCCATCACAAGCCCGGCAAATATCTCAACGCACTCAAACCAGAATCCGCTGAGGAAAATGAGTGGGTCACCTTCGCTCTGTTTCACCCCGTCCGCAAGACACCTGTTGCCGCGGTGCGTCAGGTCTCGGGCATGATCGCCCGCAACATTGTCTGTGCTGTCAAAGAAGGCCAGATTCTCCAGCGCGGCGAACGCTTTGGCATGATTAAGTTCGGCTCCACCACCGAGGTTTACATCCCCGCCAGTTTCAAGCCTCGCGTGCTTGTCAAAGAAAAAGATTACGTCTGGGGCGGCCTCACCGAATTGATGGAAGTCTCCCCGCCACACGAATCGGCGTCGCCCAAAATAGAAGAGTAAACGCAACACTATCACTGAAATCCTCCCGTGCCACTTTTCATCGACTGCTACAACCTGCTGCATGCGACGATGCCGCCGTCGATGGCGGGACTCGATGAGGATGGTCTGTGTCGGCTTCTCGCACAGTCACCCTGGGCTGGCGATCGCATCGTGGTCGTTTGCGATGGTCAAACCAAGCCCGGCCTGGCTGCGACATCTCCCGTTTCACAAGTCGAACTGATTTATTCAGGCCCACACAAAAGTGCAGATGATGTGATCATCGAACTCACCGCTGCCTACAGCGCGCCGCGTCGGCTGTATGTCGTGACGGATGATCGCGAGATTCGCAAAGCCGTTCGCCGTCGCAAGGCTCAGACACTTTCCACCGGTGCCTTCATTCGCGCGCTTGCTGCCTCGCGTCCAGCCGGCTCAGGTCCTGCTGCTGTCGCGCGTCATCGCCCTGCTCTGCCGCCTGGTGAAGTCGATCACTGGCTCAAGGAATTTGGCATCGATCCCAGTCACGCCGAGGCGAATGAAGTGGTGGAGCAGGATGAGCGCAAGGATGATCCGCGTAGAGCTGCGCTGGAGCGCGAGCCGGAGGTCAGTTCGGATCAGGCGCAGCAGGTGAGCGATGATGAAGAAGTACTCGACTGGCTCAAGGAGTTTGGCGTGGAGCCTGATGAGCCGATCGATCCAAGGGAACGGGAATGGTGGGAATAGTCGCCACTTGATAAGCCCCCCGCCTTGCACCTATACTGTCCCTCCCACGCGGGTGTAGCTCAGCGGTAGAGCGTCACGTTGCCAACGTGAATGTCGTGGGTTC
>CAZYQL010000144.1:0-11045 GCA_964650055.1 uncultured Phycisphaeraceae bacterium | reverse complement strand
AGGCTTACAGCGCGTCGTTGTCTTTTTCACCGGTGCGGACACGGGTGACGCTGTCGAGTTTGTAAACGAAGATTTTGCCGTCGCCGACTTTGCCGGTGCGTGATGCGGAGATCACGGCTTCGATGGCTTTGTCTTTGTCTTCACTTCGCACAGCGATCTTGAGGAGGATCTTGGGCACGAAGCCCACATCCATGCGTCCGCCTCGGTAGCGCTCGGTGTGACCTTTCTGTTTGCCGAAGCCTTTGCACTCGAGAGCGGTCACACCAAAGATGCCCAATTGCGTGAGCTTGGCTTTGATGCCGTCTAAAGAGGAAGGCTTCACCACTGCTTCAATCATATGCATGACACACTTTCCTTTCGTTTGAGTTCGTCGCAGCCTCATCGGCCTGCGTTTTTACTGGCCAGGGCTTTTCGCAAGGTTTGTAAAGTTGCGTGGCTCACCTGGCTGGGGGTTCATTGCGATTCACATCAGACACGTTGCTTGGGGGGATAGTTCAATGATACTCGTTGGTGTCGGCTTCCGATCAGATTTCACGAGCGTGGTAGCTCTTGATATAGGTCTGCTGGAAGTCGGGGTAAGCCGAGGCATCGTGTTCGCCCAGATCGAGACCTTCGATTTCTTCATCGTGGCTGACGCGAAGTCCCATGGTGACCTTGAGGACCATGAAGACGACGTAGGCGAAGAGGAAGGCGGTGGCGAAGCAGGCACCGGCACCGATGGCCTGGATACCGAACTGCTTGGCGTTGAAGCCGCCGGAGAACGCACATGCCAGGGTGCCGTAGATACCGCAGACACCGTGGACGGAGATGGCACCGACGGGGTCATCGATTTTGAGTTTATCGATGAAGAGGACGGCGAAGTACACGATGATGCCGGGGATGATGCCGCAGATCACGAAGGCACCGATCCACGAGGGGATGTCCGGGCCTGCGGTGATGCCGACGAGGCCTGCGAGGATGCCGTTGAGGGTCATCGAAAGATCAGGCTTGCCGCCCAGGGTCCAGGTGATGGCTGCTGCGGAGATACCGCCGCCCGCTGCTGCCAGAGCAGTGGTGACCAGGACGTAAGAAACGCCCGATGGGTTGGCGGAGAGTTCGGAGCCGCCGTTGAAGCCGAACCAACCGAACCAGAGGAGGAAGACGCCGATGGTGGCCAGTGGCATCGAGTGGCCGGGGATGGGCTGCACGGTGCCGTCCTTGGCGTACTTGCCGATGCGGGGGCCCAGGATCATGGCACCGGCCAGGGCACCTGCACCGCCGACGGCATGGACAAGGGTCGAACCTGCGAAGTCGATGAAGCCCAGATCTGCAAGCCAGCCGCCGCCCCATTTCCAGGAGCCGGTGATCGGGTAGAGGATGCCGACGAAGAAGACGGTGAAGATGAGGAAGGGCAGCAGCTTGACGCGCTCGACCATGGCACCGGAGACGATTGTCGCACAAGTGGCGGCGAACATGCCTTGGTAGAGGAAGTCGGTCCAGACGGTGTAGCCTGCGTTGTAGGTGGGGCTGTTGGCCGCCTCATCACCCTTGAGCCCGCCGCCGATGCCAAAGCCAAAGGCGAAGACGCCATCGATGATCCAGTTGCCACCGGGATACATGATCAGCCAGCCGCAGATGGCGTACATGATCAGGCCGATGCAGGGGATGAGGGTGTTTTTGAAGAGGATGTTGACGGTGTTCTTGGCACGTGTCAGTCCTGATTCCACCATCGCGAAGCCCAGGTGCATGATGAACACCAGCATGGCGGCAATCATGATCCAGAGGTTGTTGGTGCGGAATTCGTTGAGGTTATGGAGGTTGACGGTCCAACCATCATCACCGCCATCTTTGATCTGCCATACGTAGCTGCCGCCCAGGTATTCGGGGATCTCTTTGTTCTTCGCTTCCATCTCTGCTTTGGCTTGTTCTTGGGTCAGTTTGGGTGCTTCCGGTTCAGCTGCCGCTGCCGGGGTTTCAGGGGTGGCCACCGGAGTGTCGGTCTTCGGGGCCGGATCATCTGCATGGGCTGGCAGTGGCGTTAACGTCCACGCACCGACCAAACAGAGTAAAAACGACAAGTGCTTCATCCAACGTTTCACAATGGACCTCCTCGAAGGGGTGGGGGATTGGTCGCTAGAGCCGGACAGCCCGGCCTTGCGGCTTTTGAGTAAATGCAATCACAGTGCCAAAAGATCGGGCATGTCTCGCGACAATCCATTAAATCCATTGAGAACATAGCCTTACATTGTTCGCAAGATAGGCGGATGCTTGTAAGGGATAGGCTACTATCAAAGCATGACCATTAAATACTGCCTAATTATCGCGCAGGTTGACGGCCGATGGGCAACCCTCGGCTACCGGCGCAGCATTTGGGCGCAGATCGGCAATTTTTCCGCGCTTTCGCCGCTTGGGGCTTGGCTCTTTCACCACCTGCGGCAAAGCGTCATCATCATCCGCCGTCTCGCGCTTCAAGGGTGCCAGAATTGCTGCGCGTTGGCACGTGAATAACTAAGCCTTGACTGACGCGCACACTTTCAGGATGCTGCACCATCTTCAACATTGATGCGGGGGCTTCCATTGACTGAAAATCAGACAACCTCACTCGCTGCCGTTCAATCGCTCTACGATCAAGGGCTGTACCTCCAGGCTTATCGCATCGCCGAGCAGCGCGGGCCTCTGGCATCGTGGAAGACGACGGACGAGCGCGTCCTTGCCGGTCGCCTTTGTTACAACCTGGGCGGGCCGCGCCTGGGCTATGCGCATCATCTGCGCGCCTGGCGGCAAGACCCGGGGCACATTGATGCGACCTACTACTACGCGCGGGTGATGCTCGGGCGGCTGGGCGGCTTACCCGCTTGGCGCTTCCTCGATGCGAATGTGCCAAATGGCTGGGGCACACCTGTGCAGCAGGCTGACATGGCCACGCTCCGCGCCGTGATCGCATCAACGCTGCGCGACTTTGAAGTAGCCGACCACTGGCTTAAGGTCGCTGAAAAAGTCGCACCCGATCACACCTGGATTCACGTCGAAAAAGCCAGCGTCTTTGAAGCGCAAGATCGCTACGAAGCAGCGCTCGAATCCGCCGAGCAGGCGCTGGCGCTGCGTCCCTTCTTCAGGCCGGCGGTGCAGTCGCGTGGACATCTTCTCGTTCTGCTTGGCCGCGATGACGAGGCCCTGGCCTTTCTCGAAGAGGCCACGCGGCACATCGAAAGCAACGGCGTCGTCTGGCAACTTGCCCAACTGCAAACCGAGCTGGGCATGACCACGCAGGTACACGAAAGCGTCGAGCGCATGGTGGAACTCACCCCGCTGCGCGATCGTCTCTTCGAAGAATGGTTTCACAGTCGCCGCTGCGATGCCGCCTACCGCGGCGGCAACTTCGCGCTGGCCACCGAACTGGCTGGCAAGATCGACCATCCTTATTACAAGCAGCTCAAGGAAAATCTCGAAGCCGCCCCCGCTGATGCCAAGCGCGTGATGCTCAGCGTGCCCTTCGTGCGACAGCACCGCGTGACCTGTGCGCCGGCGACGCTTTCAGCGGTGAGCAGGTTGTGGAACATGCCCGCCGATCATCTGAGCGTCGCCGAGGAAATTTGCTACGACGGCACCCCCTACGCCAGTGAGCGCAACTGGGCCCAGCGCAGCGGCTGGGCCGTGCGCGAGTTCACCCTCAACTGGGAAAGCGCCGTCGCGCTCATCGATCGCGGCATCGCCTTCACGCTCTCGACCACCGAAACAACGAGCGCCCATCTGCAAGCGGTCATCGGTTACGACAGCCGTAAGAAAGTGCTGCTTGTGCGCGATCCCTTTGTGCGCGAGGTGCGCGAGTTTCTCGCACAGCAAACACTCGATCGCTACAAACACGTCGGCCCGCGCGCCATGGCCATGGTGCCCGCTGATCGCGAACATCTTTTTAATGGCCTGGATCTTCCTGACGCATCGCTCTGGGACTTGCACCATCAGCTCATGGTCGCGCTCAATGAGCACAACCGAAAGCAAGCGTACGAACTTTACGACGCCATGTTCGCCGCGGCGCCCGAGCATCGCCTGACTCTCGACAGTCGCCTCTCCCTGGCCCTCTACGATGCGGATCCGGTCACCGAACTCGACTGCATCGAAGAGCTCCTCAAGCTTTATCCCGACAGTCGCCTGTGGGCCCTCATGAAAAGCAGCCGTCTGCGCAGGCTCGGCCGCCGCGAAGAATATATGACGCTCATGCGCGACTTGTCGCAGCAGAAAGATGCCGAGCCGGTCTTCGCGCTCTACTACTCGGGCAGCCTTCGCGAAGATGCACGCCATCGCAATCAAGCGCTCAAGCTCACCCGCAAAGCCACACGCATGTCCCGCGATGATCCGCAAGGCTATCACCAGCTCGCTTCGATTCTCTGGGACATGCGCCAGTTCGATGAAGCCATGCAGGCCTACCGCGCTGCTGCCTGCTTGGGCGACAAGAACGAATTCGTGGCTGAGTCTTATTTCATAGCTGCCCGCCATCTGCGCAAGGAAGAAGAAGCGATGCGATTCCTGCGCGATCGCTTCGAACGCTTTGGAAAAAAATCACCCGATCCGGGCAAGACGCTTTTCTGGGCGCTCGATGAAGTGGGGCAGCTCAGCGAAGCATTCGAGGTGCTGGAAAAAATCATCGCCACGCAGGGCGAAGATGGTTCGCTCAAGTTGTTCGCGGCAGAGATGTATGCCCAGCGCGGCGAGACAGTGCGAGCCGAGGAACTGCTCGAGCAGGCGCGAGGCAAAGCGCGCGAGCCCGCATGGCTTCGCGCTGCGGCGATCATCGCCAACTATCGCGGTGAGCTGCGCGAATCACTGGCTCACTGGGCACGCGTCATCGAACTGGAACCGCTGGCACTCGATGCGCACCGCGCCTACACCTTCCGCCTCGAAGAGATCGAAGGTCGCCTCGCTGCGATGAAGCATCTCGATGAACTCATCGAGCGGTTCCCGCATCAGCTTTCGCTTCGCGAATTTCAAACCGCCTGGCTTCGCCGTGAAGACCCCAAACGATGTGAAGCGTCGCTGCGCACGCTCATCGAACTTCATCCCGAAAATGCCTGGGCTCATCGCGAACTCGCTTCGCTCCTTGGCGAGTTGCAACGCTTCGATGAAGGCCTTGTTCTGATGGAGAGCGCAGGCGAACTGGAGCCGGAGTCGGGCGGGTATCACAACGTCATGGCCGATCTACTCATCGGCCAGGGCAAGCTCGATGAAGCGCGCGGTCACCTTCGCAAAGCGATCTCGATGGATATCGAAAATGACTGGGCGCTTCAGCGTCTGGTCGCCATCGCTCAGACGCTGCCTCAGCGCCGCGAAGAGCTGAACTTCATCATCAAACAGCTTCGCGACGGCGTCACCTTCGGCGGAGCGATTCTCTCTTTCCACGATGCCGCCATCGCAGCCATGGAGCCTCAAGAACTGCTCAAAGTTCTTCGCGAAGCACATCAGGCCCGCAAAGATTTGTGGCACACTTGGTCTGCTCTTGGCAGGCAACTGATGCAAGCCAATCTCATGCACGAGTCGATCGCGCTGCTCACCGAAGCAGCGCAGCGATTCCCGCTGATGCCCAAGCTCTGGCTCGATTTGGCGGAAGGATATCGGCTGAATCTGGACCGCGAAGGTGAACTGGCTGCGCTGCAAAAAGCAGTGGAAGTGCGTCCCGATTGGCTGGTGCCTCTGCGCAAATTGGCCGAGGCTCACGACCGCGAAGGCGATCTGGAAGAGGCGAAGCAACTGCTCGAGCGCGCGGTGGCGCGCGATCCGATTGATCCGGTGAGCCATGGCACACTCGCTGAGGCGTATTGGAAACTGGGCGACCGCGAAGCGGCACTAGAAGCCATCGAACGCGCCTTGTCGCTGTCGCCTGAATATGCCTGGGCCTGGGGCCGATTCGATGAGTGGTGTCAGCAGATGAAATGCCCGCAGCGCGTGCCGCAGCTAGCCCGCACGATGGCCAAGCAGCGCCCCGGCGATCCGCAGTCCTGGCTTGCCTTGGCTGATGCGCTGTATGAAGGCGATCACTTCAAGGAACGTCTTGCCGCCATCGATCACGCCATCAAACTTTCGCCGCGCCTCATTGCCGGTCACGATCGTCGCGTCGTTCTTCTCGCTGAAGCACGCCGCTTTGAAGAGGCCCGCAAAGCCTGCAAGCCCGCCATCTTCGGGATCGCCATCCCGCTGATTCTGCGCGCTCGCGCTGCATGGATCGAATCTGCACGCGGCAGCATCGATACCGCCATCGAGCAGATGCGCGAAGTGCTCCACGAAGATGATTCGCTCTACTGGGGCTGGACCAAACTCAGCGACTGGTGCGCTCAAAAAGAAGACACCGATGGCTTGGTCATCGCCGCGACCAACCTCGCCAGACTCGCGCCCAATGATCCGCAGTCGCTGGCCAATCTCGCCTTCGCCCGGCTGCGCGCTGACAACCGCGAGGGTGCCAAGGCAGCGCTGGTGCGTGCCTTCGCGCTGGCGCCCGACTATCACTACGTCGGCGACAAACTGTTTGAATTGCAGGTGGAAGACAAGGATTATTCTGCCGCCAGTGAAACGCTTGAGCGTCACCGGCCGCACATGATTCCCGGAGCTTATCTGGCGTACAGCGTGCAACTGGCCGCCGCCCAGAAGCAGCACGATGAAGCAGTGCGCCACTTCACCGCGCTGGTACACACACCCAGCGAGCGCTGGCTTGTCGATTCAATTGCTGCCGGTGCGATGCAATCCGCGGGCTGGATCAAGGATGTGAATCACATCATCAGTCACGCGGCAACAGATGCCGATGTCAATCCCGCAGCCGTCGCTGCGATGATCGCTGCGCACGCGGTCGATTCGGAATACGTCCCTTGCAACACGATTCTCAAACGCCTTGATCCGCAAAGCGAAGTCTGGATCAGCGCGATGGAGGCGCTGCTCGATACGGCAGCGCGCAAGCGCCATCACTTTGCGATCGCTCAGCAACTCAAACGTTATCGCCAGGCGATTGTCGCGCAGACTCGCCTTTGGGGACAGGTGAGCTTTGGGCTTCTGCAATCCAGCAAGCTGCGCGAGTGTGTGAACTGGACTGCCGACTGGCATCAGCGCGAAGACGCCAAGCCCTGGATGCTCGTCAATGCTGCCGATGCGCGCAGGTGTCTGAATCAGTTTGAAGAAGCACTGGCGATCAATCATCACGCGCTGTTGCTGCCGCCTGACAACGGCTCGGTGCATCACGAGCTATGGATTGGTTTTGAAGCGGTGATGGCGGGCGATCTGCAAGGGGCGATGGACGCGGTGGCCCACATCGAGCGCGCCTCGCTGGATGATTATCTCAAGCTGCTGCATCAGCTCATCGAGGTGATGGCGACGATGGTCGCCGCTCCTGCTGGTGAGGGTCATGTCGCCTACGCGCAAGGCCGACTGGTGATCCGTCAGGCGCTGGCGGGTAGTCCTTGGATCAAAGAGGATGCCGCGATGAAGATGGCCCTTCGCCGTGTGTCAGCGAATCTGTCACAGCGCAAAGGCGGCATCATCGCCAAGTTCGCTCACTGGTCGCTCTTGGCGCAGCTGATGAACTTCAAGTTGATGTAACTGGCTATGAACGAATGAGCAGTTGTGGTGCGTGGATCGCAGCGCTGACGTCGCTACGCCGCAAGCGGCGGCGCGATGCGCAAGCTTCTCGCGTGCCTTGTCGGGGCGATCTCGTTTAAGATGTATCGTCTGTTCGATTGCCTTGAGGGGACGATGGTTTCTTTTACCTTTGAGTTTGTACGGAGATGCCCGCCATGACATTCATGAAATTTCATTTGCTTGCCCGCGGTGTGACTGCTCTGCTGCTTGCCGCGTTTTTCTTTTCGGTGGTCAGCATGGCCAAGGCCGAGGATGCTCGCCGCATCAAGGTGCTGCTGCTCGGAGACAAGGGCCATCATCAGCCAGCGGCCCGCGCCCAGCAGATCGTGCCGGTGCTCTTTCAGCGCGGCATCGATGTGATCTATACCGAAGATATCGATATCGCGCTCTCAAAGGACACACTTAAGAACTACGACTGTTTCGCTGTCTTTGCGAACATCGACAGCATCACCGCCGATCAGGAAAAAGCTCTGCTTGAGTTTGTCGAAGAGGGCAAGGGTTTTGTGCCGATTCACTGCGCGTCCTACTGCTTCCGCAATGCGACGAAAGTGGTGGCGCTCACCGGTGCTCAATTTCTCAAACATGGCACAGGCGTGTTCAAAGAAACGATCACCCAGCCTGATCATCCGATCATGAAGGGGCTGGCCGCGATTGAAAGCTGGGATGAGACCTACGTGCATCACAAGCACAATGATGAAAATCGCATCGTGCTGGCGGTGCGCGAGGACAAGGATGGCAAGGAGCCTTGGACCTGGATTCGCACGCAAGGCAAAGGCCGTGTGTTCTACACCGCATGGGGCCACGATCAGCGCACGTGGAGCAACGAAGGATTTCAAAAACTCCTGGAGCGCGGCATCCGCTGGAGCGCAGGCGACTGGGCGCTCGCACTTGAAGCGCCCAAGCCCAAGGCTTTTGAATTCAAAGAAGCAGACCTGCCTAACTATCTCGCAGGCGGCGCATGGGGCAAGCAAGGCGATCGGCTTAACATGATGCAGCAGCCGATTTCGCCTGAAGAATCGATGAAGCACATGCTCGTGCCCGGCGGCTTCGAGGTGAAACTTTTCGCCAGTGATCCGCAAATCAAAAAACCCATCTGCATGACGTGGGATGAACGCGGCAGGCTCTACATTGCAGAAACGATTGACTACCCAAACGAGATGCAGCGCGAAGGCGAAGGCCGAGATCGCATCACGATGTGCGAAGACACCGATGGTGATGGCAAGGCGGATAAGTTCACCGTGTTTGCCGACAAGCTTTCGATACCTACGAGCATGGTGCGAAGTAGTGGCGGACTCATTGTCACGCAAGCGCCGCATACCTTGTTCCTGAAAGATACAGATGGCGATGATAAAGCGGACGAAAGAAAAATCCTCTTCACCGGCTGGGGCACCGGCGATACCCACGCAGGCCCGAGCAATCTCCGCTACGGACTCGACAACTGGATCTACGGCACCGTCGGCTACTCCGGTTTCAATGGCACCATCGGTGGCGTGAAACATCAGTTCGGCTCCGGTGTCTATCGCTTCAAGCCCGATGGTTCTTCGCTCGAATTTCTCGCCTCCACCAACAACAACACCTGGGGCCTGACCCAGACCGAAGAGGGCCACATCCTCGGCTCCACCGCCAACGGCAACGCGATGTGGTACCTGCACATCCCCAACCGCTACTACGAATCGGTGCGCGGCTGGAGCGCCAAGCGCACTGAAACCATCGCCGACAGTCAGGTGTTCCACGCCATCACCGACAAAGTGAGGCAGGTCGATCATCACGGCAAATACACCGCAGCCGCCGGCAGCGCGATCTATACCGCTCGCGCATTCCCCAAGGAATATTGGAACCGCATCGCCTTCGTCGCTGAGCCGACGGGCCACATCGTCGGTCGCTTCGCACTTGAGGCCAAAGGCAGCGACTTCATCGCGAAAAATCAATACACCTTCTTCGGCAGCCAAGATGAATGGACCAGCCCGATCGCAGCCGAGGTCGGGCCTGATGGGGCGGTGTGGATGATCGATTGGTACAACTACATCATCCAGCACAACCCGACGCCTGCGGGTTTTAAGAATGGCAAAGGCAATGCGTATGAGACACCCGTGCGCGACAAACGGCATGGGCGAATCTACCGCATTGTCTATAAGGATGGCACGCCTTCGAAGCAGTATGACTTGAGTAAGGCGACGCCGGAGCAACTGGTCGAAGTGCTCAAGAGCGACAATATGTTCTGGCGCTTGCACGCGCAGCGGCTGATCGTCGAAAGCAAGGGGACCCGAAGCCTTGAGGGGACGGCTCGGGCCCTCGATGCGTTGATTGCAAAGGGCGTTACGGATCATTCAAGCACAACGTCGCTGGCAGCCATCCATGCGCTGTGGACGTTCAACGGTCTGGGGATGGCTCCATCAACTCTGGGCGAACCGAGCGCTCTGGAGGCCGCTTCGCCCGCGCTTCGCAAGGCGATCTATGAATCAATGCCTCTGACGGCCAAGTGGCGCGATGACCTGGTGAAGCACAACACGACGCTGCGTTCGGAGCCAGACCCGCAGGTCCGCAAGTCCGCGCTCCTCGCTCTCGCCGACATGCCCGCTGATGAAAAAGCCGGCGCTGCGATCTTTGCAATGCTTGGCAAGAAGGAAAACGCTGACGACCGTTGGATTCCCGATGCTGCCGCGGCTGCTGCTGCCAAGCATGATGCGGGCTTTCTCAAGGCGGTGATCTTGGCGTATCCCGCCGGCGGCAGAGCCCCCAGCCTTCCGCTGCGGTTCACGTCGGTGAACCTGCTGGCCAATGCGTCCTTTGAAGAGGCCGTCGATGGCAAGCCCAAGGGTTGGTCGGTCCGCACCTATGGCGGCGAGGCGAAGCACGCGCTCGACAAGGTGGCCCGCACCGGGACCAGCAGCCTGCGCATCGACTCGGCCAAGGGCTCAGATACGAGCTGGTTCGCCGATGTACAGGTCGCCCCCAACACCAACTACCGCCTCTCCGCGTGGATCAAGACGCAGGGCGTCAAGAGCGTGAACAAGGGCATGGGCGCGCTGCTCAATGTCCACAACATCAACCACGAAAAAACCAAGCCCGTCCTGGGCGACAGCGACTGGACCTATGTTGATGTGGTCTTCAACTCCGGCAACCAGACCACGCTCTCGATCAACTGCCTCTTCGGCGGGTGGGGCTTGGCCACCGGCACCGCGTGGTATGACGATATCGAGCTGGTCGTGGTCGGCCCGCAGCCGGTGCCCAGCATCGTGCCCGGAACCGTCGGCCGGGTGACCTCCATCGTCACCACGAACTACGCTCAGCGCGGGCCCACCGAGTCGGTGATGGCGCTGCTCAAGGCGCTGGGACATGCCGATGACTCGCTGCGCCGCGTGATGATCGATGCACTGGCGACCGGCTGGCCGGCGAACAAGGCGCCGACGATTTCCGATGCCGACAAGGCGATGCTCGTGGACCTGCTGGGT
>CAZYQL010000143.1:6763-11068 GCA_964650055.1 uncultured Phycisphaeraceae bacterium | reverse complement strand
GAGTGGCGGAGGGAATTAGTTGGGGGCGGGCGTGGTGATTTTGAGTTTGACGCCTGCTTTGAGTTTGCCTGGGTCGCTGCCGATGAGGTCGCGATTGGTGAGGTAGATATGCCGCCAGTGGTCGGGGGTGTTGAAGTAGCGGCGGGAGATGGAGGAAAGATTTTCACCGGCGCGGACTTCGTGGAGTTTCGCTTCTGAAACGGGTGCGGGTTTGCTGTCGCTGGTGGCGGCGGGCTTGGTAGTCGCGGGTTTGCTCGTGGTGGCGGCTGTGGTCGCAGGGCTGGATGCGGCAGGCTTGCCACTATCTTTTTCTACATTGGCTTTTTCTACATTGGCTTTTTCTACACTAGCTTCTTCGACATTGGCTTCTTCGACATTTGGCAGATTGATCACCTGGCCCACGCGAATGCGTTTGGGATCGACGCCCGGGTTGGCATCTTCAATGGCCAGCCAGTGACGCTCTGCGCCCAACTCCGCCACCGCAATTGAACTGAAAGAATCGCCAGCTTTCACCGTGTAGCTCTTGAGCGGTGACGCGGATGATGATGGTGATGATGCAACCGACTGCGATCCCGATGGCGGCACCGGCTTGATAGGCACAGCCACAATCGGCGAAATCGAAGCGCTATTGGCGGCAGCAGTGGCTTCTTCGGTGGAAGTCTTCTGTGAAGGCTTGGCCACCTGTGCCACCGGCTCCTCCGCTTTGACCGCCACCTTGTGCGGATCAACGACGATCACCGGCGACTTGCTTTCATCGCTCTTGACAGCGCTATCACCATTGGCACGAGGCTCATCATCCGTTCGGATGCGCACCAGGGGAGGCAACGGATCACGCGAGCCGGTGATGTGGACCAGTTCATTGATTGGCCCATCGATCAGATCGCGCGAGCGCGCGGCTTCGATCTCTGCTGCGTGCCGATCGCTTTCATCTTCCGCATTAGCAACCCGATCACGACGAGGCGGCTCGCCCAAGGTGAAGCTGGGCACCAACTCTGCACTGTTGGCTGTGGCTGATGCAACGGGCAGTGAGGTCGCGCTGTTCAGAGGCAGCGGCGCAGGGCCCGCCGCAAGTGTCACAGCAGGTGCATCATCTGCGAATGAATCATCGGTCGCGTTTGTCCTGGAAGCTTCGCTGAGCACCACAGCCGTCGGCACGTTGGCGGTGGCGACTGGAGCAGAATCAGCACCGGGCGTGGTCGAGGAAGTGAGCGCGGGTGATGTTGTTCCGGCTCCTCCTTGAATCGGCGCATCAGCGGCAATCTCGCTGCGCACCTTAGCGACCAGGTCATCAATACTTGCACCCGGAGGCATAGCCGAGGGGCCCACGAGCACCGGCTGCGACATCGCTTTGGCCCGCGCCTGTTCGTCCGCTTGCGCCTTCGCCTCGATCTGCTGCGGCGTCGCACTAACCCCCGGCGTATTCACCACCGCCACTGGCTGAGGCCGCTGGTTGTTCCCCTTCACACTGTAAAAAACGATGAGCGTGATGCAGACCGCTGCAATCAGCGACAGAACGACTTTGTGAACCGTAGTCATAGTGGCATCCTTACCTTTAACCGACCTGCCTTCCGTGAGCAGGTCTTGAATCGAAAAATCGTGCAGCCTCAGTGAACAGGAGCTTTCACTCCGCCAGCCCACTGCTGACTGCACCCGACCTGACAGAGCATAACGCGCTGTCGCCCGAAATCCTACTCCTTATCGGTTATTGGCTTTAGTCAAGGCCAAACATTTGCGGGTTCGCTTTTGTACACCGCCAAGAGTGGAACCACTGCACCTCTATCTACAATGATGGGTCAGATGGCTGCCTCAGAGGTTCTCCAACGAGTTCCAACGAGTTCCAACAAGCTCCATTGTTGGTCCAAACCACCGCGATGATTCAATCACCATGCAGAAGTATGTCCAATCCGCTTGTCTCACGACTGCCTTGGCGCTGCCTTGGGCCTTGCCAGTGCTGAGTCCTGATGCTCACGCTCAAGATACCGCTGCTGCGATGGAGGAGACCCTTCGCCCATTCTTCACCGATCACTGCATCAAGTGCCACGGCCCTGACATTCAAAAAGGCAAGCTCCGGCTGGACAACCTCGCATCTCCCGCCGTTGCCGCGACCAAAGAGGATCGCGCCTTGTGGTTGAAAATCGCAGAAGCGGTGGAGACGGGCGACATGCCACCCGAAAAGGAAAAACGGCCCGACCCAGCCAAGGCGAAGGCGATGGTGCATGTGATTCACAGTGCGCTGGCTGCGAAACCTTTAGAGAAGCCACTCGCCCTGCGGCGCATGAATCGCGTCGAGTATGAACACACACTGCACGACCTGCTGGGCATTCGCACTGATCTGGCGGAGCTACTCCCCGAAGACAGCAGCGTGCAGGGATTCGATAATGTCGCTGATGGGCTGAGCATTTCAGCCGTGCTGATGGAGCGATATCTCGAAGCGGCGGACACCGCTTTCGATGCCACCATTCGCCGCATCACACCTTCACCCGTGACGACCAAGCGCGTGGACATGATGCAGATGAAGGAGAACATCGCCTCGGTTGCGCAGAAGCGCGCGGGCACGCTGAACGTCGAAAACTCATTCGTGAAATTCACGCCCGGCTGGCCCCCCGTTCGCCTCGATGATGTGCATCCCACCGAAGGCGGTCTCTATGAATGTCAGCTTGCGGTCTGGCCTTATCAGCCTGGCGATCGCACCTTGGCGGTGGCGGTTTATGTCGGGCCGCTGTTTGGGCCGGGGCAGAGACGATTCGTGGGGATGTTTGATGTGACGGGCACGCCCAAGGAACCACGCATCATCAAGTTCACGCATTGGATGAACGAAGGCGACACGATGCACATCGTGCCTTGGGTTTATCCGGAACACATCACATACCGCGATAAAGACAAGGAAGCTCGGCCGGGCATCGCGGTGATGTGGGCGCAGACCCGTGGCCCACTCGATCAGGATTTTCCGAGCCTTTCGCAGAAGTCGCTGCTGGGCGATCTGCCCATGCTTGAAGGCGATCGCATCTACATGCGCCACCGCAAGAATGCGGTCAGCCACACCGTTGGTTCAAAGCAGCCCAAAGAAGACATCGAGCGCATCCTTCGTGCTTTCATCCCGCGCGCTTTTCGCAGACCGGTGTCCGCCCAGATCATCTCGCCGTACATCAAACTCGCGCAGGACAAACTCGATGAAGGGCGAACCTTCGAGCAGGCCATTCGCACGGGCATCACCGCAGTGCTCTGCTCGCCCCACTTTCTGCTGCTCAATCAGGACACGAAAGTGGATGATTACACCATCGCCTCTCGGCTCTCCTATTTTCTCTGGTCATCATTGCCTGATGCAGAGCTGATGAAACTCGCCGCTGCGGGAAAACTGCGCGATGCGAAAATTCTTCGCGAGCAGGCCCTGCGCATGATGAATGATCCGCGTATCGAACGCTTCACCCTACACTTCACCGGCCAGTGGCTGGACCTCAGACAAATCGAATTCACCACGCCCGACAAAAAACTTTACCCCGAGTTTGATGCCCTGCTTCAAGAATCCATGCTCGGCGAAACGCGTGGCTTCTTCCGCCATCTGCTCAAGAACGATCTGAGCGTGATGAACTTCATCGACTCTGACTTCACCATCCTCAACGAACGCATCGCCCGGCACTACGCCATCGAAGGCGTCATCGGCCACGAGAATTTTCGCGTCGTAAAGCTGCCCGAATCAAGCATTCGCGGCGGCATTCTCACCCACGCCAGTGTGCTCAAAGTGACCGCCAACGGCACCAGCACTTCGCCCATTCTTCGCGGCGTCTGGGTACTCGACAATCTCCTGGGCCAACCCGCTCCGCCGCCGCCGCCGGGTGTGCCTGCCGTGGAACCTGACATTCGCGGAGCCGTCTCCATTCGCGATCAAATGGAGAAGCATCGCTCCATCGAATCCTGTGCCCGCTGTCATACGCGCATCGATCCGCCTGGCTTTGCGCTAGAAACATTCGACCCCATCGGCGGCGAGCGCACGCAATATCGTTCACTGGGGCTGGGCGATAAAGTGGTTGATGTGCAGTACCGAAAAGGCCAGAAAGTTGAATCGGATGCGCAGATGGGCGATGGCAGGTTGTTTGGTGATTTCAACGGCTTTCGCAAACTGCTGCTTGAAGATCGCCAGATGGTGGCCCGCGCCATCGCCGCCAAAATGCTCACCTATGGCACAGGCAGGCGCATCACCGCAGAAGATCGCACAACCATTGACGCGATCGTGGCAGCCGCGGCGAAAAATGACTTGGGCCTAAGGTCAATGATCGTGGCGGTGATTGAGAATGAACTGTTTTTGCA
>CAZYQL010000143.1:0-6663 GCA_964650055.1 uncultured Phycisphaeraceae bacterium | reverse complement strand
CTCGAAGCTGAATAAGGATCGAATCATGTCCAAGCCTGTGATGAATCGCCGAACGTTTCTGCGTAGCAGCGGTGTGGCGATGGCGCTGCCGATGCTCGGCGCGATGACGCCATCACTGCGCGCGGCAACGGCAGCAGCGGCGGAGACTGATGTCCGCCGCATGCTGGCGATCTGTGCGCCCTTGGGCATTCACACGCCCAATCTTTTCCCTGAGAAAACCGGCAAGGATTACGAGCTATCGCCGTACCTGAAGCCGATGGAAAAGCTGCGCAGCAAGTTCACCGTCATGTCCGGCCTGATGCATCCCGATGTCGATGGTGGTCACTCAGCCGAGGCGAGTTTTCTTACTGGCGCTGCTCATCCGGGCCAGCCCAGCTTTCGCAATACGATTTCCGTCGATCAGTTTGCAGCCGAGCGCATGGGGCATCTGACGCGCGTCGCTTCGCTTTCGCTTTCCGCCAACGACACAGGCATTTCGTACACAAGATCAGGCGTGCGCATTCCGCCGGAGAAAAAACCATCGCGTCTGTTCGCCATGCTTTTCCTCGAGGGCACCGCCGCTCAGAAGCAGGCGCAGATGCGGCGAATCAAAGATGGCCAAAGCATCATGGACCTCGTGCTGGATCAGACGAAACAGGTGGCCGGTTCCGTGGGAAAAAATGATCATCAGATGCTCGATCAATATTTCACCAGTGTGCGCGAACTCGAACAGCGACTGATCAAGGCTGAAGAATGGGCCAAGCTTCCCAAGCCCATGGTTCAGCAGAAGCCGCCAACGGATATTGAGGACCGCGCTGACTTCACCGGACGCATGCAGCTTTTCTATGACATGATTTTCCTGGCGCTGCGCACCGACTCGACGCGACTAATCACTTTCTGCGGCGCAGGCGGCAACGAAGTGGTTGCGCTGCAAGGCGTCGATGATGGCTGGCACAATCTCTCGCACCACGGCAAGGATCCCGACAAACTCAAGAAGCTCGCCATCATCGAACTCGAAGAGATGAGGCTCTTCGCAGAGCTTCTCACCAAGCTCGAATCCGTGCGCGAAGGCGAGCACACACTGCTCGATCAGACCGCGATTCTGATGGGATCGAGTCTGGGTAATGCTTCGAGTCACAACAATACGAATCTGCCGATCGTGGTGGCGGGCGGCAGATTCAAGCATGGCCAGCACCTGGCGTTTGATGACAAACACGTGCAGCCGCTGTGCAACCTGCACGTTTCCTTTCTGCAACACATGAAGCTGGAAGTCGGCGAATTTTCCACCGGGAAGAATACGATGAGTGGGCTGGCAGCTACGTGAATCGTTTTATGGCCACCGAGACACCGAGAGCACCGAGGACGGCATGAAGACTGGAAGAAAATGATCAAGGGGATGAGACGATAGAGTACGTGGACTTTGGAATAACCTTGAAAAAAAGTTTTTATAAGGAAAGCAGGAAAAGAGGAAGTTAGGAAATAACACTCATAAACAGGCTTATTTTCCTTATTTATTTTTTCCTACTTTCCTTATAAAACGATTGCGTCAAGGTGTTCAGTGGCTTCTAAGAGTTGGAGTACGACTTCTCATCTCTTTTTCTTGGTCTTACTCAGTATTCTCGGTGCCTCGGTGGCCAATCCTGCCTTGGCCTTAAGCGACACACACGTTTCAATTGTTCCTAATGGAGTATTGCAATGCGGCTCACCCTTGCCCTACTGACTTTTATTCTGATGACTACCCCGCTCAGCGCGGCTCAGTCATCCGCCAAACCGAACGTCATCTTCATCCTTTCCGATGATCTGGCCATGGGCGATGTCGGCGTCTATGGCCAGAAGCTAATTCAAACGCCGCACCTGGATCGCATGGCCAAAGAAGGCATGCGCTTTATGCAAGCCTACTGCGGCACCAGTGTCTGCGCACCTTCACGCACCTCCCTGATGGTCGGCAAACACATGGGCCACAGCCCGGTGCGTGCCAATCGTGAGATCAAACCTGAAGGTCAGTTCCCGCTTCCCAAGGGCACCTACACCGTCGCCCAGCTATTCAAGAGCCAGGGCTACGCCACTGCCGCCATCGGTAAGTGGGGCATGGGTATGTTCGATACCACCGGCAGCCCGTTCAACGTCGGCTTCGATCATTTCTTCGGCTACAACTGCCAGCGCCACGCGCACAGCTATTTCCCTACTTACCTCTACAACGATGACAAACGATTCGATCTCGAAGGCAACGATGGTAAAGGCGAAGGCAAAACCTACGCTCAGGAACTGATCGCCAAAGACACCGTCGATTGGATCACCGCCAACAAAGACAAACCGTTCTTCCTCTTCTACGCCATCACGCTGCCGCATGGTAAATACGAAATCGACAGTCAGGGAATCTACGCTGACAAAGCGTGGACACCGCAGCAGAAAAATTATGCTGCGATGGTGTCGCGCCTTGATTCGGATGTCGGCCAAATCATGGACACGCTCAAGAAACACAACATCGATGAGAACACGCTCGTCATCATGGCCGGTGACAACGGCTCCTCCTTCGCCCCCAATTCCGAGATCGGCAAACTCTTCGACCAAACCATGGGCGGGCAACTTCGCGGCTTCAAGCGCGGCATGTACGAAGGCGCTCTGCGCCAGGCCTGCATCGCGCGCTGGCCCGCAGTGATTCCCGCAGGCAAAGTCAGCCAAGAGCCTTGGGCCTTCTGGGATTTTCTGCCGACGTGTGCCGACATTCTCAGCGCGAAGCTGCCCGCAGGTGTGACCACCGATGGCCTTTCGATTCTGCCGCTGCTTAAGGGCGGCAACGCGCCTAAGCGCGACTACTTCTACTGGGAACTTCACGAAGGCGCGACGATTCAGGCGGCACGATTCGGCGACTGGAAAGCTGTGCGCAACGGCCCCAACGCGGCGATTGAGATTTACGATCTGAGTAAGGATGTGGGCGAGACGACCAACCTCGCCAAGGACAAACCGGAGATCGTCGCCAAGGCGGAAAAGATCATGCAGGAAGCACGCGTCGATGATCCCAACTGGCCGGTGAAGGGAAAGGCCGCACCGAAAAACAAAGAGAAGGAAAAATAGCATCAATCCAATCGCAATCGTATCGACTCAATCATCCTTGCCCGCTTTCGCGTTGGGCTTATCGATTTTCACTTCAGTGTCGTTGGCTTGATCCTTGCCCGGTGTGGAGCGGCCGCGATCGATGTACTGATCGAGCAGTCGCTTCATGCTGGCGATGGTGTCGGGGTTTTCCTTTGATACGCTGCGCTTCTCGCCGGGGTCAGCGGTCATGTCATAAAGCTGCATTGCGGGGAGGCCTAGCTTGAGGGCAGCATTGTCACCGGGACTTCCCCAGCCGCCTGAGCCTGCGCAGAAGGCGAGTTTCCACTGCCCTTGGCGAATGGAAAATTGTCCGCTGATGGAATGATGCACGACAGCTTCGCGCAGCGGGCCATCCTCTTTTCCAAGGAGCGCGGGCAAAATAGAGACGCTGTCTTCGCCAGCGCTATCGGGGAGTTTGGTTTCCAGTAGCTGAGCGCAGGTCGCCATGAGATCGGTGTGGCAGATGATCTGCTGACTGGTGGAATTGGGCTTGATGTGGCCGGGCCAGCGCACGAAGAATGGAACGCGATGGCCGCCGTCCCAGATGTCTGCCTTGTAACCACGGTACGGGCCGCTGGCGAAGTGGCCCTCTTTTTCGAGCTTGCCGGTGCCAGCCGCCGGTGAGCATCCGTTGTCACTGGTGAAGATAACGAGCGTGTTGTCAGCAACGCCTGCGCGGTCGAGGGCAGCAAGCACCTGGCCCACCGCATCATCGGTCTGCATCACGAAATCACCATAGTCACCCAGCCCGCTTTTACCCTGCCATTTCGTTTCAGGCACGATCGGCGTGTGCGGCGAGCTCAGCGGCACATACAGAAAAAAAGGTTGCTTGCTCTTCGCCTGCTCGCCGATGTACTGCGAAGCGCGACTGGCGATCAGCGAAAGCATGTCCACTGAGGCGACATATTTGGTGACGCGATCATTCTCGAAAAGCGAGCCCATCATGCGGGCATGATGAAAGCCAAAGAACAAATCAAAGCCTCGCGTGATTGGGCCGTCTTTCGTCACCGCACCAAGGGGCGCACCGATGAGCGTGCCCTTTTGCGATGCGGGTTTTTCTTTCGCTTTGCCGCCTTCGATGGTGTAGCCCAGGTGCCATTTGCCGATGCATGCTGTGTGATAGCCATGCTGTTTGAGTAGCGCAGGAACTGTAAGCCGATCGGCAGCAATGAGGGGCGTGACATAATCACTGAGCACGCCTTGCTGCAAGCGCGTGCGCCAGGCGTAACGCCCGGTGAGCAGGCCATAGCGCGTGGGTGTGCAGACGGAAGAGCCGCTGTGAGCATCAGTGAAGGTCATGCCTTGCGATGCGAGTTTATCCAGATGCGGCGTCTTGATTTTTCCATGTTCCTTGTTCAAACATTGCACATCGCCATAGCCCAAATCATCAGCAAGGATGTAAACAATGTTCGGCTGCACCCGCTCAGCGAAAACAACACCCGTACTGCTGACGACAATCTGGCAAAGGAACAAGACGCAAAAAAGCATTCGTGTGGACATGGACAATCCTTTCGTAAAACTGCACCGATGATAACATCGCCTTCCACTCCACCCTCTCGCCTCTTCTGGGCGTTATGCTGCTGACATGCATTCGTGGAACTCACTACTGGACATCGTGATTCTACTGGCCGGCTCGCTCGTGCTGGGCAGCATCATGGCCAGGCTCAAGCAA
Organism: uncultured Phycisphaeraceae bacterium; assembly: GCA_964650055.1. Lineage (GTDB taxonomy): Bacteria > Planctomycetota > Phycisphaerae > Phycisphaerales > Phycisphaeraceae > JTS-RE9. The sequence goes on along the minus strand of CAZYQL010000143.1, from coordinate 1,916 downwards.
AGTGCGCTGCTCGGTTATCTACTGGCGGGCACCGTGCTGGGGCCTAACGGCCTCAATGTCATTCAGGATGAAAAAACAGTCGAAGCCATCGCGGAACTGGGCGTTGCCTTGCTGCTGTTTAGCCTCGGTCTCGAATTCTCCTGGCAACGTCTCAAAAAACTGGGCAGCGTGATTCTGCTTGGCGGATTCATCCAGATTGCCTTGACGATCGCGCTATCGATGGCGGCTGGAGTGGCACTGGGTCTTGCCGCGAAGGAGGCGTTTGTCGTCGGGGCCATGGTGGCACTGTCGAGCACCGCCTGCGTGCTGCGCGTGCTGATGGATCGTGCCCAGATCGAGAGCGAACATGGCCGTTGTGCGCTTGGCATCCTGCTGGTGCAGGACATTGCCGTGGTGGTGCTCGCGCTGGCGGTGAACGTGCTGGGCACTGAAGGCACGGCAACGGAGGTGATGCTCTACATCGGGCAGATTCTGCTTTATGCAGCCGGGCTGATCCTCGCGCTTTATCTGCTCTTGAATCAGGTGGCTGTGCGCGTGCTGGGCACGCTCACCATGTCGCGCAATCGTGAGCTGACGATTCTGCTGGCGATTGTCACCGGCCTTGGTTCCGCATGGGCAGCCCATGCAGCGCATCTTTCGCCCGCGCTGGGCGCTTTTGTCGCAGGTATGTTTCTGGGTAGTTCGCCGTTTGCAGTGCAGATTCGCGCGGATGTCGCAAGTCTTCGCATTGTCCTGCTCACGCTTTTCTTCAGCGCCGCTGGCATGCTCGGCGATCCGCGCTGGATGATTTCGCATCTGCCGATCCTGCTGGGACTCACCGCCGCGGTGGTGATAATCAATACCATCGTCGTCTGGCAGGTGCTTTATCGCATGGGCACGCCGCAGGCCACCGCTGCCAGCGCAGCACTGAGCCTGGCGCAGATGAGCGAGTTCGCGTTTGTCATCGGCGGCCTGGGCAAAGCGGTGGGCATCCTCAGTGATGACGTGTTCATGGCGATGGCATCGACGGCGATCGTGACGCTGTTCATCACGCCCTTTCTCATTGCTGTCGCGCCGCAGTTTGGAGCGTGGGTCAGCCGTGTATTTGGCGCTGGTGGTGGAGCGGGTAGTAGCGCCGCAGTCGCGTCTGCTCATGGCGATCATCAGCCGCCGGACATTCTCATCATTGGATTTGGCCCAGCCGGCCAGCGCGTGGGGCGTTCGTTGACCAACTCCAATCATCACGTGCTGGTCATCGATCAGAATCCTGAGGCAAAACATCTGGTTGCTGAGCTGGGCATGATGTTTCAGCCGGGCGATGCCTCCAGCGAGGAAGTACTCGAGCACGTTCAGCTTTCAGCAGCCAAGATCATTGTCATCACGCTGCCTGCGCCGGTGATTGTGATTCAGGTGATTCGCCATGTACGGCAGATGGCCCCCAATGCGTACCTCGTAGTGCGATCGAGGTACCACATCTACGCTGCGCAGTTTGAAAATGCGGGCGCTCACGCGGTGGTGGATGAAGAAGAGGAAGTCGGCAAGCGACTGGCCCATATGGTGCGCAGACAACTGGACGGGTTGCCGGTGCATGACGAAGATGCGGAGAGAGCGGAGGTCGATGAAGAAGTAGTACCAGGTGACAAGACGACCATCGCCAAAGACATCACGTGACCAGGACGGCAATCGCATATAGGGCTTGTGCGTGCTCTCAACTCCCCTCCTTGGGGAGGGGCTGGGGGAGGGCAGTTGATACAAGTGAGAATTCAAGTGCTACTCGCAGCCGCAACACGAACGCAGCGCCCTCCCCTAACCCCTCCCCAAGGGAGTGGGATCGGAAATGAGCCTCACCATCGGGCTTGGTTCTGACTTCTGACCTCTGACCTCTGACCTCTGACTTCTGACTTCTGCCCTCTCACGCCATCACATCTCTAACAACG
>CAZYQL010000142.1:0-11084 GCA_964650055.1 uncultured Phycisphaeraceae bacterium | reverse complement strand
TGGCCCGCGTGAAACTGACCGTGCAGGATCGGCAGGGCAACACCGCCGTCGGCTGGGGCGAGACGCCTCTCTCCGTCCAATGGGTCTGGCCCAGCACGACGCTTTCGACGCAGCACCGCCTCGATGTGATGAAGCGATTCGTAATCGACCTCGCCAAAGCCTGGGCGCAGTTTGATTCGTATGGTCACGCTCTGGAAGTCGGCCACGATTTCATCGAAGAGATGCTGCCGGTGCTCATGGCGGGATCGGTATCTCAGATTTCAAATCTCGAATCTGATATGCAGGAGACCACCCAAGCCATGCCGCATCTGGCGGCGCTGGTCTGCTGCTCGCCTTTCGATCTTGCGCTGCATGATGCGTATGGAAAATTGCACAGCTTGCCGACCTATCAGACATACAACAAGCAGTTCATGTCGTGCGATCTGGCATCGTTTCTTGAACCTGCCCAAGGCAGCGATGTATCGTTCGCCGGCTTGTTTCCCAGTGATTTTCTCATCGCCAAACCGCCAGCAAAATTAAAAGCCTGGCACCTCGTGGGCGGCCTCGATCTGCTCAGTGATGCAGATCGCACAGGCAGCGAACCTGATGATGGTTATCCCGTCACACTCGAACAGTGGCTGGAGCGCGATGGGCTTTCGTGCTTGAAAATTAAATTACGCGGCAACGATGCGGCCTGGGATTATCAGCGCATTGTCGCCGTGGCTGACTTGCTTGATCGCTGCGCTGAGCGGCGCTACGCCGCAAGCGGCTGCCGTGATGACGGCTGGCTCACGGCGGATTTCAATTGCACCGTCACTGACGCTGTTTACGTGAATGCGATTCTCGACCATCTGCGCGATGAGCAGCCGCGCGCTTATCAGCGACTGCTTTACGTGGAGCAGCCGTTTCCTTATGACCTGGAAAAACATCGCATTGATGTGCACAGTGTTTCCGCTCGCAAGCCGCTCTTCATGGATGAGAGCGCTCATGATTGGCAGCTCGTGAAACTCGGTCGGTCTCTGGGATGGACCGGCGTCGCGCTCAAGACCTGCAAGACGCAAACCGGCGCGATCCTCTCCGCCTGCTGGGCCAAGGCGCATGGCATGACGCTCATGGTGCAGGACCTGACCAACCCGATGCTCGCGCAGATTCCGCACGTCCTTCTCGCTGCACATGTCGGCACGATCATGGGCGTAGAAACCAACGGCATGCAGTTCTACCCCGACGCCTCCAAGCCAGAGGAAGCGGTACACCCCGGCCTCTATCGCAGACGCGATGGCCATGTTGATATTTCCACGATTGAAGGCCCGGGCTTTGGGTATCGCCTCGATGAAATTGAGCGCGAGCTGCCTGCGCCTGCGATTGAAATTTTGGGTGGGTAGAACGCGGCCAGAATTGAGGAAGAGCCGTAACTAGCCATGCCTAATCGAGCGACTCCATTTTGTTCAAGACACGTCCCGGCGAGTTCCAGTAGAGCATGTTGTCGCTTCCGAACTCTTTGTTTTTATCGATGAATGATTTGCTGGACAGGTCGAAGTAGAACAGGTTGTAGTAATCGTCGCCGTGACTGACCTCCGCGCCAACGGACATGGCGGCGATTGGCGTGGATCCGATGTAGTAGTTGTCCGTTATGCCCAGTTCGGATCCGTAAATTTGACTGGAGTTCGCTTTGTTGAGCCGTCGTTGAAGCCTGTGTTGATAGGAGTATTCGACGGTACTTTCAGACCAGTTGACCCAGCCGTAAACCAGGGAATCAGGTCCATAGCGGGCGTTGCGAACACGACTGGGGCAGTACACGATTTCAGATTTCTCAGGCATGTAGCCATTCTTCATTACTTTACCCACGACCTCCTGAGCCGCCTTGTCCGTTGTATTTGTATTGGTTTTATTTTGACCATGCGAAACGTTGCGGGTCCCATCATTGATCGACCCAGGAGTGTTTGAGGCGGTGCGAGGCTGATTCGGGGTCCAGTTATCGAAATCCCTGGAGTAGACAAAAACCGCATTGCCCATCTGTCGCATGTTGCTCATGCACATCGCCCGCCTGGTGGCTTCCCTGGCCTTGCTCAGAGATGGCAACAGCAACGCAATCAGCAAAGCGATCAGCGAAACGACGAGCAACATCTCGATCAGCGTAAAACCCTGTGCAGATCTGTTTTTTTGGCGGGTTGTCATGTTGCTGTACCTCAAAGATAAATCGTCATTGCTCGTCGGGTGAATTGTACCAGCCGCTTCCGGGCTACTCAATGATATGTTCTGAAATATTGTAGTAATCGTAAGTTACATCTTCGGCTAGAGGACAGGACTCCTTTGATGTCGCAGTTGAGTAGCGATATAAATATTCGTTGTAAGACTATAAAAAAGCGGATGTTGCGCCCGCTTGGTTCTTCTACTGAAAGAGTTCCGTTGAGGGCTTGGCGCTTGACTCGCGGCTCCTCTGAATTTCTTACAATCACACGATGAGCGCAAGTGCTGCCTATCTTCCCAGACCCATCGTGATCCTCGGCCCGACCGCTGGTGGCAAGAGCGAGTTGGCTGTCGAATTGGCGCAGCAACTGGCCGCGAAGACCGGCACCCCCGGGCAGATTCTGGGCGCTGATTCGATGCAGGTCTATCGCCACATGGAAGCAGGCACCGCCAAGCCTGATGCGGCGCAGCGCGCTCGTGCAGTGCATCACCTGATCGATATCGTTGAACCAACGCAAAGGTTCACAGTCGCCAATTGGATCGCTCTGGCTGATGAACTCATCGTCTCGCTGCAATCGCAATCGATCACGCCCATCATCGTCGGCGGGACCAACCTCTACCTCAAAGCACTACTCGAAGGCATGTTCGATGGCCCCGCCATCAACGAAGCTTTGCGCGATGAACTGGGCGTTCTGGACATCGCCAAACTTCGTCAGCGATTTGAAGCGATCGATCCTGTTGCCGCCACCCGCATTCACGCCAACGATCGCAAACGCATGGTGCGCGCCATCGAAGTTTTTGAACAGACCGGCAAGCGAATCAGCGAACTGCAAACGCAATGGGAAAAACCGGGTGCCGGGGATCGGGTGTCGGGTGTCGGAGAGGCAAAACTGACCTCCATCCAAAATGGTGCCAGTCATCAGAAGTCAGAAGATGAACCTCCTTTCTCCGATACCCGACACCCGACACCCGACACCCGTTTCTCCACCTATCGTCACGATCCCATCCTTGTGGGCATGACCTGGCCGGTGGAAAAGATCAACGCGCGAATCAATGCGCGCGTTAAGGAAATGTTCTTTCCCGCCGCTTGCGGCGTGGCGCCCTCAGCGCCTGAATCGCTACCGGCAGAAACTGCTCGCCTTGAATCGCTGGCCCTCCTCGGGCCACAGGCGCGAAAAGCACTGGGCTATCAGCAGGTGCTCGATCATCTGCAAAGCCCCAGCAAAATTTTTCTTGACGATGCGATGGAACAGACGAAAATCCTGACAAGGCGATTCGCCAAAACACAGCGCACCTGGCTCAGGCGCTATCGCGGGGTGCGCTGGTTTGAAGCCGATGCGATGACACCAAAGCAGATCGCGGCAGCAGTGCTCGATGACATGAAGAACTCCTAGAATGCGCTGACTCCCGCAGGTTATCGATTTTTTGAGGAAAGCAGGAAAGTGACAAACAAGGAAAAGATGCCTGAATTCTGGTATTTTCCTGCCTTGCTCGCTTTCCTTCCTTCCTTAAAAAATGTCTTGCTGATGTTATTCAGTGTTCATGACATAATGCAGTGGGTACCTTGCAGATTGAAATAAACATCGGTTTGTATGGGTTCTTCTCTTTGGTGCTTTGCCCGTTCTCCATGCCTAGGATTCAATGATGAAACAGACACTCCTCTTCCTGTCGTGCCTGCTCCTGATCGCCTGCGAACAGCATGTCGCCTCGCAGCCACCTGGCGGCGGTGGTGCGGCTGCCTCCTCGAAGAAAGAGGGTGCGACAACTCAGCCTGTGGCGATGAGCACCAAGGATGGCGAGAAGGCGAAGGAGAATGATGGCAACAAGGTTGAAAAGTCCAAGGCCGGCGATGAGCCGGAGAAAGTTGGCCGCATGGAACTGAGCGAAGCCGAATGGTCTAAGAAGCTGTCGGATGAAGAGTATTACGTCCTTCGCCGCAAGGGCACGGAGCGGGCCTACACCGGCAAGTACGACAAATTCTACAAGCCAGGCAAATATCTCTGTGCGGCGTGTGGCCTGGAGCTGTTCACCTCTGACACCAAGTTCGACTCCGGCTGCGGCTGGCCCGCATTCTTTGCCGCCAAGGCTGGCGATCGCGTCAAACTCACCCGCGACATTTCCGGCGGCATGGACCGCACCGAAGTGACCTGCGCCCGCTGCGATGGTCACCTGGGCCACGTCTTTGAAAACGAAGGCTACTCCAAAGACCTCGTGCCCACCGGCCAGCGTTTCTGCATCAACTCGGTCAGCCTCAAGTTCGTGCCCGCTGATCAGTCCAAAGGTGTGAAGAAGGAAGACGCCGCTGGCCCGGAATCAGAATCGAAATGATCGCGACGGCGCGCGCCAGCGAAATTGCATCAGTCATCTCCTCTCAAGCAATGTTAACTAGCATCATCCGCGTATGATGTGGATATTTCATTTGCAGCAGGGACGACGCCAATGCTTTCAATGTCAATCATGGTTCGAAACTTTTGGGTACTTCTCGTGGCGTTCTGCGTCATCGCGTGGATGACGCCCTCTGCTTATGCGCAGAGCGCTGACAAGCCTGTCGATTTTGCGAGGCATGTTCTGCCGGTGCTTTCTAATAAATGTTTTGTCTGTCACGGGCCTGATACGAAGCAAGGCGACCTACGGCTCGACTCCTACGAAGGGGCCACGCTCGATCGTGATGGCTCTCGCGGCATCGACCCGGCGAACATCAGCGAGAGCGCGATTCTGGAGCGCATTCACTCGAAGGACGATCCGATGCCGCCGCGCAAAGCGGAGAAGAAACTCACCGATGAAGAGCGTGAGCTACTGACGCGCTGGGTGAAGCAGGGGGGCAAGTACACCAAGCACTGGGCGTTTGTGCCGCCGGTGAAGGCGCAGCTGCCTGTTAAGCCGCAGCCGGCGGAGCAGAACATCACGAACAAATCGCAGGTGATTGATGCATTCATCGAGGCTCAGTTGAGCGATCGTGATTTGAAGCTCGCGCCGCAGGCTGATCGCGCCACACTGGCGCGCCGCGCTGCGCTGGTGCTGACAGGGTTGCCGCCTGAGCGCGAGCAGCTTGAGCGATATCTCGCCGACACCAGGCCCGATGCTTACGAGCGCCTTGTTGATGAACTGCTGCAAAGCCCGCGCTATGGTGAGCATCAGGCTCGCTACTGGCTCGATGCCGTGCGCTATGGCGACACGCATGGCTTGCACCTGGACAACAAGCGCGGCATCTATCCTTATCGCGACTGGATCGTGCGCGCTTTCAATCGCAATCTGCCTTTGAATAATTTCATCACTTGGCAACTGGCGGGTGATCTGCTGCCCGATCCTTCGCTCGATCAAATCGTGGCCACGGGTTTTGTGCGCATGAATCCCACGACAGCCGAGGGCGGGGCGATTCCTGCGGAGTTTCAGGCAAAAAACAGTTTTGATCGCACCGAGACAATGGGCACGGTGCTGCTGGGCATGACGTTTAGCTGTGCCCGCTGCCACACGCATAAATACGATCCGATCACGCACGACGAGTACTACAGCCTGCTGGCGTTTTTCAATAGCACCGCTGAATCATCGATGGATGGCAACGCCTACATCTATGGCCCGATCGTCAAAGCGCCGCAGGATCAGACAGGTTGGCAGGCGTGGGATGATTGGAGCGGTCAGCGCGATGCACTCTTGAAAGAGGCGCAGCAGAAGCTTGCGGTGATGGACATCACTGATGGCGCAGCGAAGCAGTGGGAAGCTGCAAATGCGGATGCGAAACTCAAGCTGTTGACCGATGACAAATCGCCCATGTCAGCGATGGGGCTTAAGGATCAAGCGAAGGCTCTTCTCGACAAGCGGGCTGCGATGGAGGCGACTTTCACGACGACGCTTGTTGCGACGGAACTGCCCAAGTCGCGCGAGACTCGTGTGCTTCGCCGCGGTGAATACGACCAGCCCATCGGCGATGCGCTGAGGCCCGATGTGCCAGCCGTGATGGGGCACTTCCCCAAAGATGCGCCGCGCAATCGGCAAGGCCTGGCGCAGTGGCTGGTCAGTCGTGAGCATCCTCTTGTCTCACGCGTTCTCATCAATCAGCTTTGGCTCCACGTCTTTGGCGAAGGCCTGGTGCGCACGCCCGAGGATTTTGGCATGCAGGGTGAGCAGTCCACGCATCCGCAATTGCTCGACTGGCTTGCTGTCGAGTTGCACGACAGCGGCTGGAACATGAAGCAGATGCTGCGCCTGATGGTGACCAGTCAAACCTTTAAGCAAGAATCCAACTGGCGCAAACAGATCGCCGACCCTACCAATCGGCTTCTGGCTCGCGGCCCAAGTCATCGCCTTGATGCTGAGGTTTTGCGTGATGTTGGCTTGTGGTCCAGCGGGCTGCTTCAATTGCGCATGGGCGGCGAAGGCGTGAAGCCTTATCAACCGCCGGGCATGTGGCTAGCGCTGGCGCATCCGGGCAGCAACACGAAGAAATATGAGGCGGACAAAGGCGAGAAGTTGTATCAACGCAGTCTTTATGTTTACTGGAAGCGGACAAGTCCGCATCCGATGATGACGCTCTTTGATGCGCCCAGCCGTGAGACGAGCTGCATTCGCAGGTCGCGCTCGAGTACGCCGTTGCAATCACTGGGTCTGCTCAATGAGACGCAGCGCGTGGAGATGGCCCGCACGCTGGCGCAGCGACTGATCAAGGAAGCGACAGATGATGGGGCGAGATTGAATCTGCTTTATGAACTTCTCGCTTCGCGCAAACCCAGCGATAGTGAGCGTGCTACTTGCGAATCGCTGCTCGCTCAGATGCGAAAACGATACGAAGCCGCCCCCAAGGACGCAGTCGCGCTGCTGACCATCGGCGATTCCAAACGTGATGAATCACTCGATGCGGCACTGCATGCGGCATGGACGCAGGTGACGACGATTGTGCTCGCCAGTGATGCGGCGATTTTGCTTTACTAATTTGATTGCTGACGGTACTGATTTCACTGAAGGTTTTTTATATGCATTGCACAGACCCAAGACGTGAATTTGAACTGATGATGACCCGTCGCCAGCTTTTTGGCCGCGCTGCTCTGGGCGTGGGTACGGCGGCGATGGCGCAGCTCATGGCTCCGCAGTTCGCCTCAGCAGCGCAGCAAGACGCAACTGGATTCTCAGCGCTCAAGTCCACCGCGCTGCATCACGCCCCCAAGGCCAAGCGCGTGATCTATCTCTTCATGTCCGGCGGGCCCAGTCATCACGACATGTGGGATTACAAGCCCAAGATGCGCGACCTTTTCAATCAGCCGCTGCCTGAATATGTGCGTGATGGTCAGCGCATCACCGGCATGACCAGCGGGCAAAAGTCGCTGCCGGTCTGTCCGAGCAAGTACAAGTTTACGAAGTATGAGAACAACGATCGCGGTGTTTACATCAGCGAGCTTCTGCCGCACACTGCCACGGTGGCCAAAGAGCTTTGCGTCGTTCACTCCACCTTCACCGAAGCGATCAATCACGATCCCGCGATCACCTTCATTCAGACCGGCAGCGAAGTGCCCGGCCGGCCCAGCCTGGGTGCCTGGCTTAGCTATGGCCTAGGCAATATGAATCAGAATCTGCCCGGTTATGTCGTGATGCACGCACACAGCAAACACGCTGAGCAGAGTCTCTTCAATCGCCTCTGGGGCACCGGCTTTTTGCCTTCGGATCATCAAGGCATTTTGCTGCGAAGCCAGGGCGATCCTGTGCTTTATCTCACCAATCCCGATGGCGTTTCGCGCAGCGATCGCCGGGCCCAGCTTGATGCACTGTCCGCACTCAACAGCGAACAGCACAGCAAGTTCGGCGATCCTGAAATTCTCTCGCGCATCGAACATCACGAAATGGCCTACCGCATGCAGATGTCGGTGCCTGAGCTGATGGACTTGTCGCAGGAGAGTGCCGAGACTTTCGCGATGTATGGTGAAGACTCGCGCAAGCCCGGCACGTTTGCCGCGTGTTGTCTCAATGCTCGCCGGCTTGTCGAACGAGGCGTGCGCAATATTCAAATCTTCCATCGCGGCTGGGACGCCCACGGCAACCTCGCCGGTGAACACGGCTCGCAATGCAAAGACATCGATCAAGGCTGCGCTGCACTCATCAAGGATCTCAAACAGCGCGGCATGCTCGATGACACCCTCGTCATCTGGGGCGGCGAGTTCGGTCGCACCGCCTACTGTCAGGGCAACCTCACCAAAGAAAACTACGGACGCGATCACCACCCGCGCTGCTTCACCATCTGGATGGCGGGCGGCGGCGTCAAGGCGGGCATCACCTACGGTCAGACCGATGACTTTGGCTATAACATTGCGAATGCTGATGGCACACCGATGAAACCTCGCCCCGGCAAGGAACATTGGACGCCGGGCACGATGCATGTGCACGATCTCAACGCCACGATTCTGCACCTTCTGGGTATTGATCACACGAAACTGACCTATCGATTTCAGGGCCGCGATTTCCGCCTGACCGATGTACATGGCCATGTGATTCATGACCTGATTGCGTGATATCGGTGAGCGCGATGATGAGCGCGATCGTGATGGCGTTTGCATTGGGCCAGTACTGAGCGACAATGCCGCCCTCGTACTTTCGCTTTTCGTCCAACGATCAGGTCACACATGCAAACTCCGATGCCTCCGCGTTCTCAGTTCGTTCCCGTCGGCCCCAAGGTGCCCGAGGTGGTTAACGCCATCGTCGAGATCCCCAAAGGCCGTCGCAGCAAGTTCGAGATCGACAAGGTCACCGGCCTCATCAAGCTGGATCGATATCTTTATTCATCGCTGCATTATCCCGGCGACTACGGTTTCATTCCGCAGACGCTGGCGGAAGATGGCGACCCCTTGGATATTCTGGTGATGGTCAATGAGCCGACGTTTTCGGGCTGCCTCATCGAGGCCCGGCCGATCGGTCTCTTTAAGATGACTGACAAGGGGTTCAACGATTTCAAGATTCTCGCGGTGCCCAACACCGATCCGATCTTCGCTGAGTTTCATGATCTCTGGCGAGTCGCGCCGCACTTTTTGCGCGAAGTGGAACACTTCTTTGGCACCTACAAACAGCTTGAGGCGGCGAGTGTCGTGACGCAAGGCTGGGAACCGACAGGCACAGCGAAGCTGGAGATTCTCAAATCTGCTGAGCGCTATCTCGAAGCGCAACAGGAAAGCGCGCTGGCAGGCAGCAAGCGCAAAGTGGTGAAGAAAAAGAGCAAGCCACGCAAGCGGTGAGATGAATTTATTTAGCCGTTCGCCTTGGCGAACAAACGAGAATTAATCACGCCATCGCAGCACTGAATTCCAATGACCGATCGCAAGCGGTACAGCCTGGTGCAGATGGCCGAGGTCGCTGCGGTGCCATGTCCCTGTGGCCAGGCCAGGCGAGCCTTCACGGAGGAGCCGGAGCAGACGGCTTCGATGCACGTGACGGAAATCAAGACCGATTCACAGACGCATTACCACAAGAAAATGACCGAGCTTTATTACGTCCTCGAAGGCGAAGGCGTGATGGAGCTTGACGGCGAATCGCAGCCGATCAGGCCCGGCTCCGCGATCATGATTCGGCCGCTGTGTCGGCACCGCGCTGTGGGCAAGCTCAAGATTCTGATCGTGCCTGTCCCGGCGTTTGATCATCACGATGAATGGTTTGATTGAGCGCACGACGCACGTCAGTGAATTGTTTGGCACGGGCAGGCCTTCGCTCTGGATGGTTTGCCCGTGGTGATGAAACACTATGTCAAAGGCACCACTGGCAAACCGCTCAAAGCAGCGGCCTGTCAGTGCCACACGGAAAATCAATCACGGCGCGACAACACCGCGTCCCACGACTTCGCTGGGTGAAGGCATCGGCCGTTCGAAGAAGCCGGGCTTGCGATCGGCATTGGGGCGATGCGTGAACAGGTCGGGCACGTTTGTTTTACGCAACCGTTTGATTTTCAGATCGTGATTGCCCGGCACCATCAGATAGCCTTTGAAGGTGATCGTGTCATCCACTGGCACCACATCGGCAACAATCAGCGGCTGGCCTTGGAGATGATCCATGTGATCGTTGTTCTTCGGTTCATCGAAGACGAAGATATCAACGCGCATGACCAGTTTGTTGCCATGCATTTTCCACGTGCCATACTTCATGCCTGCGGAGTAGCCGGTGCCTTGGCCGCCGCCCCGGCACGTTGAATGGGCGAACCGGCCATCGGCATTGAACTGGTAATACACCTCGAAGCCACTCTCGCCGCGATCGTTCACCAGTTCGCCATGCCACTGTCCGATGACCTTGGCACCAGGCGGCGGGGCGGCATGAGGCACGACGGGCGACGCTTCTTTGCTGCCGCTAGTTTGCTGGGCGTGATGCCCACCTGGCGCGAGATAGGCGACGTGGTAGCCATCGAGATTCCAGCTTGTATTGTCTGGCGTGCTCAGGTTTCCATTCACTTCAACAACGAGCCAGTTCGCATGACGCTGCCGCAGCGTCAGCGTGCCATCGACCTTGGGCATCATCGCGAAGATGCCTTTGCGGTAAACGCCTTGGTCATAACCCAAGTGCGTTTCGCTTTGCAATTGAACCAGGTCTATCGGCTTGCCCACTTCGAGGTCAGGCGGAAGTTGTAGCCACAGCCGCTGAATACTGCTTTCCTCCAGCGGACGCCTTTCGGTCACTTTACTGATGACGATGACATCATCACTGCCCGGTTCAAACTCAAAGCGTCCCGGCAATAGACTTCCCATCACCGCTCCGGGAATCCACTCGGCCTCTTCATAGAGGATCACTTTGCTCGGCCCTTTGCCGCTGCTGACATTGGCAGTCATGCGCTGAATGACGAAATAAAAACCAACAGCCGCAGCGACGAGGATGATCAGCGGAATACTCAGCCGAAGCAGGAGTTGCCCGGTGGTGATGGAGTTGGACGAACGAGAACGGGACATGGTGTTCTTATCGGC
>CAZYQL010000141.1:0-11089 GCA_964650055.1 uncultured Phycisphaeraceae bacterium | reverse complement strand
CGCCCAGTCAGGCAGCTTGGGCGTCTGCTGACTGTTGGTGCGATCGTGCCCTTCGCGGAAAGTCGGGCCGGAGTTGATGACTACGTACTTGTTCGGTGCAAATGTGTTTCGAGCGATGAACACTGGCACGTGATTCTTCGCATCAAACTTCTGATCGCCAACCACGATCTGCTCTTGTGACCATACGATAGGCGTGACTTGTCCGCCGAGTCCTTTGATAATCATGCCCATCCAGCGATTCGATTCAGGCGAGCCCCAGAGAATCAGGTGATACTTGCGAAACTCTGGCGTATCCAACTGAGCTTCCTCCATGATGCGTGGATCACCGCGAAACAGTGCACGCCAGCGCTGCCGGGTGTGCTCGAATTCAAACGCGACCCAACGATTGACAAGCACATTGGAGGATCGCTGCGAAGGAGGCACCATGACGAACGGTTCCATGAAGGCATCATCAATGGTTCCCTGCACGTCATGTTGCTTAGCTTTGCCTGAGACGTAATCGATCGATCGAGAGGCGACCCACTTGCCATCCTTCATGACGAATCGCTCGGTGCCTATTTCGCGCTGGTCTCCGATGGGCGGAATCACTTGCTGTCCATCGATGAGATAGCTGGCTTCTCCCAAAGTCCAATTGTCATTGCGATGCAGCTCGAACGCGTGGACGTTCTGCGTCTTGACCTCAATTCGGTTTTTGTTGATTACCTTGGCATCGATGCGTGTGCCTTCCCAATGCGTTTTCATTTGCTCCACTTGGGCCCAGTGCATGCGGTTGTACCTGAGGCTTCTTGTCTGAAGGTGAACCTCCTTGGGCGAGCGATCTCTCCCCTTATCCACTGCCGCCTTGATCTCCTTTAAGACCTGCTCCTTTGCCTTCGCTTCGTACTTGTGTGCTGCACCTGGCCCGACGATGTGTCGCAGTTCACGACCTTCCGCTTTGAAGGCCTCCGCCATGAGGTCAGCGGCTTGTTTCTGCTTATCGATCTCGCCGCTGTACGCGATCACGGGCACATTGAAAAGATTTCGCGTGTAGTCGGGTACGTCGTACCAACCCCACAGTTTCTGCACGTACCACTCGGGGTATTGCTCGGGCGTCAGCTTCTGATACTTGGCGGTCTCGACAAAACCCGCACCCGCGTGCACCACGCAGAACTGATCGGCATAGTGAGCGCCGATGTGCCAGGCACCTGCGCCGCCCATGCTGAAGCCTGCGAGGGCCACGCGATCTTCATCGATCTTGTATCGCTGCTTCACACTCTTGATCGCATCGAGCACATCGATTTCGCCAGCGAACTTAAAGCCAATCGTGCCTCGGCCATAGGGATGGAGTGTGATGCACCAGTCGGGTGCGAACTCGCCTTTGCTCTTTTCGCGCGTGGCGATGAAGTGCAGATCGGTTTCCTTGTCGCCTCGGCCGTGGAGCCAGACGAGCAGCGGTACCGGTTTCGACAAATCAAGATTCGCCGGGATGTGCAAGCCATACGGCTGCACCGAATCATCAATATCACTGCGATAGCCCCGCGCGATCAGGCCGCGCTGCGTCGGCCAACTTGCCTTGCCGCTCTTGAGTTCATCGAGTCGCTTCTGTGCGGAGTCGAGCGCGGCATGAGCCTTGGCGACATCTTTTTTCGCATCGTAGAACTCATCAAAATCCAGCGCCCATCGCACTGCCTTCGTATAAATCTCCACATCAGGCTTGAGCTGCGCATCGAGCTTGGCAGCGGCGATGGCCTTGGTCACCGTCAGCAGGCGAGCTTCCAGTTTCTCGCGTTCTTCCTTAGCAATCGTCACGCCTTTGGGTGGCAGCACGCGCTCGATGGGCTTGATCGGCGGCAGCGGCTTGGCATCCTGCGCCATCGTGATGCTGCCCAAAGATAAGACAAAGAACAGGACGCAAAGAATTCGCATGTTGATTACTCTCGTTGAAAAGAACCAAGCCCGATGGCGAGTCTGCGAGCCGTCGGGGTCGTGTTGGATCCCCAAAGCACAATACCCCGACGGTTCGCAAAGCCTCACAATCGGGCTTGGTGTGCATCACCAGCTTACCGCGCTGCGCACGATTGGCCGCTGCCTCCGATACACTTGCAGAAACTGTCCCGGAGGTGTCATGCCCAAGATGAACCAGCTTTCATTATTGAATCGTTTCCGCCCCAGCCGCGCCGAGTATTGGAAAATCTGGGGGCCGGCCATTGTGCTGGTCATCATCGGATTTGTCATCGCGTCTTTCTTCGTCAAGCCTGCGCCGCCCAGCCGCATCGTCATCGCCACCGGCAGCAAGAACGGTGCGTACTACGCGTTCGCCAAACAGTATGCCCAGCATTTCGCCGATGCCGGCATCGAACTGGTTGTCCGCGAGACCGCAGGCTCCATGGAAAATTACGCCCTGCTGGAAGATGTCGAAAGCGATGTCTCCATTGCCATCGTGCAAGGCGGTACCGCTTCGCGGCCACTCTCAAAAGACCTGCAAGCCGTGGGCAGCCTTTACCTAGAACCGGTCTGGATTTTTCATCGCGGCAGCAAGCCCTTCACACGCATCGAAGAACTGCGCGGCCGCATCATCGCCATCGGTGCCCAAGGCAGCGGTGTGCGCGTCATGGCGCAGCAGCTCTTTGATGAGAGCGGCGTCACCGCCAGTTCCACACCCGACGCCACCACCGGCAGCGCCACGCGCTTTGAACCACTGGGCGGGGAGGCCGCCGCACTTGCGCTCAAGGCAGGCGAGATTGATGCCGCTGTGTTCGTCATCTCGCCGACCAGCGCGATCGTGCGCGATCTGATCGATGAGCCTGATATTCATCTGATGAGTTTCGCGCTGGCCGATACGTATCACCGCCGCATGACGTATCTCACCAGCGTCACTTTGCCCGAAGGCGTGCTGGATATGAAAGCGAATCTGCCGGGCCAGACGGTGACGCTCCTGGCGCCGGCGGCGAACCTTGTGGTGCGAAGCGATGTGCACGCCTCGGTGGTGCCGCTGCTGGTCGAAGCTGCCAAAAGCGCACACGAGCGCGGCGGGCTGGTCTCGGAAGCAGCCATGTTTCCGTCGCTCAAGTACACCGAATTCCCGATAAATCCCGCAGCGAAACATTACTTTGAAAATGGGCCTTCGTTTCTGTTTCGCGTGCTGCCGTTCTGGGCTGCGTCGCTGATTGATCGCATGAAGATTTTTCTGTTGCCGCTGCTGACGTTGCTCTTGCCGATGTTCCGCATTGCTCCGCCGCTCTACCGCTGGCGAATCAGGCGAAGGATTTACAAGTGGTATCGTGTGCTCAAGAAGATCGATGATGATCTGAGCAGCTCCGATACCGCTGCGAATCTGGACAATGAAATCGTGAGCCTCCGGCAGCTCGATCGCGAGGTCAACTCCACCGTCGTGCCCCTGTCCTACATGCAGGAGTTTTACCAGCTACGCATGCACATCGAGATGACACGGATCAGGATCATCGGACTGGCGAAGGAGAAATAAAACAAGCGCCGTACAGAGGCGGCGCTTGGCGTGATTGGCCGATGATGATTGCACATTGCCCCGGCCAGAGGCCGGGGCAATAATGGTGCTGTTTACTGCTGCGTCGCTTCCTCGGCTTTTTTCAGGGCTTCCATTGCCTTGGCCTTGAGGCTTTCCCAGGTCTTTTCCGGTTCGTCGGCTGCCTTCTTCAAGGCCACTTCCGCATCACTGAGATTACTCTTGAGCTTGCGGATCTGCTCATCGAGCTTGGCCTTCATTTCCGGATTCGCCTCTTTGAGTTTGGCTGTGAGCTCCTCGACCTTATCTTTGCCCGCTTCGAGTTGCTTCTTGGCGGCATCAACAAACTCGCCTTGGTTCCTCATATCCTTGAGCCTGTTCCAGGCAGAGCCCGCTTTCTCCTTGAGCGAGTCCATGGTCTTTTCAGTTTTGGTGCGATTATCGCAGCCCACTGCAAAAGCGAGGGAAAGCGAAAGGGCCAGTGCGAGAAATCCGAATCGTGACATTGAAATGCTCCTGTAATTCAAGGGAAGAAAACTCTGAGCGATCATTATGATCAATCATACACTTGTGTGCCAGTGATCTACGAAAGGTGATGCCATGAGGTTCCGACAAATCGCCCAAGCGAATCTATTTGCACTACTGCTGATCGTGTTGTTTGTAGGTGCTGGTGGTTGTACGACTGACGCGAGCAAATCGAACAACGGCCTAGCCTTCTCAGATTCATCTGACGACAAAAGCGAGGGAACACGACTCGCAGGAACGATGACGATTCACCTTGCGTTTCATCGACAGAATACGCGGCGACTTCCAAGCGTCACCACCCGCGATGATGAAGGCAATCACTTTGCTTCTGCGCTGCGCATCGTGGATGTGCAGGATCAAGCGAAGCGATTGCCGCAACATTTGTTGGGCCAAGTTTTGTGGTTGGGGAGCGACGCGCCCAAGGCCAAGTCGGATGTGATGGTCTATGCCGATGGATTAAATGAGATCGAACTTCTCTACTGGCACGATGGTCAATTACACATCATCCACGGCCCCAACTACACCACCGTCATCAGTACGCCCGGCGAGCCCGCCAAGGCGCAGCGTGATGATCGATCCATGGTGTTCTCATCCGACGATTGCAGAACAAAACCGAGCACTGCCGCGAAGGAAGATTTGCAAGAAATCCTCGCCGATCGCAAGCAATCCAATGAACGTCGGATCGAAGCACTCTGGCAACTAAGAGATATGACGAACGAGTGGCAAGTCAATTATCATGGCACTGGTTGGGCACGTAATCCACAAAAGACACCTACTGCATTCGACCCCACCAAGTCATTCATCACCGCGCTGCACAATGGTCCCGATGCGCTGCGGGCCGAGGCTGCTCGCGCTTTGCGGATGCGGAGTGTGGATACGCAGCCCGCGATCAAAGGCCTGATTCATCGCGCTAAAAATGACACGAATACCAAGGTGCGCATGGAAGCCGCGCTGACGCTGGGTTATCTCAAAGCCAAGGACGCAGCCGTGGAACTGATGGGTTCACTGGATGATTCAGATGACACCGCTCGAATAGCCAAGGTGCTCGCGATCCGCATGATTAATGAGTGGGAACTGGCACCCGCGTTTGTGAATGCTGCCAGTGAGCGCACGCGCGAAGGGGTACTGCTGGCACTCAAGGATGTTCAAGAAGCACAGGCCATTGCGGCCTTGGAATTTGCGGTGCAAAACAGTGCTTATCCCAAGATTCGTTTGCAGGCGGTTTCGCTGTTGGAGCGAACAGCGTTCCAGATGTCGCTGATTGATCACGCATTTTTGAGCGCCATGAGTGAAACAACGCTTCAATCATTGGATCCTGCTCTTCGCGATTTCAAAATCCCTATGTGGCTTTCGGGCCGATCGGAGTCGCCTCAAATCCTGAGCATCATCGAGGCACTTCGAGGAGCGATAAATGATGAAGACCCATCAGTTCGCAGTGCGGCGGCGGTGAGTTTGCAGAGAATTGAATCGCGTCGTCAACCGAAATGAAAAACCCAACCACGGGAGTGGATGGGCTTTGAGTATCTTCTAAATGTGCGATGCGAGCCGAATGATCACTCCGCTTTGCCCGCGCTGTTATCCACGATCCAGCGGTAGGTGTCGCGGGTGAAGTCGAGGATTTCTTCTTTCTTGAAAAAGAGATCGACTTCGGTTTTCGCGGACTCTTCGCTGTCGGAGCCGTGCACGAGGTTGTAGCTCTTGCTACTGGAGAAGTCGCCGCGCACGGTGCCAGGTTCAGCTTCGTAGCCGGTGGTCTTGCCCATCAGTTTGCGGCAGACCGCGATCGCTTCTTTGCCCTTGATCGCCAGCACCAGCACAGGGCCGCTGGTCATAAAGCCGACCAGGCCCGGATAGAACGGGCGCTCTTTGTGAGCTGCATAATGCTTGGCGGCGAGGTCGGCCGTGATCTGCATCAGCTTGGCGGCGACGACGGTCAAGCCTTTGTCCTCGAAGCGCGCGATGATGCGACCCATGAGGCCGCGCTGAACTGCATCAGGCTTGAGGATGATGAGGGTGGTCTGTTCCATGCTAAATGTCCTTTGGTTGGATTGAATCGTTGGTTGCAAACGTCAGGTTTTGGGCCGGGATTTATCGCTCAAATGAGGCGAGCTTGCAAATCGCACACACTGGGCAAGGCCAAACGCGCCTATCATGAAGCACGATTAGACTTGAATGCCTCACGTGAACGCGTGAAGTTTTTTTCCATGCCTCCACTGCCGCAGCTACTGCCATTGATTCACCTGACGCGCATCGCCTTGGCGCTGGCGGTGGTCAGCAACTGCTGGTTGACGGTTTTTCTGGCGATCTACATAGAACCCGAGTCGGGTCGCACCGCCGTGCTCAGCGAGATGCCGCTCCTGATGGCGCTGCTCTGGACGGCCATCGTTGCGCTGGGGCTGCACATCTATGGCGTGGCGCTCAATGATGTGCTCGATGCCCGCCACGACCGTCTGTTCAGCCCGCAGCGCCCCATTCCTGCTGGCCACCTTCGCCGCAGCAGTGCTGTCATCATCGCCATCGTCGGCTTACTCATCGCCATGGTCACCGGCGCGCTCCTTGGCCATGAAGCGCTACTGCTCACCGCGCTGGCTGCTGCCGGTCTTCTGTTTTTCAATGCGACTGGAAAATATCTGCCTGCGGCGGGCATCCTCGCGCTGGCGCTGATCCGCATGATGACGATGCTCATCCCCAACTCGCACATGGGCTTCGCCTGGCCGCTGTGGATGACGATGACGCACGTCGCTGCAGCGACTGCGCTGGCACACCTCCTGGAAGAAAAACGCCCCACGCTGGACCGGCGCGAAATACTGCGACTGGCCGTGGGCTGGGCGCTGGGCACCGCTGCCATCATTGCGTTCATGGCGTGGCGCGGCACCATCCTCGCCTACGGTCGCCCCTTCATCTGGATCGGCCCCGCCATTGCCGGTGCTATCTTCACCGGCATCTCCGCCTTCTTCGTCATCCACACGCGTAAAAGACAATCCATCACGCCCATCGATCACGAAAGCCAAAGGCGAGCCGCCAGGGCCTACACCCGTCTGGCGATTCTCTGGCTCATCGTCTATGACGCCGCCTGGCTTTTCAGCGCAGGGCTGGTGATGCCCGGCATGCTTCATCTGGGGCTCTTCGGCTCGGTCTATTTCATTCTCTATCTCACCGGCCCGCTTCGCCGCATGATCGGCCCGACCTTGCGATATCGGCTCTATATCGAGCCTGAAACGCGCGATTGAGTTTATGGGAATGCTCAGTGGGAGTGAGCTCATTTCATCCAAAGAAGCGACCGCTAGCGAGGCCCATACTTCATATCGGAGAATCCACGATAGGCCCCTTCCGTCCGTTGCGTTAGCATTCACATCTTCCCAGCCCCGACGGCCCGCATTGATTTTACTTGAACCCGGATGCCTCACTCGCGATCATCTTCGAAACGATCTGAAACCACCGATGGTGGTTCACCTTTGCAAGCGCTCAGCGTGATCACTGAGCATTGGAACAAGCTGCGCGACACCGTGCCCACTGAACTGCGCGATGGCATGGATCAACTTCTGACAGCGCTTAGTGGCGGCCGAAGTCAATCGCAACAACGCCGCGATGCGCAATCCCTCAGTGATAGCAAAGAGCAATTGCAGGCCATCTTTAATACAACCGTCGATGCGATCATCACCATCGACGAAGCTGGCACCATGCAGAGCTTCAATCCTGCCGCTCAGCGATTGTTTGGTTATACCGAGGAAGAAACTATCGGTCGCAACGTCATCATGATCATGCCCGAGCCGTACCGAAAAGAACACGATGAATACCTGCACCGCTACCAGACCACGGGTGTTGCCCGGATCATCGGCATCGGACGTGAGGTAGTCGGCCTTCGAAAGAACGGCACCACTTTTCCCATTGACCTGGCGGTCAGTGAAGTGAAGCTGGGCGATCGCCGCATCTTTACTGGCATTCTCCGCGACATCAGCGAGCGCAAGCGACTGGAGCGCGAGGTACTTGATGTCAGCACGCAGGAGCGCGAACGCATCGGACGGGACCTGCATGATGGTCTTGGGCAGGAACTGACCGGCATCGCGTTCCTCGCCGGTGTTCTTCAGCGCAAGCTGCAATCGCAGGGCCAGCCGGAATCCACCAGCGCTGGCGAAATTGTGAAACTCGTCAACACAGCGATCGACCACACGCGCGCCTTGGTCAAAGGTCTGTGTCCTGTCACGCTTGAACCCGATGGACTCATGTATTCCCTGCGAGGCCTGGTGGACATGGTTCAGGAAGTGCACGGGATTGCCTGTCAATTTGATTGCCCACGTCCACTTTGGATCGCCGACCATCATGTATCGACCCATCTTTACTACATCGCGCAGGAAGCAGTGAACAACGCGATCAAACATGGAAAGCCAACGGAAATTACGCTGGGACTTTACGCAGGAAAGGGCCTGGGAACGCTGCGCATCGCTGACAACGGCAGAGGCATAGCGACTGATGTTCCGCGCGAAACTGGGCGCGGTGTTCACATCATGCAACACCGCGCCAAAATGATCGGTGCTTCGCTGGAGGTAATCAGCGCAGCCAACCGTGGAACCATCGTGTCCTGTTCGTTTGAACATCACACCCATGGCAACTCATCTACGAGGAGCAAACTATGAGCCCCGCCAGCAAAGCACGCCGTAAATCCAATACTGAAAAATCTGCTCAGCCCAAGCTGATTCGCATGCTCATCGTCGATGACCACCCCATCGTCCGGCGGGGCCTTGTCGCCATGCTCAGTCAGGAACCGGACATGAAGGTCGTCGCCGAGGCTGAGAACTTTCACGATGCATTGGAAGCTATCAAGCAGCACCCTCTTGATGTGGCGATTATCGATCTGACCCTCGAAGGCATCGGCGGCCTTGAACTGGTCAAACAAGTGCGCATTACCAATCCTGAGTTGCATTTGCTGGTGCTTTCCATGCATGATGAGAGTCTCTATGCCGAGCGCGTGCTGCGTGCTGGTGCCCGAGGCTACATCATGAAACAGGAGGGCACCGACCGCCTGATCACCGCCATCCGCACCATCTTGCGCGGTGAGATTTATGTCAGCGAGCGCATGGCCTCTCGCATGCTTGGATCAATCGTCGGCGGGCGCAGCAGCGATAGCCGAATGCCGCTGGATCGCCTGAGCGATCGGGAACTGGAGGTTTTTGAACTGCTTGGCAAGGGCATGGGAACCAGGCAGGTCGCCGAGCGACTTTGTGTGTCGATCAAGACGATCGAATCACACCGCGAACACATCAAGCTGAAACTGCAATTGAAAAACGCCAGCGAACTGATTCAGCATGCCACGCAGTGGGTGCTCAGCGATGGCCAATCCAATAGCGACACGGCCGCTTCGTGACGACGGAGCGTCTGCTGCTCGGACAGCCTCTACCCTCAATCACTGCTGCGGCTGCATCTGTGCCATGCGCTTGTCAGGCGAGCGCATCTCGATGAGGTGATAGACAAACGCAGCGGTGAGCGCTTCCCATGAAGCATCGACGATGTTTTCGTTGACGCCCACGGTAGCGAACATTTCGCCGGTCGCTTCGCCATCGGCATCACCAGACAGTTTGCGGGCAAACTCGGAGATGACGCGCACCTTCGCAGCAGACTCGGCAGTGGGATTGACCACACGCACACGGAAGTCGCGCAGGTGCAGCGCTTCCAGTTGCGGATAGTGGCCAAGCAGACATTTACGCAGCGCTGCATCAAGCGCATTTACCGGGCCATCGCCTTCAGCCACATGATGCTCGACGACACCTTTGACGCGCAGCTTCACCGTCGCTTCAGTGACGGCAGCCTGTGAATCATGCTTGTAAATCACACAGCGATAGTGATCCAGATCCCAGAGCCTGGGCAGCGTGCCCATCGCTTCGTGCATGAGCAGTTCGAAACTCGCAGTGGCGACTTCGAACTGATAGCCCTGGTTTTCGAGATCATTGACGCGCTCGAGAATTTTCTTTTGCAGTTCGCGATCGTCACCGATACCGAACTTGGGGCCAAGTGTTGCGGCGATATTGCTGACGCCTGAAAGCTCGCTCACGAGAACGCGGCGGCTGTTGCCAACAGAATCGGGCGTGATGTGTTCATAGCTGTGAGCGATGCGCTGTACTGCATGAACATGCATGCCACCCTTGTGTGCAAAGGCGGAAGCGCCGACAAACGGCTGACCATTAACTGGATTAAGATTCGCCACTTCATAAACATACCTACTCGCATCGGTCAGTTTCTGAATCGAATCACCGACGAGACAGTCGTATCCCATTTTCAGTCGCAGGTTCGCAGCAACGGTGGTGAGATCGACATTGCCGCAGCGTTCACCGATGCCGTTGATGGTGCCTTGCACCTGTACCGCTCCCGCTTCGACAGCAGCGAGACTGTTGGCGGTGGCGAGGCCGCCATCGTTGTGCACATGGATGCCAAAGCCGACGAAATATTTGGATGCCTTGATGACGTCAGCGAGACTGGCATGGAGATCTTCGATGGCCTTGGTGACCCAGGCCGAGAGGGACCCGCCGTTGGTGTCGCAGAGGACGACGCGTGATGCGCCGCCTTCGATCGCAGCCGTGAGCGTCTGAAGCGCGTACTCACGGTTCGCATTAAAGCCATCGAAGAAGTGTTCCGCATCGTAGAAAACATCGAGCCCCTGTTCGCGCACGAAGGAGACCGAATCGCGGATCATGTCCAGATTTTCCTGATGACTGACGCGCAGCACCTCATCGACATGCAGGTCCCAGGTCTTGCCGACGATGGTGATGATCGGAGCCTTGCTGGCGACGAGGGCCTTCATGCCTGGATCATCGCAAGCTTTGACGCCTTTGCGACGGGTCATGCCGAAGGCGACGATCTTGGCGTGCGACAGCTTGAGCTTGGCCGCCTCTTCGAAATAGGCGGCATCCTTGGGATTCGACAGCGGGTAGCCCCCTTCGATGAAGTCGATGCCCAGCGCATCAAGTCGGCGGGTGATCTTGAGCTTGTCCACCAGCGAAAAATTGATGCCTTCACCCTGCGAGCCATCGCGAAGGGTCGTGTCATACATTTCGATACGGCGGGAAGTGGTCATGGGAGTCCGGGGGAAGAGGTCAGGGGACAGGGGACAGA
>CAZYQL010000140.1:8525-11094 GCA_964650055.1 uncultured Phycisphaeraceae bacterium | reverse complement strand
TCCGGTATTCTTCCCCGAAGGACTATAACCACCGCGATTCACCGCAGCCAGATGATGGCTGTTTCATCCATTTGCCGATAGGTTGCGCCCGGGGGTACTGGATAATAAGGTTGAGGCCCGTGAGTGTAGAGCAGGCCGACGTTTTTTCAGCCGCCACGTAACATTTTCTCGAAAGGATATCTTCCATGGCTCACCAAAAGTATCAGTCGTGTATCGAAGCGTGTGTGCAGTGCGCGACCGAGTGCGAGCGCTGCGCGGATGCTTGCCTGGACGAAAAGGACGTGAAAATGATGGCGGCTTGTATCCGCTTGGATCGCGACTGCGCGACGATTTGCCGGGCTGCGGCGGGTCTTATGAGCCGCGGCTCCCAGTTCGCGGCCGACCTCTGCCGGCTATGCGCCGAGGTTTGCGAAGCATGTGGTGCCGAATGTCAGAAGCACGCGGCGATGAGCCACTGCAAGCGCTGCGCTGAAGCGTGCAAGCGCTGTGCGGAAGAGTGCAGCAAGATGGCCGGTGCGATGGCCTGAAATCGGACGCCGGTCGCTGAGCGGCGACGGGCGGCCTTATCTCCTTCAAAATTTTCCTCAAGACTTGGAGGCTTCCCGTGACCATGTCCTATTGGTTGACTGCGGCAGGCGAGAGACGCTATCCCCGGTTGGAAAATAATCTGCGAGTCGATGTTGTCGTCATCGGCGGCGGCATCACGGGCATCACCGCGGCCTACCTGCTCAAACGCGCCGGCCGCACGGTGGCGCTGGTGGAGCGCGAGCAGTGCCTTCGCCGTGATACAGGGCACACGACTGCCCACATCACCTATGTCACCGATCTACTGCCCAGCGAGCTGGTGAAATACTTCGGCCGTGACGATGGTCAGGCGGCCTGGGACGCCGGGCTGGCGGCGATGCAACAGATCGAGGAAAATATTCGGCAAGAGCAAGCGGACTGTGAGTTCCGTCATGTGCCGGGGTATCTGTTTGGGTCCTTGAAAAAAGATCCAGCAGATGATGCGAAGAGCCTGCAGCAGGAAGCGGAAGCTGCGGCCGAAATGGACTTTGAAGGTCTGTACATGGACAAGGTGCCGGTGTTCAATCGCCCCGGCATCCGCTTTGCGAATCAGGCGAAGTTTCATCCCGTGAAGTATCTGAAGGCCTTGCTCGCCATGATCCCTGGCGACGGGTGTCATGTCTTTGAACAAACAGAAGTGCAGGAGGTAGGCGAGGAGCCGTTGAATGTGAAGGCGAATGGTCAATCCATCGAATGCGGGTATGTGGTTGTCGCAACGCACACCCCGCTGATGGGCAAGGCGAGTCTGGTTTCCGCGACCCTGCTGCAGTCGAAGCTGGTGCCGCATTCGACTTACGCCGTCGGTGCAAGGCTGCCCCAAGGCCTCTATCCCGAGGCACTGTTCTGGGACACATCGGACCCTTACTACTACCTGCGCATCGACCGCCACGAGGGCCACGACTACGCCATCTTCGGCGGCGAGGACCATAAGACCGGCCAGCAGACGGACACGAAAACCAACTTCCAGAATCTGGTGCGGATGCTGCTGACCCACCTCCCGCAGGCGGTGGTGGACCACCACTGGTCGGGTCAGGTGTTCGGGTCCAACGACGGGCTGCCTTACATCGGAGAGGTTGCCAAGGGGCAGTTCGCGGCCACCGGTTACGCCGGCAACGGCATGACATTTGGCACGTTGGGCGCGATGATGGCGTGCGACGCTGCGATGGGCCGCAAGAACCCGTGGAGCGACCTGTTTTCTGTGAGCCGTAAGAAGATCCGTGGCGGCACGTGGGATTACCTGCGTGAGAATATTGATTATCCGTACTACATGATCAAGGATCGCCTCACCCGCAGCGAGGGCAAAAGCGTCGATGCCTTGGCACCGGGCGAGGGAAAAATCCTGCGGATCGATGGCAGGCGCGTCGCGGCCTATATGGACGAGAAGGGCGGGGTCACCATGGTGTCGCCCGTCTGTCCGCACATGGGATGCATCGTCCACTGGAACGGGGCGGAATCCACGTGGGACTGCCCTTGTCACGGCTCGCGCTTCAGGGCGACAGGCCAAGTGTTGGGCGGCCCGGCAGAGACTTCGCTCGAACGCGTCGATGTCACGCAAGCGAAATCTTGATGTGAAATGAGATTCGGACTCCCCAGGTGTAGTGGGGCCGATTGATGGAACCGGAAAAGGGGACAGGCCGTCCAGAGTGACGGCCTGTCCGTGTCGCACGTGCCCGGAAAACTTACCGCGCCGCTCCCAGTCTACTTCTTCTCAAGCTGATCCAGCCATTTCTGGATCACGTGGACTGCTTGATCATCCACGCGAAAAGTAGCCAGCGG
Source organism: uncultured Phycisphaeraceae bacterium (assembly GCA_964650055.1). Classification (GTDB taxonomy): domain Bacteria; phylum Planctomycetota; class Phycisphaerae; order Phycisphaerales; family Phycisphaeraceae; genus JTS-RE9. The sequence goes on along the minus strand of CAZYQL010000140.1, from coordinate 8,754 downwards.
CGGCATCTGTTGCCGGGGTGCTTTGGTGTCACGCGTCCCCATGCGATGGAGCACGTTCCAACTGCGAGGGTCGCCAGCCTTGACATCCTTCTTCGCGGGAAAAGCCTGCTCCAGCGGCTGATGAAAGCGCATGTCCATCGCAGCGCCCTGCGCGTTGCCGGGGCCTCCTGGACTGTGGCACATGGAACAATTCGCATCGAGATACGCGCGGGCAAGGATCGTGATGTCG
>CAZYQL010000140.1:4148-8425 GCA_964650055.1 uncultured Phycisphaeraceae bacterium | reverse complement strand
CCTGCCTTGCTCTTCCAGTCGGGAAACGATTCGAGCTCTGATGAAGGTTTGACGACGTCGTTCTTGAAGACGCCCAGCGCACGGAGCATGTCGATCTGGTTGGGGGTGTGGTTGGGGGTGTCGGCGTTTTCTTGGAAGTTGTATGGGCGGTTGAGTTGTCGCGTGTTCAATCCGAGCACGAAGCCGGCGTTGTGCGTGTGGCAAGCCTGGCAGTCAGATCGACTGGGGAAATACCAGGTTTGCTTCACCTTGCCGGTGGGAGTTTTCACATCGAACTGTTGCGTCACAGGCCAGTCGCCCATCAAGTGAGCCTCGGTCTGTTCCTCGTTCCAGAGGTAGGTGAATCCTTCCCAGCCGCGCGGATTATGCAGCCAGAGCCGCGTCTCGAGGCGGCGAAGTTCCTTGGGATTCTGCTCGTCGGTTTGCAGGAGAAATGTCTTGACGATGACCGTGCCCACGGGAAATTCCCAGCTTTCCTTATCTTTCCATTCAACAGTTGCGCCCGCTGGGAGCACGATGAATCGGTCCTTTTCCGCGCCGTCAGACCAGAGCGGCACATTCACGCTGTATGGAATCATCGCCTGCCCCGGTTTGTGGTCCGGCACCGAGGCGAAGAGCTTGGTCTGCGTCAGCGTGCGCGGAAACGCCATCGATGCGGCCGGCTGGGGGACGTCACGGAATCGATAGATGGCGCCATCAAACGCAGTGAAATATACTTCGCCTTCTTCGTCCTCTCCGAATGCGCTGATGAGTAAACTCGTGCGGGCGATCTTGTCATTGGATTTCACTATCTTTCCATCGGTGCGCAGTGCCCACATATTGCCCGAAATATAATCCGCATATAGATAGGCACCGGCAAGCTGCGGCAGGCGCTTCCCGCGATAGACCAGGCCGCCGGTAATCGATTTGCCTTCGATGCGCGGATAGTCGAACACGGGATCTATAAAGTCGCCCACCGCAGTGCGAGGGTTCTTCTCATCGCGCGGGTGCTTGCCTTCGCGAAAGTTCCATCCGTAGTTACCGCCGCGCACGATGATGTTCACCTCTTCGTGATGATCCTGCCCGACATCGGCTGCCCATAGCGTTCCCGACTCGCGGTCAAAGGCAATCCGCCAGATGTTTCGCAGCCCATACGCCCAGATCTCGCCACGCGCTCTGGCCTGACCTGCGAAGGGGTTGTCCTTGGGGATGGCATAGCTGAGTCCTTCGTCCTTGCGATCGACATCAATACGAAGCAGCTTGCCCAGGAGAGTCTGAAGGTTCTGGCCGTTTTCCTGCGGATCGTTGCCCGCGCCGCCGTCGCCTAAGCCTATGTAGAGAAACCCATCAGGCCCGAACTTCATGCTCCCGCCGTTGTGGTTGCCGTAGGGCTTGGCGAACTGAAGCAGTATTTCTTGCGAGGCAGGATCAGCGCGGTCGGCGTCATTGGAAACCTTGAACCGCGACACGACAGAACCTTTGGGCGTGACCGAATGGAAAACGAAGAACTCGCCGTTGTCGCGGAACTTGGGGTGGAATGCGAGGCCCAGTAGGCCCTCTTCGTTGTGTTCGCGGCGGACTTTGTCGCGGATGTCGAGGAACACTTTGGCTTCCTTCACATCGTGTCGATTCGCAAACACAAGAATCCGCCCATCCTGCTCGATGACAAACACGCGTCCTGAACCATCGCCTGCGTGAGTGAATTCCAGAGGCCGTTTGAAGGTCAGATGAGGGAATGCCTTCTCCACACCAAACACGGCATGGCGATCAGGCGAACCCATCAGGTGAGAGGTATCGAGTGCGACAAACTTCGTCGGCGGGGCCTCCCCAGCGAGCACGGGGGGTTTGGCGGCTGCCTGAGGGTCCGCAGCGATCGCGGAGAAGGCGAACAGTATGACCACGCTGGCCATTGTAAATAGGGCGACGGCAAGAATTCGGCTTTGATATTTCATTAAATTATTCCTCGTCACCAATATTCTTTGCCCCGCAGCCCGTCCATCGAACAATGGAGCATGACTACGAAAACTATATAGTTTGACGGGCACGGGAAAGACTACGAAATGCGGCAATACAGGCATCAGACTTTTGCCTGTAGATCAGCGGCCATACGCTTTACTAAACGATATTTTCAGGGATCAAAGGATTATTGACCAGCGCCTGCGCCACTGCCCTGTGCGCTGATCTACAGTCAGATATGAGCAACATCGCTGAGTCGAAATTCCTACTGAGAGTCGCCCGTTATGGCCCTGAGCTTTCTCGGCGAGCCGCGATGGCAGTCATTCTTGCGGCGATGGTGCTGCTCGCCGGCTGCGGGGCGCCGCCGCCGCTGCGCGAGCCGCTCATCCACAGCTATGGCGTCAAAGATCCGCAGTTCGTCCGCACCATGAACCGGCTGCTGGGGCCGCCCATGATTCAAGGCAATCGCGTTGACACGTTGGTCAATGGCAAGGAAATCTTCCCCGCCATGCTCAGCGCGATTCGCTCGGCAAGCAAGACAATCACACTGGAAACTTTCATTTACTGGTCCGGTGACATCGGCGCACAGTTCACTGAGGCACTCTCCGAGAGAGCGCGTGCAGGAGTGAAGGTTCATGTCATCATCGACGGCATCGGTGCCTCAGAAATAGACCAGGCATACATCGCCCAAATGCGCGAGTCTGGCGCCGAAGTCCTGATTTATCGCCCGATCGATTTTTTCACGCTCGACAAAGTGAACTATCGCACCCATCGCAAGATCCTTGTGGTCGATGGGCGCATTGGTTTTACAGGTGGCGTGGGTATTGCTGATGAATGGCTCGGTGACGCTGACACTCGCAGTCGCTGGCGCGACAATCATTACCGCGTGGAGGGGCCTGTGGTCGCCAGCCTTCAGGCGGCGTTCATTGACAACTGGATCGAAGCGCGAGGACAGGTGCTCGACGGGCCGGACTACTTTCCGCAACTTGAAGACGTGGGGCCGTTGTACGGGCAGGTCTTCATCAGTTCTCCCGAAAGTGGCAGCGCCAGTATGCAGCTCATGTACTTGCTCTCAATCAATGCTGCGGAGCATTCCGTGTATCTGGCGACTCCCTACTTCGTGCCCGATGATTCGACTCTGGCCACGCTTGTTGCAGCGCGCCAGCGCGGCGTGGCGGTGAGAATCATCGTGCCCGGCGAACTGACAGATTCAGATATCGCCCGCGGAGCCTCGCGCGCTGTATGGGGCAAGCTTCTCGAAGCAGGCGTGGAAATATACGAATATCAACCCTCGCTTTACCACACGAAATTGATGGTGGTCGATGGTCTATGGACTTCTGTCGGGTCCACCAATGTAAGCAACCGCTCGTTCCGTCTTAACGATGAGGCAAACCTGAATCTTTACGATGCTGAGTTTGCCATCGCCCAAGAGGCATTGCTCAAGAAAGACATTGGCGATTCGAAGCGGGTCACACTCGAGGAGTGGAACTCTCGTCCCTTCATCGATCGCGTGACAGACTTTTTCGGAGCCTTATTTTCTCCGCAGTTGTGACGCATCTGCCAGTACATTTTCGTTCACATGCGAAGACCAACGATGGTGCCCGTGAATCGTCAGAAGAGATGGATTGGCAAGAACAGTTCCCTTGCGGGCAAAAGGTGTCGTTCTATTTTGTCGCCTCTTTCCGCCGCCTGCCGCGTGGGCACAGTGTTGCCCAAGCCGCGCTGCGGCGTAAGCCACGGCAGCGCGATGGGCGGCAGCGCCATGTCGTATTTTGCGGGTGGCTCACCACTGTGAATGCATCCCGATGCCTTTGGGCACTGGGGAGAAGCAAGGAAATCTCAGTGTGAAGCAAGCCAGCGGCTTACGACCACCGGCGGGAAACGCCCATATTCAGAGCACGTCTGTTCGCACATACTTATACATCGAAGGTCATTCGAATTTTGAAAAGGATGATTTCATGAACAATCGTGCGACAGAGATTGAATGCAACAAGGCCCAAGGATTGGTGACGCCGGCGCTATTGAACCGTCGCGTTCGCAGCGCGGGAAAAGTGCGGCCGATGGTGCTGCTGTGGGCGCTGGGTGTGCCGATCCCCATCCTGCTCATCATTTTTCTGGCGCGCGGCTGTTCGTGAGGTCAGCCTCCCTTTCGCAGTCACATTCCTACTCGCTCGAAGAGGGCTTCGCCTCCAACAGAAAGCAGATATTTAATGAAGCACAACTTTGTACCCATGTCCGCGACACCTGCAAGCATGCCCATCTTGCGATGGTATGTGCCGCCGGTCGTGCGCAGCTACGAACAGATTTCCAAGATTCTCGTCGAGCGCGGCGAAGTGGAGCGC
>CAZYQL010000140.1:0-4048 GCA_964650055.1 uncultured Phycisphaeraceae bacterium | reverse complement strand
GCACCACGCCGGGCACTCCGAGCGAAAAGTCGCAATTGCCCGCCAAGCCGACTCTTCGTGGCAACGATGCGGACAAGAACCGCGACGACAACAAGCACAGCATGAACGATAATTCGGCCTGGCTCGATAAGCAGGTCCAAGTGACCGGCACCATGTATGAAAAACAAGGCGTCAAGTTCCTCGTGATCAGCAAGGTGACCTCTGCTCTGGACAGCAGCACGACCCCCAAAACCGATAACAGCGGAACCATTCCGCGCCCCGACACCACCTTGCCCCGCCCTCAGTAATACCGCGCAACATCACTCCTCCGAACAGGCCGTGGGCGACCTCCGTTCTTCACGAGCGAGAATCGATCACGGCCTTGTTCTTGAACGTCAACCCATTGGCTCTAGCATCCTCTTTTTCAGGAGTTCCCCATGTCAACCAACTCAGCCACCAACAAGAATCGGTCCGATGACCGGATCAAAGACAAACAGTCTGTGAAAAAGGCCCAGGAAAACCGCGATCCCATCAGCGGTGCACACGGCGCCCACCCGGTAGGCACAGGCGTCGGTGCGGCCACAGGCGGAATCGCCGCCGGCGCAGCAACTGGTGCAGCCATCGGAACCATCGCAGGTCCCATCGGCACCGCTGTGGGGGCATCCATCGGCGTTGCCGCCGGTGCCATCCTCGGCGGTCTCGCAGGCAAAGCCGTCGGCGAGTCCGTCAACCCCACCATCGAGCACGAATACTGGCGCACCAACTACTCCGATCGCCCTTATGTCCGATCCGGCGAAGCGTATGAGGAGTACGAAAACGCTTACCAATCCGGCTGGGAATCGGAATCCCGACACCAGGACAAGTCGTTCGAAGATGTCGAATCTCAGCTCCAGCACGACTGGTCAGCCGGCCGCGGCAAGTCCAAGCTCGAATGGGAACGTGCCAAGCCCGCCATCCGAGACGCATGGGAACGCGCCCGTCAGCGCGAGATCAATGATCAACCCACCGATGACTGATTCTGTCTTGACGCACAGATCGACAGGACTCAACTGTCGCAAACAACGCCATTGATAACCAACGACACGCCGCCCTCGATTACACCAAGGGCGGCGTGTTTTTTTATAAGTTGGAATCAAGTCAAACGAACAATGGGGGCAGAAAAGGGGTCGGGGCAGAAAATCCCGGCTAAGAAGCGCTTTACGAATCGATCAAAGAAGGACCGTCGGGCGAAGAATCGCAAGAAATGTGATCGCGGCGGAGAAACTACCCATAGCCCGACAGGCCAATGTGTGACGACGAATACGCTATCCGATGGCTGACGGTGTTCGCTGGCCAAAGTTCAACTGAGAAATCCCGGTCGGGTACTTTCGGCAGCGACATTCGGTTAATCCCCGAAGGTGGCCAATGAAGCAGAAGCTACCTTCAGGGGTATTCGGATATTTCTCATTGATCCCGCGAAATCGAGAGCCAGAACCATGAAAACGACACCGCTGATCGCATCCATTCTTCTTCTGTGCCTGCATGCCCAGGCAAGTGCTCAGCATGCCCGATTCGTCCTGTTCGGCGAACCGGCGCAGGAAGCGGACACAGCGCCCGAGCATCGCTTTGTGCATCCGGTCACCACGCCTTACTTTCATGAAGACTCTTTCATCACCTCCGATGTCCGTGCCTGGTACGTCTACCACAAGTTTCCCGGGGCCGGGGTGATTGATGGTGGCGATGCGAGCGTCTATGCCGCCCAGATCAGGCTGGCGATCACCAATCAGATCCAGCTTGTCGCCTACAAGGATGGGTACACCGAATTCGATTCCGGCCTCGTCGATGATGGCGGCTTGAACGATGTGGCAGCAGGCATCAAGTGGAATTTCCTCCAGGACTGGCACAACCAATTCCATCTGGCGGCGGGTATCGGGTATGAGTTCTCCGTCGGTGATGATGAGGCCTTGCAGGACGATGGTGAACTTCGCCTCTGGCTCAGTGCCAACAAAGGCTTCGACCGTCTGCACCTGGGCGGCACGCTCAACGTCTTCTTCGCCGATGACAAGTCCGATGGCCTGGGTAACTCCGATCACCTGATCTGGAACGTGCATCTGGATTACTACGTCTGCGAGTGGTTCAGCCCGGTCCTTGAATTCAGCGGCTTCCACGTGCTCGATCGCGGCACCGAGGTGGTTCCGTTCTCCGGTCTGGACGTAACCAATCTCGGTGGCGGCGAAGATGTGGTGACCGTAGGTTTCGGCATCGAACTGCGACCACTGCCTTGCGTCGCCGTGCGGGCTGCATACGAAATCCCTCTCACCAGCAAGGAAGATCTGTACGGTTACCGCTGGACATTCTCGGTAGTGCTCTCGTTCTGAGCGGTCAGCAGGCACAGTGGCATTGCCCATCCTGCAAATCGTGGTGATCTCACCGCTATTGATTCAGGCCGGAAAAGGGGATAAGTATCATTCTAGTTTTTCGCCTCTTTCCGCAGCCTGCCGCGTGGGCGGAGTGTGGATTCCAGCCCCAGCGACGCACCAAAGCTTCCCAATGCAAGCTGTACCGGCTCCCCACGAGCCACGACCGTAAGGGAGTCGGAGAGTCAAGGCGTAGACCGCTTCCTGACGAGCGCGGCTGGTATTGTTGCGCTACATCTGAAGTTGACTTGCTCTAGCTCCATTCTTTGATCGCCAGTAAGCGAAAACGCCACTCGCCGTAGGCAATCGACACACATTTCTCGCCAACGGTCGCTGTGCGGTTCATCCTGCACCGGCGGCTATACCCGTGGTTTTCAAGTGCGTCCACTACAACTCGCCAGCCCAAGCTCCGCGACGTTCGCATCAATTTCCCTCTCAGTTCAACGGGCAATAAATCATTTTCCCCAAGTGCTATGCGGGTTTCCCTGACGCATTAAAGGCGAATCTCGGATAACTGGCGGCTGCGCTCGGTTTCTAGGTTCAATTGTTAAGACTTCTAACTTCTTCTCGAAAGGATGATCATGATGGACAGCCCCTTGAAATGTGAATGCAATCGATCCAACCGCGCGACCAAGCGATGGCGCCAACTCTTTGCCGCTGGCGTTGTGCTGCTAAGCGGGGTGACGGCGCAGGGAGCATCGGTTTTGTCGGGAATTCAAAACGAATTCGGCACTACTCCCACTGATGTGTCGTACCAAGGCGAATCGCGATTCTCAACCTTCTCCGATGGCGGCGACGGCACCCTTGATGTGGGCGACAAGATCAGGGGCCAGCTTATCGTCCGCACCATCAACCAAACCTCCGGCGGCGCCAGTGTCAAACTCGGAGGCGTTGACGTCCAGCCAGCGACAAACATTAATGAATTGACCGGTTTCATCGAACTGGAAGTGCGCGACAAGACTGGCAATGCTACCGATGGTTTTACCTACAAGTTCGGTGCTTGGACCTCGGGCACGCCAACCATTCTCTTTGACGCTGGCAATCCCAACGCCATCATCGCTCTGTATGAGGATTCGGCACAGAACGGCAACGTGGCAAGCTTGCCGATTCCAGATCCCAGCTTGGTGGACGGCGAACTCTATGGGTATCTGGGCCTGGGTACCCCCGGCACCCGCGAATTCACGGTGACCACCGGCCCTGGCAGCACTGGGCTTAACTCCTCGGCGGCGAACGTTCCCGTGTCTCAACTGCTGGCCTCGGGCAATGTGAGCTTGAACCTGGTTGACCAAGACGGTCTGGCCATCACTGACGCAAGCCGAGGTGATTACAACTTCAACCGCAACCCCATGGGCACACAATTCGCTGGCTCCTTCAACTTCTTCGGCGGCGCTGGAACCGGTGCTGACTTCACCGCACAGTTTGACCTCACCACCAACATCGGAATGGGGCAGGTTCAAATCATTCCGCTGCCACCGGCGCTATTGGCTGCACTGCCGGGCCTGATGATGGTTCTCTACAGCCGCTCGCGTCGCACTTGTAACTGAACCCAGTGAATAGCGGGCGCGATTGACACGATCGCTTCAAATTTGAATCGGTCGTGGCAACCGCCCTTGCTTGCCTCGCTTGTCTTATTTGCATTGAGCATTGAGCATTGACGCATCAGCAATCTCTAA
>CAZYQL010000139.1:0-11131 GCA_964650055.1 uncultured Phycisphaeraceae bacterium | reverse complement strand
GGTGTGTCAGCGCCGAGCCTCGACACACCCGACCGGCAATCGCCCTTTATCCAGTGTTGCAGTAATATCCAGCGCTTGCCCTATACTGATTGCATGACACCTGACACTGGAGTTATCAACTTGAATACCAACCTGAAATCACACTTCGTCTTTGCCATCGCCATGATGCTCGCAGCGCCGCTGCTGGCTGCTGACGAACCTAAGAATGAGCCGGCGAAGGAGTCAACGAAAGAGCCGGCGAAAGAACCCACGAAGATCGTCCCCACTTTCAGCAAAGGCGTAGGCCCCGGCTGGGTGGAACTCACCGGCAAAAACTTTCTCAACGTCAACTGCTGGGAAGACACCTGGACCTGGAAGGAAGGCCACGCCTACTGCACCGGCAATCCGACCGGCGTGATTCGCTACAGCGAGCCGCTCACCAATTTCGAATTCTCCTGCGAGTGGATGCACAAACAGAAAGGCGGCAACTCGGGCGTCTTCGTCTGGGCCAGTCCGCAGTCGATCATCAATCTCACAAAAGGCAACGGCAGTCTGCCCCATGGCATCGAGGTGCAGGTGCTCGATCTGGGCTACAAAGAGATTTACGAAAAGCAGTACAACAAGCCCGGCAACTGGTTCACCAGCCACGGCGATGTCTTCCCCGTTGGCCCGGTCAAGATGAAACCTTTCCCCCCCGTCGCCCCCGATGGTCAGCGCAGTTTTCCTTCCAAAGAAACCACGCTGGGCATTAACAACTGGAATCACTATTACGTCAGAGCGATCGACGGCGAAGTCCGCCTGTGGGTCAACGGCGAAGAAGTCTCCGGCGGCGACAACATCTCCCCTGCTTCTGGTTTTCTCTGTCTCGAATCTGAAGGCGCACCTGTTGAGTTCAAGAACCTGCGCCTGCGCGTACTCGATCCCAAAGAAACCAAACTGCCCAAGGACATGAAGATCGATGTGCCTGTCATCATCAACCCCGCCAAGCGGCCGGCGGTGTCGCTCGAGGGCCACCCCATCGTCGGCACCTGGGTTTATCTGAACACCTACACCCGCGAGTTTCTACCTGATGGCACCTGCATATTGCGTGATGGCATGAAAATTTTGTGGACTAGGAAATGCGTCTCCAAGACAGCGACCAGCGTGACACTTGAAGGCGACTTGGCACATGAGATCAAAGGCGATGTGCTGAAGATCGAAGGCCGTTATGAAGCGACGATGAAGAAGTGATAGTTGGGGAAGTGATGGTTGAAGCCGACGTCCACTCAAGGAGCCTCGTGATGACCCGATTGCATTCCGCGAATTATTGCTGGTCGATTCTCGTCCTTGCAATGTTGGTAATGACGACCGACTGCTTCGCTGCTGACGCGGGCAAGTCGGTGCGTGTTTTCATTTTGGCCGGGCAATCCAACATGGAAGGCCAAGGCGAGATCACCTTGAATCCCAAGAAGAACGAAGGGAAAGGTTCACTTGAATATCTCGTGAAGAACGAAGCCACCGCGCCCAAGTACAAACATCTGATCAATAAGGATGGCACATGGGCCAGCAGAGAGGATGTGCAGATTTGGTACCTGGGCCGCACGGGCGATCTCAAAGCAGGCTTTGGGGTGAAGGAAAATCTCATCGGCCCGGAACTGGGCTTTGGCACCATCGTCGGCAACGCCATCGATGAACCTGTGCTGCTCATCAAAGTCGCCTGGGGCGGCAAGAGTCTGGGCAAGGATTTTCGTCCGCCATCGAGTGGCGGCGAAGTGGGCCCCTACTACAAAGAAATGATCAAACTCGTGAATCAGGTGATGAGCGAAGCGGACACACTTTTTCCGCAGTACAAGGGCCGTTCGCTTGAGTTGACCGGCTTCGGCTGGCATCAGGGGTGGAACGATCGTGTGAATCAGACCTTCAACGACGAGTATGAAGTGAACATGGTCAACTTCATTAACGATGTGCGAAAGGAACTCAAAGCACCCAAGCTGCCGTTCGTCATCGCAGAGACCGGCATGAGCGGCAACGAAGAAAAACATCCGCGTGCGCTCTCGCTGATGAAAGCACAAGCGGCGGCAGCTGAGCATGAGGGATTCAAAGGCAACGTCGCCTTCGTGGGCACCAAGGCCTTCTTTCGCCCCAAAGAGGAATCGCCTGTGTCCCAGGAATTCCACTGGAATCGCAACGCGGAAACGTACTACCTCATCGGCCAAGGCATGGGCGAAGCGATGCTCAAGTTACTCCCCAAGTCTGCGAAGTGAGTCGCGGGATTGCTCAGGTCACGATCGATTTTTTTCGCTTGATGTAATCCCACACGACAAAGCGATCCAGTTCTTTTCCTGCAGTGAAGATGACGCGTCCCTTGGTCGCCTCTGCCATGCGGTAGGCGAATTTCACATCCTCGCTCGTCTGGTTCCAGTTCTGGAGCAGGAAAATATTGAGTGTGATGTTCTCCTTCGCGCAGAGTCTGGCTTCGCGCATGGTTACTTCTTCTGTGCGCGCATCTGGCGGATAGAGCATGTAGAGCATTTCGCCTTCGAAGTGAGCCGTGGGTAAGCCGTCGGTGATCAGAATCATCTGCCGATTGGGCGTGTCCTGCGTCATCAAAAACTTACGGCCAAGTTGCATCGCGTGCTGGATGTTCGTGAAGTGAGGCGGAATCTGGCTCTCGGTGATTTCAGGATCGCTCATGTCCGCACGCAGCCTGACGATCGGATCGTAAATCGTCACCGGCTTGTACATCATCTGCGGCACCTCACTCGTCCTGCGCGGTTTCGCAAACGTGCTCATCTCGATGAACTGTAGAAAGTCGCCGGGATATTCTTTGCGAATCAGACCATCAAGGCCAAGCGCCATGCGCTTGACGCTGACATAAAGGCCGTCGTGACGCATGGAGCCTGACATATCGCAAAGCACCACGGTCGCGCACTTGGGATTGTTGCGCGTCTTGTGAATGACGATGTCATTCATGCGAATCCGCACCGGTGTGCCCGGGCCTTCGCGCAGCAGTGCATTGATCATCGTGGCGGGAATATCCATCTGCGTGATGGAATCGCCAAACTCATAATCCTTGGTGCGCTCGATTTCGATGGAGCCTTCGCCGGTGACAGCTTCATGCTTGCCGGTTTTCGATTCCTGCAACTGTGCGAAGATGGTCGAGAGCAGCCGCGACTGAAACAGGCGGAATGCTTTGGGCGTGAGCTGAAGGCCTTTGGCATCCTTGGCGATTCCCTGTTGCTCCATCTGCTGGCGCATGTATTCGTTAACTTGCTCCATCATCTGCCGCAGGTTCTGGAGATCGTTCGCATTGGCAAACTGTTCGAGCAGTTCCATATCGATGATGCCGACCTGCGCGTTCTTGGCGGCTTCCTTGAGTTGTTCGAGCAGCTTGTCGATCTCTTCGAGTTCCTGCTTGATCGCCAGCGCCTCATCGATGGTCATCTTCTGTCTGCCGGTGAAGGCGTATTTCGATGCCATCTGTTCGATTTGATATTGATCGCCTAGGCGTTCGATGAGTTGCACAATCTGGCCCGCGAAGGGGCTGCGATCATCGCCTGCTGCGTAGTAGAGTTTTTCCAGATCGTAAAGCTGCTGCTCTGTGATCGCCTTGCGAAATCGCGTTTCCAGATGCTTGGGCGGCTGCGCGTTTCGTGATGCATCCTTGAAGGCGCGCGAAGCCCGTTCCTGGGCCTTTGTAGTCTCGTAGGTTTCGAGAATCTTTCGCTTGCGCTCCTCAAGCATCGCGCGCAGCGATTCAAGCGTCGGCCCAAGTCCCGCAATCTGCGATGGATCCAGATGAATCGCGTTGGCCAGTTCTTCTTCGGTGAGCTCACGTGTGCTGCCGTATTGGAGCAGATGCTCCATCGCAGGCGTCGCCAGATCGGGAGCTTCGGCGCGAGGTGAAGGAAAATTCACCGGGTCATACTGCTGGTAGGTATGAATGATGCCGCCAAGCTGATTGGGATTGCTCATGATCAGCGCACCTCATAAACAATTCGGCCATGCTTCGTGCTGCGCGAAATGCGATCCGTGGCGTGCAACCCTGCCAGCACAAACTCCAGACAGCTTGCCCGAATGGCTTCGCTTTCACCCGCATTCACTTCAAACGCTTTCTCCCACACCTTGGGCACGCGCTGCAAGCGCTCGGCATAATTCGAGCTGGGCAGCAGGTCGCCCACTTCGATGCGAACGCCCTTGCTGAAGATGTCGGAGATTTCATCGAGGCCGTGTTTGTCCACGTACTCTTCAAACACGATGCCGATGGCCTCGGCAAGAATCGCCTCGAGCACCTGCTTCTCGCCCATTTGACTTGAGCCCATCATGTCGAGTTCGAGTTTGCCCAGCGATGAAGTGGGCAAGTGTCCCAGATCGCTGATGCGAGGCACGCTAGGCGTTTCATCGAGCTTGATTCCACGATGGCGTGCGCTGGCGACCATGGTGCGATAGTTGGCGATGCTGAAACGCGCCGACACTCCCGACTGATGATCGACATATTTTGACTGGCGAGCGCAGACGCTGATCTGCTCGATGATCTCGTTCATGAAGTAAGGCACGACCACTGGATATTCGCCCTCAAGATCGATGCTCGCCTCCTGCGCCATGATCTCGATGCCTCTGGCGCGGTCGAGCGGATAGTGCGTCTGGATCAGCGAGCCGATGCGATCCTTGAGCTGCGGAATGACTTTGCCCGAGCGGTTGTAGGTGGCCGGGTTGGCGGAGAAAAGGATGAGGACATCGAGGTCGAATTGAATGGGGTAGCCGCGAATCTGCACATCGCGTTCTTCGAGGATGTTGAAGAGTCCCACCTGGATCAGTTCATCGAGCTCCGGAATTTCGTTCATCGCAAAGATGCCGCGGTGCATGCGCGGAATCAGCCCAAAGTGCAGCGCATCTTCAGCGGACATGCTCGTGCCAAGTGCGAGCTTGGCGGGATCGATCTCGCCAATGATGTCGGCAAATTTGGTGCCCGGCGCCAATCGCTCTGCATAACGCTCCTCGCGCTTCCACCATGCGATGGGCACCTGATCCTCCGCTGTGTTCGCCAGTAGTTCCTTGCCTGCTTTGGTGATGGGCGCAAAAGGATCCTCATGCACCGGCGAACCTGCGATATCCAGATAAGGAAGTCCCTCATCGAGAAAAGTCGCGAGCGTTCGCATGAGACGGCTCTTGGCCTGGCCTTTTTCGCCGAGGAAAAGAATGTCATGACCGGCCAGCAGCGCGATGTTGATTTCGGGCAGCACGGTGTTTTCGTAGCCGATGATGCCGGGGAAAAGTTCCGCGCCTGCCTTCATTTTCTTAAGGAAGTTGGCACGGATTTCATCTTTGACAGGCCGTGATTTCCAACCGGATTCACGCAAAGCTTTGAGGTTGGTCGGTCGCGATGTCGCTTGGGTCACGTGGGGCTCACTTACAGAGGGGCTGGTGATTTGCATACCCATTGTAAGCCGCATGTCGCGCTGCGGCCCAGCGCGTAGCGAAGCGAATTGACTGGCCGATCAGTCGAAGCCGAAGGCGAGCGCATTCCAATGCAATAAAAAAACCCCCTCGAGTGGTGGGGTCTCGAGGAGGCGGAGGAGGGAGAAGGAAGCGGTCTTTGGACGGCCGCGCTTCCAATCGGCCGGTTGTGCAAGGTTGGGTCCCGAGGACAGGAAATATACAAATCACAAAACTCAAATCACAAAACAATCCTCAAATCGAAAGTCATCCAACTTCCGACCTCTGACTTCTGACCTCTGACTTCTGGCCTCTCAACTGCAGCCCATCGAGTTGCCGCAGTTGTTGCACTTGTAGCACGTGCCGCTGCGGATGGTGATCGTCCCGCAGATGTCGCACGCAGGGGCATCGGCCTGCATCTCTTTCATCGCCATGGAGAGCACGGAAGCAGTGGTCTTCACCACGGTGCCATCGCTGCTGGTTTCGCTGCGTGACTCACTCGATTCGACAGTGACCTGTGCGATGGTCGTGCTGCGGCGAGGGGCATCGACATTGGAGAGGCGATTGCCGTTGCCATGTCCACTTTGTCCATTGCCGTTGGATTTCGCCGGGGCCGTGTCATCATCGCTCTGCTTCTTGGCAGGCTCGATGATCGAAGAGATTTTCTCGCGCACCGCTGAGTTGCCCGCGTCATCTTTAGCTTCGGTCTTTTTTGGAGCACGCTGCGGGGCGTTGGCGGCGCGGTAGCCGGAGATAAACTCCATGCCCATCCAGCGGAAGATGTAATCGACGAGCGATTTCGCAAACGGGATGTCCGGGTTGTGGGTCATGCCCGCAGGCTCGAATCGCTGATGCGTGAACTTGTTGACCAGCGACTCGATGGGCACGCCGTATTGCAAGGCCACGCTGATTGCGGTGCCCAGTGAATCCATGACGCCGCCGATGGTCGAGCCTTCCTTGGCCATGGTGATGAACAGTTCGCCGGGCATGCCGTCGTCGTAGAGACCGACAGTGAGATAGCCCTCGTGTCCGGCGACATTGAACTTGTGCGTGATGCTTCGGCGAGTATCAGGCAGGCGGCGACGCAGCGGCCTTTCCACGATGCGCTCGACTACCTTCTCGACGATGCGCTCAACAGTCTGCACCTGGATGCCGGTCGTTTTTTCAGTCACCACACTCGCAACGCGGCCGGCCACCATCGCCACTTCCTGGCCCACTTCCTGCTTTCCCGCTTCGATGTTCTCCTCATCTTCTTCCGAGTCATCGATCTGTTCATCGGCAGAAGAATTGAGCACCTGACTCAGCTTGCAGCCATCGCGGTACAAGGCGTTGGCCTTGAGCGCCAGTTCCCAGCTCAGGCGATACGCATCCTTGATGTCGTCGATCGTGGCCTCGTTGGGCAGGTTGATCGTCTTGCTGATCGCACCGCTGATGAACGGCTGCGCCGCCGCCATCATGCGAATGTGCCCCTGTGCCGCGATGAACCGCTTGCCCTTCTTGCCGCACTTGTTGGCACAATCAAACACCGCCAAGTTTTCCGCCTTGAGGTATGGCGCACCTTCGACCGTACCGTTGCCGCAGATCAGTTCATTGAGCGTCTCGACCTGCTTAAATGAAAAGCCCAGGCCCTTGAGCAGATCCGTCTGCCCCATGAGGCCCAGGCGCTCGATGGCGTCCTGCCCGAGAGTGTACGCGTTGAACACGAAGCTCAATTCCATGGCACTGCCCAGCGAATCGCTGAGCTTTTTCAGTTCTTCTTCAGTGAATCCTTTTTCGATCAGTGCCTGCGCGAAGGTCTTGCCCGCGGTCTGCTTCGCGCCATCTTTGGCGGGCAGCACCACATCAAAACTCAGAGCCCCCAGCAGATGCCGCAGCACATCGCGCACTTCCTCTTCGCCAAGGCCAAGCGATTCAAGCGCGGGGCGCACGGACTGATTGGCGATCTTGAAGTATCCGCCGCCGGCAAGCTTCTTGAACTTCACGAGTGCGAAGTCAGGCTCGACGCCTGTGGTGTCGCAGTCCATGAGCAAGCCGATGGTGCCGGTGGGCGCGATGACGGTGGTCTGTGCGTTGCGGTAGCCGTGAATCTGACCTAGGCGAAGGGCATCGTCCCACGACACACGAGCGCGGCGGAGCAGATCGCTGGCGTTGCCAAGCTGACCGATGCCGCTTTCCTGCGTTTCGAGATAGTCGGCTGTGATCGGCACCGGCGCGATCTGCAAGCCTTCGTAGTTGCCAAGGTCGTGCTGGTTTGCATGTTCCGCATCGCGGGCCACACCATAAGCAGCGCGGCGATGATTGCGAATCACACGAAGCATGTGTTCACGGTTCTTGAAGAACCCCGGGAACGGCCCAAGCTCGCCCGCCATTTCCGCACTGGTCGCATAGCTGCGCCCGGTGAGGATTGCCGTGATACCGCCGCAAATGGCGCGGGCAGTTTCGCTGTCATAAGGAATGCCCGCCTGCATCAGCATCGCGCCGATGTTGGCGTAGCCCAGACCCAGCGTGCGATATTCGTAGCTCAGGCGAGCGATTTCACGCGAAGGGAATGCTGCCATCAGCACGCTGATTTCCAGCACGATGGTCCAGAGGCGCGTCGCGTGTTCAAAGCCGTCGAGATCGAATCGCTTTTCGTGGCGATCATAAAACTTGAGCAAGTTGAAGGAGGCGAGGTTGCAGGCGGTGTTGTCGAGGAACATGTACTCGCTGCAGGGGTTGCTCGCATTGATGCGGCCGCTCGCCGGACAGGTATGCCACTCGTTGATCGTCGTGTCGTACTGCACACCCGGATCAGCACAGCGCCACGCGGCATAGCCAATCTCGTCCCACAGCTTCTTCGCTTTGATCGACTCAGCGACCTTGCCGTTGATGCGATTGTTCAGTTCCCAATTTTCGTCGCTATCGAGCCGACGGAAAAACTCATTGGGGATGCGTACGGAGTTGTTGCTGTTTTGGCCGGCGACGGTGAGATACGCTTCGCCGTTGAAATCGTAATCGAGCTTTAGGCCAAGCTTCTGGGCGGTGTCGCGCTGTTCCTTGGGCAGTTTCTTGAGACCTTCGACCAGGGCTGCGACTTTGAGTTCCTCGCGCACTTTCCAAGTGACAAACTGTTCGATGTCGGGGTGATCCAGGTCCAGGCACACCATTTTGGCGGCCCGGCGGGTCGTGCCGCCGGATTTGATGGCTCCGGCGGCACGATCTCCAATCTTCAGCCAGCTCATGAGGCCGGAACTTTTGCCACCGCCCGAAAGCGGTTCTTTCTCTCCACGGAGCTTGGAGAAATTCGTTCCAGTGCCTGAGCCATACTTAAAGAGGCGCGCCTCGCGGACCCACAGGTCCATGATCCCGCCGGGGTTGACCAGATCATCGTCAACCGATTGGATAAAACAGGCGTGTGGCTGCGGGTGGGTATACGCATCGTTAGCGAGTTTCGTCTCGCCCGTTGCCGCATCCGTCACCCAGTGGCCCTGTGCAGGACCGGTGATGCCATACGCCCAGTTGAGGCCGGTGTTAAACCACTGCGGACTGTTGGGAGCACAAACCTGATGCACCAGCGTGTAGGCGATTTCATCGTAAAACGCCTGGGCATCTTCAGCGGTGTCAAAGTAATTATTCGTCTCGCCCCAGTGCCGCCAGCAGCCAGCTAAGCGGTGTACGACCTGCTTCACCGACTTTTCAGGGCCGGTGACAGTTTTGCCGTTTTCATCCTTGAGTACGTTGCCCGCTTCATCGAGCAGAGGCACACCGGCCTTGCGGAAATATTTGGAGACGACGATATCCGTCGCAAGCTGCGACCAGGATGCGGGAATCTCGGCATCCTTCATCTCGAAGACGGTGGTGCCATCGGGATTAGAAATACGGCTTGATCGCTTGGTCCACGCCGTGGTTTCGAAGACGTCCTTGCCTGCTTGTGTGAATCGGCGAGTAATTTTCATGACTGAACCCTGTCTATAGAAATACGTTAATGAATGCTGCACGCCGTCCGTGTCGTGCGCTGGTTATAAATCGAAATCCAAAACAATCCGGGGGATCATTTACTCTTTGGACCTTTGCTGTGGAAACAATACTTCGTCATCTTTCGCTTGTCTGTCGCCATAGTCGACAATTAGTTCGCCTGGTGGTTTAGACCACGGCAAGGCTGGCATATTCAAAACATGGTTTGGAGTAGTGACGGGGGCGATATATACATTTTCACTGATCTGCCCCGTCGCAATCCAATAGCGAAACTGCTGAATGTCGGACAACAACGCCGGATCCTGCATCGCGGCAGGGCGAATCAAATTCCACATGGCTTGCCCATCGGCGCCCGTCGCATCTCCGCCCAGTTCAACAGGAACCAACGCGAATGCTAAGTCATACTGGTCATCTGATAAATCTTTGAGAAGTCCATATCGTTCAGCTTGGAGCAAGGAGCCGCACGCCTCGACCAGTACCGTCAGATGTAAAGCAAGATCAAGGATAAACTCCTTAAAAGCAGCACTCTGCAAGCTCTCGTCTAGCTCCGACTTAGCTCGTATCTTGTTCTTACGATTCTTTTGCTTATTCGACACAGGCAACCTCCATTCACATCGACGTCGCAGACTTTATTCTCAGGCACCGCTGTCCGGGCCAAGGCTTATTATCGCAAAGGCCATCCATGACCCATGACCCGGGCAGCGAAGCCCGAAAGGCATATACGAGACTATTACTCATTACTTAATGCTTATTATTTAATACTTATTGGGGGAGTCGCATGTCGCATTCTGATGTCTTTTCAATAGCTGTTAAGTAATAAGTATTAAGTAATAAGCATTCGCATTTCCGCTCTACACCTGCACTGCATCCGCTCCCATCCTCGAAGGCTTTCGCAGCATCTGCGAGAGAAGCACTTTCTGTCTTTGTTTCTTTTCCAGCATCTGAGCCATTGCTCGCATTTCTTCAAGTACATCAAATCCGCGTTCGAGTAAGGCCGTCGCCAGGAGCGTGGCCCATTTGTCTTCCGATTCGGGATCAGGACTGTCGCCGCCTCGGCTGACGGGAATCACATCGCGAATCCCACTGGCCATGATCGCGGTGTTCTGCCCGCCGATGAGGCCCAGTTCCATCGCCCTTTCCACAGTGCCCGCAGCTTCCACCGCAATGGCGACCGTCTTCAAGTATTCCCGTGCGCCTCCCAGCGCCTCAGCCCCGAATGTTTCCGTTTTCATTTTGCATTCCTTGCTTCTAGGCGTTGGCCTCTTGCTTCTCGCACAGTCGTCCGTGACTGCGTCTGATCGGGCTTGGGTATCCATTCACATCACCGCTTGCCGCGATTGTTTGATGGCGCCTTCTTCGAGCCTTTCATGCTCGCGGGTGTCGGCTTCACCGTCTTGGGGCCAGTCGTAGTCGAGTCATACTTCAATGGCTTGCCGGATCGTCGTTCATTGCGTGTGGCCATGGCGTTTCCTTCCTGTTGATTCGTACCGTGCACTGCCCGTCAGTTTTTCCCATCAGTTTCGATAGCTGGGCACTTGGAGCTTTTTGAGCTCCGCAGGTTCAAAGTAATATTCAAAGTCTGCAAAGCTCTTCGTCGGATCATCACCCTCCACCGGCCCAATCGCACGATACATTTCGCCTTTACTTACATGCTTGATCCCATCTACTTTGCCATCCCGCACACGGTACATACGACCTTCAGCGGGCGTCACATATACAAATCCTTTACCCGAACCTACACGAACGGCATTGGGTGGGAGCCCACTAGCCGCAAGCTTGGAAG
>CAZYQL010000138.1:0-11227 GCA_964650055.1 uncultured Phycisphaeraceae bacterium | reverse complement strand
ACGCTGCGCTTTCACGCCTTCGCCACTTCATGCCTAAGCTGCCCGCATGCGGCGGCGATGTCTCTGCCGCGACTGGCGCGGATGTGTGTGTTGAGTCCCGCTTCCCGCAGGATCACCTGGAAGTCGCGGACATCATCTGAGTGCGGTCGATCGAAGGGCAAGCCTTTTACTTCGTTGTAGCGAATCAGATTTACATTGGCGCGCAGTCGTGATGCGACACGGGCCAGTTCGTGAGCGTGAATGGACTGATCGTTGATGCCGCCCAGGAGAATGTATTCGAGCGTGATCTCGCGGCCGGTCTTGTTGAAGTAGTAATCACCGGCATCCAGAAGCTGATCGATGGTGACATACTCAGCCCAAGGGATGAGCTGCCTGCGAAGCTCATCGTTGGGCGCGTGCAGACTGATGGCGAGCGTGACGGGGATTTCCAGGTCGGCCAGGCGGCGCATCTGCGCGGGAAGGCCGACGGTGCTGACGGTGATTCGCCGCGCTGAAATGCCCAGGCCCCAGTCGGCGGTCATCGTGCGAATGGCGCTGGTGACCTGCGAAAAATTCGCGAGCGGCTCACCCATGCCCATGAAGACGACATTGCTGATGCGCCCGACGCCTTCGAGTGTGCCCAGTCGCCAGACCTGTTCGACGATTTGGCCGGCGGTGAGATCGCCATCGAGTCCGCCCAGACCTGAAGCGCAGAACTTGCATCCGACAGCGCAGCCGACTTGACTGGAGATACACGCAGTTCGCCGTTCGCGCTTGCCGGTGTCACTGACATCATCGGTGGGAATCATGACGCATTCGGTTTGCCTGCGCGGATCGTCTATTAAGAGTTCAAAGTTCCGAGTTCCAAGTTCAAAGTTGTTGAAATCTGATGCGAGCGGCAGCGGGATATCATTTCGTTTCGTTTCAATCAACTTCTCGTTTGTCGAGGCTTCTTGCGTGTCATCTTCCCACTGCACGAGCAGCTTCTGTACGCCATCGGTGGCGACTTGATGGCGAATGGTTCTGCTGGAGGTGAAGCGCAAGGCATCGCCAATTCGCTGACGATCGACCTTGGACAGATTGAGCATCAGCGCGGGGTCAGCGACATTCTTGCGATAGACCCAGTCGAGCAGTTGGTCGGCGCGAAAGGAAGGCAGGGATAGCGCAGCCAGATGTTCGCGCAGCTGGTCGCGGGTGAGATTGAAAAAGTGGAGACGCTTAGGCATGGCCGCTATTGTAGGATCGTTGATCGGAAGCCGTGGCGTGTTGGCGCTTCGGGATCAAGGTGTCGCCATTTAATGGAGCGAGTCATGAACTGTGGTTACAAGTGCTGTCTGAATTCAATCGGTCTGCTGCTGATGCGTTTGTCAGCGGGTGCGATGATGTTCTTTGGCCACGGCTTGGGGAAAATCCAAAGTTTCTCCGAGTACGCGGATAAGTTTCCCGATCCCCTTGGCGTGGGCAATCGCACGAGCATGATCCTGGCGATCATCGGCGAGGCAGTCGCGCCTGCGCTCGTTGCTGCGGGATTGCTCACACGATTCGCAGCGACATTTACGATTGTCACGATGTGCGTTGCAGTGTTCTGGGTCCACGGCAGTGATCCGCTGTTCATTCCCATGGGCGTCAAGACGGTCGAAGAAATGCGGGCCAAGGAAATGGCGCTGCTTTACCTGATTCCTTTCGCAGCACTGCTCTTCACAGGGCCAGGCAAGATTGCCATTGATGCGCTGATCTTTCGCGGCAAGAAGCAGTGCGAAGTGAAGGTGTCAACGTGATACATCGTTCGCCAAGGCGAACGGCTAACTAAGCGTGCGACGCTCGGGCCTTCAAGGCAACGCGTCGATCAACCGATCGATCTGCGCTTCACTGTTATAGAAGTGCGGGCTGGCGCGCAGATGGCCTTCGCGAATCACAATCACGATGCCTTGCTCTTCGAGTTCGCTGATAATCGTGGTGAGCGGCGGCGTGGCGCGCTTGTTTTCAGCAGGGGAATCGAAAGTGATGATGCCGCTCTTTTCGCCTGTTCGCCGAGGACTGAGCACGCGATAGTCCTTTGCCTTTAGTCCTGCGCAAAGGCGATCGGTCAGCGTTTCAATGCGCGACCATATCGTGTCGATGCCCACTTCGTGAATCAGTTCCAGACTCGCGCCCAGTGCAAAAATACCTGGCAGGTTGTAAGAGCCGGGCTCAAACCTGCGGGCATCTTTGAGAAATTCGAAGCGGTAGTTGCCGTAGTGGATGGCATCGATCATGTTCATCCAGCCGACGATGTTGGGGTGGAGCAACTCGACCAGATCATCGCGGACATACATGAAGCCGCAGCCTTCGGGGCCGAGCATCCACTTGTGGCCATCGGCAATGAGAAAGTCAATGCCCATGGCCTGCACATCAACGGGCAGCGCGCCGACGCTTTGAATGGCATCGACGCACAGGTAGCCGCCCACTTGATGCACAACATCGCTGATGGGTTTGAGATCGGTGCAGCAGCCGGTGGCGTATTGCACGTGTGACAGTGCAACGATGCGCGTGTGATCGGTGATGGCATCGGTCAGATCTTCCGGGTCGATGCGGCCATCGGGTAGCTGCTTGACTTCGATGAGATTCACGCCCAAGCGTTTGAGATCTTCCCACGGGTAGCGGTTGGCGGGGTATTCGACGTTCGTGATGATGACGTTGTCACCAGGCCGCCATGCGATGCCTTTGGCGATGGTGCTGATGCCGGTGGAGGTGTTGGGTACGAAAGCGATTTCGCTTTCGCCTTTGGCACCGATGAGTTTTGCAGCAAGGCGTTTCACTTCGCGCACCTTGCGATACCAGTTTTGCTGAAAGTACGAATAGCGCTCGGCTTGCGAAGCATAATCGCGCAGCGCCTGCGCCGCCCGATGGCTGATAGGAGCGACACCCGCGTGATTGAAAAACGCCAGTTCGCTGAGAATGGGAAACTCGGCCGCAAGATCGATGGTGACCTCTTTCATACACGCAATCCTACCGCGCCGATTGCCGCTCACGAGTAGATGAGTGATACACTTTCACGAGTGATGGCGGTGAACGCCAGGCTGTGAAAGCGAAAAAGGAATTCCGATGATTTCAATCAGGTGCATTGCTCTCGCCGGGGCCTTGATGCTCTCGCTGCTGACAAGGCTGGCCTCTGCGCAGCAGCAGGATCCTTTCAATCCGCCGCTCGCGCCGCTGGTGCAGAAGCTGCTCGATGATGAAGCCACCAGCGAAGCGGAGAAGCGAAAGCTGGCGATCTTTCACGGGCAGTGGGAACGCATCACGAATCCAACCGCGACAGAACAGGCGCAAATTGCACTGGCGAAATACGATCTGGATCACGCTTCGCTTCATGACGCATCGGTGCCCGCATTCATTCGCGCACAGGCAGCACTTCTGCGCGGTCAGCCGGAGGTGACTCTCAAACTGCTGGCCGAGCCTGCGAACGTGCAGGAGAAATTGCTCAAGGCTCAGGCTCACGATCACCTAGGCCAGTCGCGTGAAGCGATTGATCTGCTACTGCCGGTACGCGAACTGATGCAGAAGCAAGGTGTCAGCGACGCTCCGCAGCTTGTCGCCGCCGGGCAGGCCATCATCATGCTCGCGCGCCTGGAAGGTCGGCCTGCGCAGGATTATCAGCTCGCCATGAAGCTCTTCGCCAAGGCCCGCGACGAAGTGGATCGGCTCTACTGGCCCGCCTCGCTCGCTGAAGCGCAGCTGCTTATTGAAAAGGACAACCCCGAAGATGCGCTCGCTGCGGTGACGGATGTGCTTCGCCTCAATCCGCGCTCAGCCGATGCGGCGCTCATGATCGGCGAGTTCGCAGCTTCTCGTTTCGCCTTCGATGAAGCTGCCAAGATCACCGCCCGTCTGCGTGAAGTGCAACCCGATCATCTGCTCGCATCCATCATCGATGCCACTGCCTATCTCACGCAGAAAGATGCGGAGACTGCCCGCACCGTCATCGAACCTGCGCTGGCTAAGTATCCCAATCATCGCGAACTTCTCGCGCTACTCGCATCTGTTGAAGCTCTGACTTACAACGATGCTCAGCTTCAGCGCGTGCTGGCTCACTACGACAAACTCTCCGGTGAAAATCCCATGGCGCTCGTCACTGCGGGCAGCTACCTCGCACACGCCAGACAATACGAAGCTTCTGAAAAACTTCTTCTGCAAGCTGTTGAAAGGCAACCCAATTGGGCGCTGCCGCGCATCGAGCTTGGCCTGATGCTTATGCAGGCGGGCAAGGAAAGTGATGCGTTACTCCAACTTCGACAGGCAGCGAAACTCGATCCATTCAACAAGCGCGCCCGCAATCAACTCAAGCTCGTCGAGGAACTCCTCGGCTACGAACACATCGCGCTCGATCACTTCGTCATCAAGTACCGCAAGGGCATCGATGAAGTATTGGCACGCGATATGGAGCGTGAACTGGAAGTGATGTTTCAAGCGGTGACGGGTGCGTTTGAACACAAGCCGCAGCGTAAGACGCTGATTGAAATCATGCCTGATGAAGAATGGTTTGGTGTGCGCATCACGGGTCTGCCGGAGATTTGGACGATTGCGGCGTGTACGGGTGATGTGATTGCGATGACGCCGCCGCGTGAAGGAAAGAAGCAGCGGGGGACTTACGACTGGTACCGCGTGTTGCAACACGAATACACGCACACCGTCACACTCGATCAGACGGCGTATCGCATTCCGCACTGGTTCACCGAAGCCGCAGCAGTATCGATGGAGCCGGGCGGCCGCGACTATGACATGACGCAGCTTCTGGCGCGTGCCTATGCGACCGATGAGCTGTTCACGTTGCAGACGATCACATGGGGCTTCGTGCGGCCGCGTTCGCCCACTGATCGTCCGCTTGCTTATGCGCAGGCGCATTGGATGTTTCAGTACATCACGCAGAAGTTTGGACATCAGGCCATTTTGGATTTGCTTGCGCTCTACCGCGAAGGCATGCCGGAGACGAAAGCGATCACGCAAGTCACCGGGCAGGAACCCGCTGTTTTTATGACAGGCTTTAAGGCGTGGGCGGGGACTGAAGTTAAATCATGGGGCATGGCCAAGCGCGCTGATGATGAAGCAATCATCGCCAAGCTCAAGAAGGTGACCAAGCCTGATGGTGCTGTCGTTGAAGCGCTGCTCAAAGAACATCCCGATCATCCGGAGCTTTTGCGACTGGCTGCCAGCAATGCAATGATCGGCCTCGATCTGGTGAAGGCTCGCACAGCAGTGCAGCGCTACGCGGCAGCGAGGCCCGCTGATCCCTGGTCGCATGAAGCACTCCTAGAACTTGCGGTGGATGGCGAGCAGATTGATGAGGCGATCGCATCGCTTAACGCGCTGGATTACATCGAATCCAGCAGCAGCAAGTGGGCGCTCAAGCTGGCGGAGTTGTACCGAAAGCAAGGCCGATTCGATCAGGCTGCCCGTGCGATTCACCGGGCGCTGCACCGCGAGCCATACACCGCATCACTGCGTGAACTGGCCGCTGCGATTCTCATTCAGAATAAGGACCTGCCCACCGCAGCACATCACGTGCGAGCGCTGACGCTCCTCGAACCCGATCGCGCAGTGCATCAGATTCGCCTGGCGGCGCTGTATCAGCTGATGGGAGATAAGGTGAAGTCACGCGCATCTGCGGAAGCAGCGCGAAAGATTGATCCGAGTGCCGCGGTAGATCGGTTTTTGCAATAGCGATGCAAAACGCGGCTGTTACGGACTTGGCACTTCAATCGTTTCGCCGGAGGTATAGGCTCGCGCTCCTGTGATGCAGTCGGCGATGATCTTCGCCACATCCTCGGGCGAGAGTGCTTTGCTTTTGGGAATCATCTTCTCATTAAACATCGAGCGCAGCATCTGCGTTTCGACAGCGCCCGGAGCCACGGCGACAGCCTTGATTTTTTTCTTCGCGCCTTCGGCGCTAGTGCAGCGTGTGAACATATTGACGGCCGCCTTGGCGGCCGCGTAGATGGCGAAGTTGGGGAACGGATTAATCGATGCCATTGAAGAAACATTGACGATCGTGCCGCCTTGCTTGGCCAGCAGTGGCCATGCAGCAGCAGTCAGGTGAACGATGGCGGAGAGATTGGTATCAATCGTTGCGCGCCAGGTGGCTTCAGTGACTTCTGAAATCGGGAGCAATGCTGCATAACCGGCGACGTTCGCTAGCGCAGTGAGATTCTCCATCGCTGCGTAGGTCGAATCAATCACATGCTGACACTCATCGCGAGATGTGATGTCGGCAGCGATGACCAGCGTCGGCGTATTCGCTCCGTCAATCATCGCCTGTGTCTCGTGCAGCTTTGCTTCATCGCGCCCGACCAGCACCACAGCATAGCCCGCCGCTGCCAGAGCCCGTGCAGTTGCGCGGCCGATGCCGCTGCCTGCGCCAGTGATAATTGCGGTGGGTGTGTCTGTCATCTTCATGCCTCTGAGTAATTCATGTGTTCAAGTATGTACGCTCGACAATAGGCGACCGATCCTCATCTGGCCAATGGCGATGTCGCCTATACTCTGGCCATGCTTCCTACGAAACAAGGCGCGATTCCGCTTTTCAGTGCGTTTGGCATCAGTGTGTTTCTGCACTGGTCCTGGTTTATTCTCGTGGTGCTCGAACTTCAGTACCCGCGCTATTCTTCGCATCTCTGGGGTTTCATCGAACTCTTCACCGTGTTCGCCATTGTGCTGATGCATGAGTTTGGTCACTCGCTGGCCTGTCGCTCTGTTGGCGGTAAGGCAGACACGATCATGCTCTGGCCACTTGGCGGTGTCGCTTATGTGCAGCCGCCTGCGAGACCTGGCGCGGTGCTCTGGTCGATCATCGCAGGGCCGATGGTGAATGCGATTCTCGTGCCGATCACCATCGTCGGTTACTACGCAGCAACGCAGTGGGTGTCAGGCGTTTCGCCTGATGTGCAGGAGTGGATGCTCTGGACGATGCGGCTGAATCTGGTGCTGCTGTGCTTCAACATGCTGCCGATTTATCCGCTCGATGGTGGCCAAACGGTGCAGGCGATTCTGTGGTTTTTCATCGGCCGCGCCAAGAGCCTGCGAATCACGGCGGGCCTGGGTGTGGCGACCGCGATCGCCGTGGGTATCTGGGCGCTGCTCACCGGGCACACCTGGTTTGTCGTGCTGGCCGTATTCGTCGGCATGCAGGCGGCGCAAGGTTATCGCGTGGCGACCATGCTCGCGCAGATGGAAGCGCAGGGGTATCGGGTGGAGGATTGATCGAAGGCAGCGCGGGGCGAACATTCAGTCACACACTCGCGAGTTCTCTGCGATAGGTCACATCCGGCTTGGTCTTCTTTCCTTCCGCATAGCCCGGCGCAAATATGCACGCCACCCAGTGGCCTGCTGCGACTTCCAGCAGCGGTGGCACATCGTGCACGCACACCTTCATTGCACGCTCGGGCTTGCCATCGAGCATCGTCATCGCTGTGTTTTCTTCGGGTTCATTTTGAGCGAGTTCGAGCGTGTGGGCACAGCGCGGATGAAACGGGCAGCCTGTGGGGAAGTTACTTGGATTTGGGACGTTGCCGGGGATCGCCTGAAGGCGGGACTTCTCACGGCCAAGCACCGGCATGGAATTGAACAGGCCGCGCGTGTAAGGATGCAGCGGATTCTTGAACACATCGTGCACCGAGCCATACTCGACAACGCGGCCGGCATACATCACCGCAACAACATCCGCATTCTCCGCAACGACGCCCAGGTCGTGCGTGATGAGCATCATCGCCATGTTGCGCTTGTGCTGTAGCTCGCGCAGCAGTTCCAGAATCTGCGCCTGAATCGTCACATCCAGCGCGGTGGTCGGTTCATCAGCCAAGAGCAACTTGGGATTACACGCCAGCGCCATGGCAATCATGATGCGCTGCCTCATGCCGCCTGACATCTGATGCGGATATTCCTTGAGGCGATTGCGCGGGTCAGGAATGCCGACATCCATCAGGGCTTGCGTGGCGATTTCGACGGCTTCCTTTTTCGTGGCTTTCTGATGGAGCAGCACGGCTTCCATGATCTGTTCACCAATGGTGTAAACAGGATTGAGGCTGGTCATCGGCTCCTGAAAAATCATCGCGATGTCCTTGCCGCGAATCTTCTGCATCTGCTGATCGTTCTGCTTGAGCATGTCCAGCGGCGTGGCCTTCTCATCGCGCTGCCAGAGAATCGAGCCGTTCTCATAATGGCCCGGCGGCGTAGGCACCAGTCGCAAGATCGACATCGCAGTGACCGACTTGCCGCAGCCTGATTCGCCCACGACAGCGAGCGTCTGCTTCGGATAAATCGACATGCTCACGTCGTTGACGGCGCGGACCCGCCGCATCTGTTCACGTGTCTGCCCCGGCTCCGGCTTGGCGGCGACAGGAAAACTGATGGCGAGATTGTTGATGGTGAGTAGAGGCGTAGGCATGGGAGGGGGTGCCAGAGGTCAGAGGTCAGACGTCAGAGATCAGAGAAAAGCCCATGCACTCCTGTGCGTGGGTCGGGCGATTCACTCATCCCTTATTCAATCTTTGCGTGTGCGGATCGATGGCGTCGCGCAGGGCTTCGCCGATGAGGTTGTAGCTGAAGACGGTGAGGAAAATGGCGAGGCCGGGGAAAGTGGCGATCCACCAGGCGAACTTGCCTGCATCGCCGACGGCTTGTTTGAGCAGCCCGCCCCAACTGGGTTCTTCGATGAGGCCGATGCCCAGGTAGCTGAGCGTGGATTCATAAATGATGGCTGAGCCGACGCCGAAGCTGGCACCGACGAGAACGGGGGCGATGCCGTTGGGCAACATGTGTTTGAAGAGGATCGATCGCAGAGGCAGACCGCAGGCAATGGCGGACTGCACGAAATCCTGCTTGCGAAGTTTGAAGAACTCAGCGCGGATGTAGCGGGCGTAGCCGGTCCAACTGGTCAGGCCGATGATGATCATGATGAGATAGATGCGCTGAATGGTGACGCCGAAGATGACGGGATTGTCCGGGAAAAAGGCGACGAAGGTGAGCAGCAGGTATAGCTGTGGAATGGCTTCGAAGACTTCGACGATGCGCATGCCCAGAAGGTCGGCTTTGCCTGCGAAGTAGCCCATGACCCCGCCGATGACGATGCCGATGGTCACGGCGATGCCGGTGGAGACGAAGCCGATGGTCAGCGCGATGCGGCAGCCATGAATCAGGCGCGACGCCACACTGCTCTTGTTGCTCTCAGTGCCCAGCCAGTGGCCCGCGCTGGGCGGCTTGGCGCGGACATCTTCCGCATTCTGTTCGACGAGTCGATCGTTGGGCGAGTAGGGAATCGGCGCGGTCCACATCCATTCCACTTCGCCTTCGGCTTCGAGCAGGCGATAGCGGTTGTAAGCATTAAATTCCAGACGCGCTGGCGGGCTGATGGTGATGGAGCTGATGACCATCACCACGAAGCCGATGGAGAGCACGGTGGCGATGCGTCCGCCGATGGTGAAGCGCTTGAGGAAGTAGGCGACGATCGCCACCGGGGTCATGAGCATCAGCGTGACATCGGTCGCATTGAGCTGCTTGAGCCAGGGGCTGCTGATGTCGCCTGCTTTGGTCTTGACCAGCAGCGGATCTGATGATGCAATGAGCGGGGCGAAGATGCCAAGCAGTGCGACGATGGCGATCCAGATCAGCCCGATCTTGGCGCCATTTCGAGCGACGACATCGCGTATGACCATCGCTGCAAAGCTTACCCTTGGCTTGAGGCTCGGCGGCTGCAGCGGCTGCGGTTTCGGATTGGTCGTGGCCATGCTCATATCAATCAAAACTCACTCGCGGATCAACCAGCGCATAACAAAGGTCAGCAACAAGAATCGAAATCATGCTCAGCAGGCCGCTCACCAGCGCACCAGCGAGAACCAGTTCACGATCGCGAGCCTGCACCGCTTCGATGGTAAGCCTACCCATGCCGGGGATTGAAAAAATCTGTTCCACAATAAGCGAGCCTGCGATCAGGCCCGGCAGCAGATGAGCAGCGGAAGTGATCAGCGGCAGCAAACTGTTGCGAAACGCATGTTGCCAGAGCACGACATGAGGCTCGATGCCTTTGGCGCGGGCGGTGCGAACGTAGTCAGCAGAGAGATTTTCGAGGAGCGACGAGCGGACGATTTTGGAGAGGTAAGCGAAGCCGCCGTAGGTCATGCAGACAATCGGCAAAGCGAGGTGCCACATGCGATCCAGAAGCCAGCCGCGCTCGAATCCATCTTCGCCCCAGCCGGGCAAAAAGGACATGGAACTGGCGGTGGTGGAACTGAGGCCGTTGGTGGGGAAGAGTTGAATGATGTCGCGGTTGGCGAGGAAGCCGATGAACATGACGCCCATCCAGATGACGGGGATGGAGTAGAGAATGAGCAGGATGGCACCGGAGACGACATCGAAGAATCTCCCGCGATGGCGTGCAGCATAGACACCCGTGCAGATGGCGATGATGTAAATGATCGGCGTGGTGATGAAGTTCAAGAGCAGCGTGATCGGCAGCGCTTCTTTATAGAGCTGCGAGACCGGTCGGCCTTTGGCCATGCTATCGCCCAGGTCCGGCCACTTGATCACCGGCTTGGTGAAGTGAACGCGGTTGACGCCTTCGCAGCCGTCGGCCAAGGCCTTGAGCAATGCTTCTTGTGCTTTGCGCTTGGACTTCTCTTGGGCGAGCAGCGAGTCGAGTTCCGGTGCCAGCGTTTGAGGTGGCGTCAGATCAACGCGTGCAAAGAGTTCGAGCGCATCTTTAGGCCGAAGCAGCATCGCGCCGATCTGCGCCGCGTTTTTCACAAGGTCGCCGTCTTCATATGCAGTGATGGTCTTCACCACAGCATAAGAGCGCTCACGTTCATTGCGATTATCCGCAAGGCCCAGGTCTTTGAGAATGGTCTTGGCCTTGGCCTCTTCTTCTTCGGTGTAGGTGATCTGCGAAGCGGTGCGGAAGCCCAAGGGGGAGACTTGATTGAGCCAGCGCAGGTATTGAACGTGCAGCGGCTGGTTGAGGCCGTAGCGTCTTTCGTAGTACGCTTTCATGGCCCGTGTTTTTTCTGCATCCATTTCTGCGCCCATCTCGCCCTTGAGGAGCGCGCCGCCGACACCACCGGGCGACATCGCCATGACCAGAAACACCACGAGGGTGATCCCGATCAGGGTGGGAATCATCAGAAGCAGTCGTCGGATGATGTAGGTGAGCATGGGCGGAAGTTGGAAGGCAGGGGACAGGGGACAGGGGACAGGGGACAGGCGGACAGGGGACAGGTGACAGGTG
>CAZYQL010000137.1:2119-11677 GCA_964650055.1 uncultured Phycisphaeraceae bacterium | reverse complement strand
TGAACTTTGAACTCAGAACTCAAAACTCAGAACCCTTAACTTATCCCCCCCCCCGCTGCCTTTTCGCTTCAAAAAGCAGCACACCCGCAGCAACGGAGGCGTTAAGGGAATCGACGTGATCGGTGTGCATGGGGATGATCACCGCGCTGCCGCCGGTCTTGACGGCCAGTTCCGCCCAGTCAGCGGAAAGGCCTTCATCTTCTGCACCGATAGCGATGGCGGTGTTGCCGGTGCAGTTCATGACATGATGCGGGCGTGCGCCTTGAGTGAGCATCGCGGCAAAAAGGTGAATCGACTTCGCACTGCACGCCGTCAGCAGTTCAGCTTTACTCACCTTCACCACCGGCAGCGTAAACACAGCGCCCGTCGAAGCGCGGATGGCGTTGGGATTAAACGGATCAATCGATTCATCAATGGCGATCAGTGCGCTCGCGCCCGCCGCCGCTGCGGTGCGCGCCATCGCGCCCAGGTTGCCAGGCTTTTCAATGCCCACTGCGACGAGCCAGAAAATATGTTCCGCGCTGACAAGCGATTCAAACGACCAGCGCGGCTGCTCAAACACCGCAATAAGCCCTTCCGGATTTTCCTTGTACGCCAGCTTCCGCAGCACGTTGCTGGAAACATCATGCCCTGCCGCATCGTCATCCTGTTTGCGCCAAGGCAAACGCTGCATGATTTGCGCGACATCAAATCCAAGCTGCTCACTGCACGCATACCACTCAATCATCCGCAGGCCCGCAGCCATCGCCCGTTCCACTTCCCGAAAACCCTCGGCGATGAACGCGCCGGTCTCGCGCCGATCGCGACTGTCGCGCAGCCGAGCCACCGCTTTGATGCGCGGGTTGTCGCTACTGGTGATGCGAAGAAGATCGGGCATGGGGACAATGTAGTGGATGGCCGCGAAAAGGCGCAAAAGGCGCAAAAATGAAGGCAGGGAGGTTGGCTGCAAAGCGGCACAAATACCATAAAGAGAAGTGAGCGATCAGCAATCAAGTTCACTCGCTTTCACTCTTCTTCTTTGAGTCTATTGTGCGTCTTCTTATCAACCCCTTCCCCCAATTTCCTTCTGCTTTTTGCGCTTTTTCGCGGCCATCCTCCGCTAAGCTTTCGTTATGCAGAGAACCCTCGAAACCGAAGTCATGGACACCCTCGCCGAAGCCGCCGGCTACAACGCCATGGATCACGCTGCGCCCAACCGCGCCTTCGTAGATCGTCTGCATCAGCTCAGCGCACGCGGCAAGATGCTCGACCTGGGCACAGGCCCCGGCCACATCCCGCTGCTTGTCGCCAGTGAAATGTCAGAGGCAAAAATCTTCGCGGCCGATCTGTCGCAGTACATGCTCGACCTCGCCCGCAGCAAACTCGCAGCGACGAACTTTGGCGATCGCATCGAGTTTCACCTGGCGGATGTGAAGGCGCTGCCGTTTGAGGATCACTCGTTCGACACCGTTTTCAGCAACACGATTCTGCATCACATTCCTGAGCCTATTCAAATGCTGTGCGAAGCTTGGCGCGTGCTCAAGCCCGATGGTGTGCTGCTGATTCGCGATCTGTTTCGTCCTGCCGATGAAGCGTCGCTCAATAAGCTCGTCGCGCTTCATGCCGCCCAATGCAACGATCATCAGCGCGCCATGTTTCGCGACAGTCTTTGCGCAGCGCTCACACCCGATGAGCTGCGCTCGCTGGCGCAGAAAGCGGGCATGAAGAATGTCGAAGTCGTCATCGACACCGACCGCCACATGTCATTGCAGAGCAAGTGAAGTGAAGTGAAGTGATGTGATGTGATGTGATGTGAAATGAAATGAAATGAGCCGCGACTCAACGAGTCGCGGACGCCCAAGGCCTCCTTGGGTTTCATCTCTCAGCAAGTCTCGCGCAACAGTAACCCGGGTAGCCCGCGGCTTATCGAACACAGCGCGATCGACACTCTTTTTAGGCCGTAAGCGTCCGCGACTCGTTGAGTCGCGGCTCGCCACCCCTCTTTTTTTCCACTTCGTATCCTGATTGTAACGCCTTGATAACAAAGGGCTTGTTACACAGCCATGACAACCAAACCCAGCCCATGTGCGTAAGATAGGTACAGCGAGCAGCAAATCACGCCGCTTGCCTTCCTCCTTGATGTGAGGTGTTCCATGACCCATCGCCTGTCTCTTTTCACTTCTGCTTTTTTCATCGCGTTGCTTGTTGCGATGTCGTTCATGCTTGCTCCGGTGGTTGCTCCGGTGTTTGCTCAATCGGGCGCTCCGCCGCGCCATGCGGTGCCGCCATCGCGTGCGCTTTCGTCGCATGTCATCGTGCCGCAGTGGCGTGTTGTGCAGCCCGATGTTCAGCGGCAGCAGCAAGTAGTCATCACGCAGGTCGATGTCGCGGTCTCCATTCTCGAACAGGTCGCCACGACGACGATGGAGATCAGCCTGAGCAATCCATCAGGGCAGCGATTGGAATCGGAACTGATTCTGCCCGTGCCTGATGGCGCGGTGATTCGTGGTTTCACTTTTCAGGGTGCTGCGAAGGAACCCACAGCCGAGCTGCTTCGCAAAGAGGAAGCGCGAAAGATTTACGACGCCATCGTTGCCCAGACGCGTGATCCTGCGCTGCTCGAGTTCATCAGTTTCAATCTGGTGCGATCGAGTGTGTTCCCCGTTGAGCCGCGCTCGACACAAAAAATTCGGCTGACTTATGAAACGCTGCTCACCGCTGAAGGCTCGCGCGTGGATTACATTCTGCCTCGCAGTGAGTCTGTTGAGTACAACGTGCCTTGGCATGTGTCGGTGAACATCGTCACCAAGAAGCCGATCTCGACTGCTTATTCGCCCAGTCACAAGATCGAGACCAATCGCAAGGGCGACTCGCAGCTATCGGTGCGCATTGCTGCTGATGCGGTGCGCGAGCCTGGCGCGTTTCGTCTTTCTTATCTCGTCGAGCACGACAGCGTCACCGCTTCCATGTTCGCTTACCCCGATCCCAAATCAGGTGGCGGATACTTTCTCCTGCTTGCCGGCTTGCCTGCGAAGCCAGTCGATCTCGATAAATCGATCAAGCGCGAAGTGACGCTGGTCATCGATCGCTCCGGCTCCATGAACGGCGAAAAAATCGAACAAGCCCGCGAAGCAGCGCTGCAAGTCATCGCCGGCCTCGAGGATGGCGAAGCGTTCAACATCATTCTCTACAACGAAGGCGTCGAATCCTTCGCCACGCAGCCTGTCATCAAAAACGAAGAGACGACCAAGGCTGCGCGTGAATACATCAAAGCCATGAAAGCACGCGGCGGCACCAACATTCACGATTCGCTCCTCGAAGCTTTGCGTCCCAAACCAGTGAAAGGCATGCTGCCGATTGTTCTCTTTTTGACCGATGGTTTGCCCACCGTCGGCCAGACCTCCGAGAAGGCGATTCGTGAAACCGCGCTCAAGGGCAATCGTTATGACCGCCGCATTTTTACGTTTGGCGTAGGCACCGATGTCAACACACCGCTGCTGGAAAAGATCGCTTTCGAAACTCGCGCCACCTCCACGATCGTTCTTCCTATGGAAGATGTCGAAGTGAAAGTTTCGCAGGTTTTTAAGCGACTCGCTGGCCCTGTGCTTTCTTCGCCTTCGCTCATCACACTGGGCAAAGATGGCAAGCCAGCTAATGGCAGAATCCTCGATGTTCTGCCTGTGAAACTGCCTGATCTCTTTGATGGCGATCAGCTCGTGCTGCTTGGCCGTTATGTGGGCGAAGAACCTGTCACCTTTCAGATGACCGGCAACTTCCTGGGCAAAAATAAATCCTTCAAGTTCACCTTCACACCCGACAAAGCCACTGCTCGCAACGGCTTCGTCCCGCGGCTCTGGGCCAGTCGAAAAATCGGCGACCTCGTCGATGCCATCCGAACGCTCGGCTCAGAATCCGGCGCACTCCCCGGCACCGTTCCCGCAGCCACCGCCATCAACGACCCACGCCTCAAAGAACTCATCGACGAAGTCGTTCGCCTTTCCACCGAGTTTGGCATCCTCACCGAATACACCGCCTTCCTGGCCCGCGAAGGCACCGATCTTTCCCGCAAGGATCTGGTCTTTAATACAGCAAGAGAAAACTTCATCAACCGCGCCTGGAATTGCCGCAGCGGCATCGCCTCCGTCAATCAAGAAGAGAACGGCAAATTCCAGAAGTCTCAGACCTACCTCAACAGCGGCAACAAAATGTTGGATGCGAATTTGAACGAAGTGACCATCTCAAACGTCCAACAGGTCAGCGACCGTGCGTTTTACAAACGCGGCAACCAATGGATCGACAGCCGTGTGATTGACACCGCTGACACGATCAAGCCAACGCGCACGATCACGTTTGGAAGTGAGGACTACACGCAGCTCGTCGAAAAACTCGCAAGCAGCGGACGCAACGGCTGCATCGCACTCAAAGGCGACATCCTGATGGTCATCGACGGTGAAACGATTCTCGTGAAGTTTCCGACTGAAAAATGACCTCTGACCTCTGAACTTTGAACTTTGAACTTCGAACCTTGAACTTTGAACTCTTCCCCCAAGGAGCCACCCCATGAAACGCAATCGTCTCTCGTTCCTCGCCGCGATCTCCGCACTTGGCCTTTCCATCTTTGCACCAGTCGCCCCGGCCAAGGATGCGGAGCAAGTGCAAACCGCACCCGTTGTTGAAGCAGGTGAAAAAACTGCTGCGAAGATCGCTGCGCCGGCGGTGAAACAGCCCGTGATTCAGCTCGCCATTTTGCTCGACACCAGCAACTCGATGGATGGCCTGATCGACCAGGCCAAGACGCAGCTTTGGAAAATCGTCAACGAGTTCATCGCAGTCAAACGCGATGGCGTTCGCCCGCTGCTTCAGGTGGCTCTCTTTGAATATGGCAACGATGGCCTGAGCGCCAAGGAAAATCACATTCGTCTTGTCCTGCCTCTCACCGATGATCTCGACAAAGTCTCCAAGGAACTGTTCGCCCTCAAGACCAACGGCGGCCAGGAGTACTGCGGCGCTGTCATCAAAGCAGCACTCGATCGACTCGACTGGAGCAAGGACAACGCTGACCTCAAAGTCGTTTACATCGCAGGCAACGAACCCTTCAACCAAGGCCCAATCGACTTCCGCATCTCGTGCAAAGATTCCATCACCAAAGGCATTCAGATCAACACCATCTTCTGCGGCAACAACAACGAAGGCATCACCACCTTCTGGAAAGATGGCGCAGTCCTTTCCGATGGCAGCTTCGTGAGCATTGATAGCGATGCGAAGGTGGCGGATGTGGCTGCCCCGCAGGATAAAACGCTCGCTGAACTCAGCGGCAAGCTCAACGAAACCTTCGTGCCCATGGCCAACAAGAAAGGCTTGGAAGGCGCTGCCAATCAGGCTGCACAAGACGCCAATTCCTCAGGCATCTCGCCCGCCAATGCCGCCCAGCGCGCCTCGGTCAAAGGCTCTGCTTTCTACCGCAACGACTGGTGCTTGGTGGATCACGTCTTCACCGACAAGGTCAAGATCGAAGATGTGAAAGCAGAAGACCTGCCCGAGAACATGAAGAAGATGTCGATGACAGAGCGCAAGACCTACCTCGAAGGCAAAAAGAAGGAACGCGACTCCATTCAGAAACAGATCGCGGAACTGAGCATCGAACGCGGCAAGTACGTCGAAGCTGAACTGAAAAAGATCGCCGAAAAAGATGGCGTGGAAACGCTGGATACGGCTGTGATCAAGACGGCTCGCAAACAAGCCGAGGCGAAGAATTTTAAGTTTGAACAACAGAAGTAAACCGGTCGCGTCGAGTGTGCAAAGTAAACGTCAATATAAGAGCCACTGCCGATGTTTCGGCGGTGGCTTTTTTCTAACCTTCCGCGTTTTGCAACGTTTTTCTCTTTCTGATACAGTCTCCGCCCCACATGCGCCCGGCCCAATCATGGGACCGGCGTTCTGACGCTCCAGGTGTCCGGGCTAAATCGGACCACCGTCAGAACCACCGGGCTGCTCACTGGGCTGTTCAAGGAGCTTTTGTCATGGCGGATAAGTCAACCAGTCTCTACGAAGGTCTTTTCCTCGTCTCGCAGTCAGCCGCAGCGGATAACGACGCGGTCATCGAACACCTCAAAGGTCTGCTCGCCCGCGCTGAAGCAGATATCATCGGTCTGCAAAAGTGGGATGAGCGTCGTCTGGCGTTCACCATCAAAGGCCAACGCCGTGGCACCTATTACATCGCCTATTTCAACGCTCCGCGCACCAAGATCACCCGTCTCGAGCGCGACTGCAATCTGTCCGACAACGTGCTTCGCGCCATGTTCCTCCGCTCTGATCACCTGGGCGAAGTCGAAATGGACCTGTTCCGCAAAGGCATCGTGACCTTCGTTGAGAAGAAGGTCGAAGCTAATGCTGAAGGTGAAGCAGTTGAAGTCGGTGCTGACATCGACGAAAACTAAGCATTCAAATTCAAGCGATGTAACATCTACATCGATATCAAGCCCGATGGCGAGTCTGCTTCCGGGGCGAGCCATCGGGGTATGAAGTAGAAATTGAAGTTGCACTACTAGACATTGCACTATTTAGACGTTGCACCTGGCCCCTTAAACCTCCGGAGGTTTTCATGCCGAATCTCAATCGCGTCATGCTGATGGGCAACCTGACCCGTGATCCGGAACTGCGCTACACGCCGAACAACAACACTGCGGTGGCACAGATCGGCATGGCGATCAACCGCAAGTGGAAAGACCAAAACGGCGAGCAGCGCGAGGAAGTGACATTCATCGATTGCGAAGCCTGGGGCCGTACTGGGGAGATGATCAATCAATACTTTCGCAAAGGCCGACCGATTTACATCGAAGGGCGTTTGAAGCTCGATCAATGGCAGGACAAAGATGGCAACAACCGCTCGAAGATGAGGGTCGTCGTTGAAACCTTTCAGTTCATCGACTCCAAAGGCGGCGACGATGGTGAAGGCGGCGGCGGCAACGGTGGTGGCAACAACAGTGGCGCCGGCAACAACAGTGCTGGCGGTGGTGGCGGCAACTACAACCGACCTGCGAACCAAGGCTCACGCCCTCCGCAGCAACAACGAAGCAATCCCAGCCAGCAACCGACGCAGCAGCAACCGCCTTCGGAACCGTTCCAGCCCGTTGATGATGACAATATTCCGTTTTGAATGAAGCTTTCAGCTATCAGCCATCAGCTATCAGCTATCAGCTTTCAGCCAGAGGGAAGGCAATGCAAGTGCCGCTGGCTCAAAGCTGATAGCTGACGGCTGATAGCTCCCCGTTGATAGCTCCCCGCTTCCCCCATGCTGGCGTACCGCTGTGATGGAGTGTTTCCACGCAGGCTGACGTCTAACTTCTGACCGCAGAGGACAACATGAAACAGATCGAACTGCTCCTGACTGACAACGTGGACAACCTTGGCATCGTCGGCGATGTCGTGAAGGTGCGTCCTGGCTATGCCCGCAACTACCTGCTCCCCCGCGCATTGGCGACCAAGCCGACACCCTCGGCGATCAAGCGTCTGTCCACTCGCCGCGTTGAGGTGGAAAAGGAAATGAAGAAACTCCGCAGCGAGCGCGAAGCCGTCTTCGCTCGCATGGAGAAGCTCGAGATCACTATCCTGCGCTCCGCCAACGATCAAGGCATTTTGTACGGCGGCGTCACGCAGCACGAAATCGCGCTGGCCATGCAAGCTGAAGGCTTCGCGATCGAAGATCGCCATGTCCGCATCGGCGAGCAGATCAAGCGTCTGGATTCGTACATGATTCCGATCGTGCTCGATGCAGACCTTCGCGCTGACATCAAGCTGTGGGTGGTCTCCGACAAGCCCCGCGAAGAACTCGAAGAAGCACCCGCCGAAGCAGCCCCGGCTGAAGGCGAGAAAAAGGAAAAGAAGCCGCGCAAGGCCAAAGCTGAAGCGACCGATGAGGCCGCTCCCGCTGCTGAGGAAGAAAAACCCAAGAAGGGCAAGAAGGCCAAGGCTGAGTGAGAGGCCAGAGATCAGAGGTCAGATGTCAGAAGTCAGAGGTCAGAGGTCAGAGATCAGAAGTCAGAGGTCAGAGATCAGAAGTCAGAAGTCAGAGGTCAGTTCAATACCAAGCCCGATGGTGAGGCTTACTCCGGGGGCGAACCGTCGGGGTATGAGAAGACTTCACAGAATCTGAACTCGCCACTTTTATTGCAATATCAAAAACCCTCGCGCTCAGCGCGAGGGTTTTTTATTTTTCATTCCTCGGCTTGTTGCTTGTCGTGCGCGTGTTTGCACAGACCTAGGCCAATCAGTGCGACAGCACCCGCTGTGCCCGGACTCTGGAAGACGATGCCTGTCTCCGGGTTGACTGCTGCGTACAGAATCACGCTCGCCAGAATTGCCCACGCTACAAACGTTACAACCGCTTTCATCGATTCCATGGCTGTCTCCCTCCACGTTGTTGAATGGTGATTTTCCCCTGCCGCTTAAGCAAACAATTCGCGCCAAGGTAAGGCAAGTAAGATCTGGAGAAATGTGCGAAATGTTTAGACGGGTACGAACGTGAGAGTCGCGGCTCAATTTTTCTGTACCCCTACACCTTCACCGGCTGCTTGAGCCGGTCGAGTGTGACCTGATCCATCCAGGGCAGGGCCTCAAGTTTTGCCTGCACCGATGCGGGCATCGGCTTGCTCAACTGCTCCCAGCGCGGCCGCGTCTTCCACCTTCGGTGCATCCAGAGGTATTGCTCAGGACTACGGCGGACCATCGTTTCAATGGCGCGGTTGAACCGAGCAGTCACGTAAAAGAGCGGGTCGCTCTGCTCTTTCCATTCGTGCGGGTGAATGAAATCGACGGTGCTGATTTCGTAGTGAAACCCGGTGCCAACGCGCCGGGCGAAGCCGCACATGATGGGCACATCCTGACTGATCGCCAGTAAGCCGATGGATTTGTAGGTGCTGGCCATGCGATTGAAGTAGGGGACGAAGATGCCTTTTTTGCCGGCGTTCTGATCGGCGACAAAGCCGAGTTGTCCGCCGGAGCTGAGGACATTGAGCATGCGATCGGTGGCGTCGAATTTGGTGATGATTCGAAGGCCACGCAGTTCGCGGACATCGAGCACCCACTGGTTGACGAGCGGGTTGTCGATGGGCCGCGCCAGTGCATCGACGGGGTAGCCCATGAGGGCGTTGGTGTAGCCGAGCATTTCCCAGTTGCCCACGTGGCCGGTGAGCACGATGGCGGGCTTGCCGGCGTTGAGCCATTTGAGGCTCTCGCCCATGTCGCGAAAGTGAACGTGCCTGGTCCATGTGTCCGCATGCATGACGCGCGGCGTGACGGCAAGCTCCACGATCAGCTTCATGAAATGTTGAAACGATTGCGTCGCCAGTTCTTTGTGCTGATCGAGCGACAGTTCGGGAAGTGCGTGCGAGAGATTGGCCAGGATGCGCTCGCGCCGCCGTTTGTCGAGCCAGCAGCCTAGGCGCCCGACCGATTCCATGATGCGCAGGTTGGCATTGATGTTGCCCACGCTCAGCGCAAAGCCCGCCATCCGCGCCAGCAGATACTGCGACCAGTCCTTGATGGGATTACGGCGCTTGGGCATGAGTGAAAAACCAGCGC
>CAZYQL010000137.1:0-2019 GCA_964650055.1 uncultured Phycisphaeraceae bacterium | reverse complement strand
GCATGAGTGAAAAACCAGCGCGAGACAAATTCGGACAACGCGAGTCCAAGAAAAATGCCACGGGCAAGCGAGTGACTTGCCAGTGGCATTGATGTTTGAAGCCTGTGGCCAGCCGAGCGATTAGTCGCGGATGTAGTAGCCAATCAGTGCCAGGAAGCGGTTCTGATTGAGCACCGGCACGCGAAGCTGACGGGCCAAGCCTTCGAGCTGTGTGAACTGCAGACCTTCGCGTTCACGTGCTGCATCAGCTTCAATTTCGTCTGGTGAACGGATATCCACATCGCCTTGAACTCGCGGACGAGCCTGGGGACGAACACCCAGCACAAGGAAGTCGCAATCGTAAGAGAACTCAGTGGCAACTTCGCCACCCCACTGCTCGATCATCGACTTGATGCGGCGGGTGTCGGTGGGGGAAGGGCGGCCATCGTTGTCGATGTCGAAGTTGCCATGCACGAAGAACTTGTAGGTGCGGTAGCGGTCATAGACGACATTGGCGATGACATCGCCGGGCATCAGGAGCTTGCCGCGTTCCTGACGAACGATGCGGCACTCGGAGGAGGTGTCCTTGACGCGAACGACTTCGACGGTCGCCTTGCCGCGGATGTCGTTGAATTCACGGGTGACGCCGGTCTTCTTGTCGAAGACTTCAAAGGTCAGGCCCAGGGGCACGTGATCTTTCTTGCCCAGGTCGATGGTGACGAGGTTGTCCGAAGGAATGATCGAGAGCAAAGAGCCATCGATTTCGCGATCAGCACCAGCGGTGCCTTTGTCGCCGCCGGGGTTCTGCGCGAGCTTGATGCGTTCCACTTCGCGGAGCAGGTCAGCAATGCGCTGATCCTTTTCCGTGATGGTCAGGGCCAGTGCATCGACCTGCTTCTTCATGTCTTCCGCAGTGGCAACTTGTGCTTCCTGCAAGCTCTTGAAGCTGGTGTCTGCGGTGGACTTGGCGGCATCGTTGGCCTGGCTGATGGTGGCGATCTGATCGGTGCGTGCCTTGTCAGCAGCGCGGTAGCGATCTTCGATTTCCTTTTTCTCAGTTTCGAGTGCGGTGATCTGATCCTGAAGCGCCTTCACCGAAGCTCCGCTGGCGGTGTCGCGACCTTTGAGCGAGGCCACATCAGCCTGGAGGCTTTCGATGTGAGCGAGCAGAGCTTTGCCGTCGTCCACCTTCTTGGCCTTGAGATACTCAGGCAGCGCCCTGACCGAAGGCAGGTTGGGCACAATCGCATCGCGCAGCTTGGCGTTGTCCGCCATCAGGCGAGCGACCACCGAATCGCTGGACTTGTCTTCTGCGATAAAGTCGCGAAGTTTCTTGACATCATCACGCGTGGCCTCGGCTGGCTTGACGTAGATGTTCAGAGCTTTCTGAGCATCAGCCGCCGCCAGTTCAGCCTCCTCCACTTTCGTGAAGATGACAATCGCCGCGATGAGCGAAAAAACGAACAGCAGCACAAAAACCACCAGTGCTACTGCCATGCCCGTACCGCTGCTGCCGCGCGCGCGAGTCGCCATGAGAAGGCTCCTGAAAGGAAAAAGCGTCGAAAAACAAGGGGTTTTTTGAGCGGTCCAGAGCGCTGGATACGCCCGTGCCACACCACCGTTACTTCATTATGGATCGGAGGTAGCGATTCGTCAAGCGACGCAGAAAGTTCATCATCACAAAGCCGCAATGCCTTGTCAGAGCCGC
This sequence comes from uncultured Phycisphaeraceae bacterium, assembly GCA_964650055.1. GTDB lineage: Bacteria > Planctomycetota > Phycisphaerae > Phycisphaerales > Phycisphaeraceae > JTS-RE9. The sequence goes on along the minus strand of CAZYQL010000137.1, from coordinate 332 downwards.
GATGCGTAAGCGAGCGGATAGTCCGCAATGCCTTGTCAGAGCCGCGATGCGTAAGCGAGCGGATAGTCAGGACTTTTTCTGTGCTCAGGATCGAAGCAAGCCGGGCCGGGCCATTGGTGTGCGCCGCTGACCCTATCCCTATCCCTATCCCTAGCGCATTCACTCAACCTCGCCTTCATGGTTGGTGCGTAGGCATTGCGATCACTTCGGATGAGCCGCCTCGCGCTGCTTCTCAAGGCTCTCTATCGGCCTGCCGCTCAGTGCCGAGCCACATGCAACGCAGGTCCCGCCAGACGCACAAGACTCCAATGCACAAGACTCAAATGCACAAG
>CAZYQL010000136.1:10493-11680 GCA_964650055.1 uncultured Phycisphaeraceae bacterium | reverse complement strand
GCGTGGGGCAATCATGGCGGGCTGCTGATTTTCCATCTCTTTGCGACATGAATGCGACATGAATAGGCCATCGAACTCCTGGTCGGCATCTGGAGGCGATCTAAAACAGCAAAATCTCTCTTGATCATGCGGGGAGCCACGCTGAAATGACGATAAAGATTATGAATCTCAGGTCGCTCGTTCAAAGTCATGGTCCTCTATGTGAAGTGGATAGCTTATGACACAGAGCAGATGCTTCAATCGTGCGTTCACGGTGCCTGAGATGTTGGCCGTGGTCGCGGTCATTGTGATTTTGCTGTCGTTGCTTTTGCCATCGATTGTTAAAGCCAGGCAAGCGGCGGAGCGATCGGTTTGTGGGTCGAATCTCCATCAGCTTTCCATGGCGAATCGGTTATACGCCATGGAAAATCGCGGGCGAAATGTTCACGAGCGCCCGGAGGCTCTGAGCTGGATGCTGAAGTTGAGTCCCTTTTTGGGGGGTTCATCCGGCGACAAGGAGACACGCGTATCCTCGATGAACTCGATCCCCCAGTTTCGATGTCCGACGGCATCAAAGCCGGGCGCTGGCCCCTCGGCCTCGCTGGGTTTTCTGGGTACTGCCACCGAAGCATGGGGGCCGATACAAACTGGAAATGGGCGTGAAGGACTCATCGGAAGTTATGGATTGAATATGTGGACGGAAGCGCCGGAACAGGTTCCCGATTCGGCAGCAGGCCCCGAGGCGTGGCATTTTGCGAAGCTCGCGCATGTGTCAGAACCGAGCAATTCACCGCTCTTGGGGGATTGCATTTGGGATGGTGGCGGCTGGCCTGGCGGGAATATTGATGGAAGTAATCCCTCGCCGCCGGTGAATCCTTATTCGCCGACCTGGACCGAAGGATCTCTCGCGCGTTTTGCCATGTATCGCCATTTCCGGGGCGTCAATATGGCATTTTTCGATGGGTCAAGTCGGTGGGTTACATTTGAAGGTGTGTGGGGCTTGAAGTGGCACAACAACTTTAAGCCTTTGGCGGGACCGCCTTGGCAACCCGTATTTTGAGGAATAGAGGGGGAGCAAAAAAGAGCAAGGACAGCCAAGAGAGAGTCGCGTGGGTACCGCCCTGATCTTCCCCCTCTCATGAGGTCTGTTTTTCACCCCGCAGAAGTTGCACGGCTTTCGTCCATTTCATTTCTCCCTACATCATCAG
>CAZYQL010000136.1:0-10393 GCA_964650055.1 uncultured Phycisphaeraceae bacterium | reverse complement strand
CATTTTCAACGCATGCGCTGATGTGCCGCAAAAGGACATGGGCTTCATACTCATCTAACTGCACCCCGCTACAATGCGGGGCCTTTGCTTTTCGATTTTCCAACGGAGTGTTGTCATGCGTATCGCTATCGGTTTTGTTGCTTTGTCGATCTCGCTTTCATCCATCGGTCTTGCGGACTGGCCGCAGTTTCTCGGGGAGAATCGCGACAGTGTTTCACAGGACAAAAACGTTGCTAAATCCTGGCCCGAAGCTGGCCCGCCTATTCGCTGGACGGTAGAAACTGGCAAGGGTTTTGGCGGCGCAGCGATCCGTGATGGTGAAGTTTTTTTCCTCGATCGTGATGGCGAAGAGGGTGATGTGCTGCGCGTGCTTGATCTCAAGACCGGGCAAGAAAAATGGAAGTACGCCTACGAAGCCAAGGGCAAACTTTCTTATGCAGGCTCGCGCTCGACGCCGACGGTGGATGAGAAACACATCTACACGCTGGGCGGCATGGGCGATCTGCATTGCATCAGTAGGGAGACCAAGCAGCCGGTCTGGTCGGCTCACATGGCCAAGCTCTGGAAAGGCGGCAAGCTCAACTGGGGCTACGCTCAGTCGCCGCTGATCTATAAGGACACGCTGATTGTTACGCCCACCGATGACACCACGCCGATCCTCGCGGCACTCAATAAGAACACCGGCGAAATCGTCTGGCAGTCACCCGTTAAAGATGCAGGCGGCAAGTACTCTTCCGATTACTACTCTTCGCCAATGCTGCGAACGATCTGCGGCGTGCAAGGACTCCTGCACATCACCAACAATCAGGTCTCTTTCATCAATCCCGAAGATGGCAAACTCATCTGGAAATACAACGGCTACGCAGTGAAATTTTCCATCCCCGCGCCCACCGTGCTGCCTGATGGCGAACACATCTTCATCACCGGCGGCTACGACGATGGCTCCGTGATGATTCGCGTGACCAAGGGCGATGATGGTTATAAGTTCGAAGAAAAGTTCCGCTTCAAAAACGACGGCTGCCAGATCCACACGCCCATCGTTTTCGATGGCTACCTCTACGCCAACATCAACGAGAACAGCAAATTCAACCGCGCCAACCGCAAGAACGGCGGCCTGGTCTGCATCGATCCCTTCAAAGGCGAAATCGTCTGGCGCACCGGAGATGAACCCTTTTTCAGCAGAGGTGCGGTGATGCTCATCGGCAACATGCTCGTCGCACTCGAAGGTGACAAAGGCACGCTCCACCTCATCGAACCCAACCCGATGAAGTACCGCGAAGTCGCTCAGGCAAAAGTCCTCACCGGCCAAGGCGAAATGGTCTGGGCCCCGATGGCCTACTCCGGCGGCCTGCTTATTCTGCGCGATCAGAACCAGATGAAGTGCGTGGACCTGAGCAATGCGGGGCAGTTGTCGAAGAAGAATGAGTGAAGGTGAGCAGAGCCGCGACTCAACGAGTCGCGGACGTGAGCGGCCTGTTGGAGCGTTCATTCATCCTGTGGTCTTGTGGATCAGCGTCTGAATCAACCTGCGGCAGTCGAAACACGGCGCGACGTACAACCTTTCAGGTCGTTGACGTCCGCGACTCGTTGAGTCGCGGCTCCTATCCCGAACACCGGCTATGAAACCACACGATTGGGCTGGCATCATCACTCCCTCGGTTCAAACCGCACCCAATCCAAATTCATCAAACCGCTCTTGCCGGGGTTGACGAAGACGGCGTAGACATCGGTTGCTTCATCGAGCAGCTCGAAAGCCGCGTTGTTTTCCTGCCAGGTTTCCCAGCCGCCGGTGACTTTTACTTCGAGGGTCGCCAGCAGTTTGCCATCGGGTTTGCCTGCGCGGAATTCGATTTTGCCGCCTTGTCCTGCCGAAGCAGTGCGGCAGGTGATGCCGCTGACCCGGGCGAGATTGATGGATCTAAATAGCAGGTGGCTGCCGTGGTTGATCGAGCCGACGAACTGGCGTCCGCTGGCGGAGCCGCCGCCCAGGACTTGCGAGCCTTGCACTTTGTCGGCGAGTTCCGCTTCGATCTGGCGATGGCGCAGACGCAGCGTGGCGTGCGCGGTGAGCGGGCCGATGGGTGATGCGCCTTTGTCGGTGTAGCTGGCTTCGAGGATGAAGCTGCCGCCTGCGGTTTCCTTCGTGACCTTGGGCAGTGGCACTGCGCCGATCACACCCTTGGCGATTTGTGCCGCCTGAATGTCGGGCTTCAGGTCAAAGACCCACGCCACCATTTGCTTGGCTTCATCAGCCGTGTGATGCGAGTGCGGCAGCATCGGTACCTGTCCCCATACTCCCGTCGATCCTTTGATCACGCGTTCCACCGCAGCGGCCAGTGCTTTGTCATCCTTCTTGTACTTCGCCGCGACTTCGAGATAAGAAGGCCCGATGATTTTGCGATCAACCGCGTGACAATTAAAGCAATCGCTCTTCTTCATCAGCGCCAGCCCCGGCGGATCAGCCGCCTCAATTCCCGCGCGCTGAATCATCGCCGAGATAGTCGTGCGCGTGTTCATGTCAGGCATCTCGAAATCCGATTCGCCATCTTCGCTGTCCACGATTGCGACTTCGTAATTGATCGACTTGCCTTCATCCGCAAAATCGCCTTCAAGCGGAAAAGTAAACTTCATCCTCGGCGGATCATTACCCACAAGCACCGGCACCACCGCTGTCGATTTTTCTCCAGCCGCATCAGTGACGAGAAGCTCCACGCTATACACGCCGGGCTTCTCGAAGGTGACCTGAGCATTCGCTTCCTTCGCGACAATCTTGCCGACTTGCGTCACATCAGTCGCGGTGGCGATGCGCCACTGGTAGTTGAGTTTGTCACTCGGATCTTTATCGCGCGTGCCTTCGCTTGAGAGCGTGACTTTGAGCGGGGCCTTGCCGATGTGATGTTTCGCTTCAGCGCGGGCGACGGGTGCGCGATTGCCGCGCGGGTAGGTGATGTGCAGGAGGCGCGAGTCGGGATTCATGCCCCAGGTCGTGCCGTAGTCCATCATGTAGAGCGTGCCATCGGGAGCGAATTGGAACGCGACTGGCCGTTTGAATTGAAGGCCTTTGACGAAGGATTCGATCTTGACGAGATTGGAATTTTCATCCAGGCGTGCCCACTTGATGAAGGGGCGATTCCAATCGAAGAAGATCATGCAGTTGTCGAATTGCTCGGGAAAACCGACCTTTCCGTGCTTCGCTGCGTCATAGCGGTAGATGGGACCAGCACACGCGGTGCGGCCGCCCTTGCCCAGTTCGGGGAACTCCTGCGAGTCGCCATAGGGGTAATAAATCCAGGCGGGCTGCGCGGGGGGCAGCTCTTTCATGCCGGTGTTGTTGGGGGAGTGATTGACGGGTTTTTCGGGATCGAATTTCTCGCCGATTTTCTTGGCTTCAAAGTCATAGTCGAAGTACGGCGCATTGGGGCCGACAAAATAAGGCCAGCCGAAGTTGCCTGCTTTGCGGGCCTGATTGACTTCGTCATAGCCCCGTGAACCGCGCGGGCCATCGCCGCCGGCATCGGGGCCGACTTCGCCCCAGTAGAGGTAGCCGGTCTTCTGATCGACCGCGATGCGCCACGGATTGCGGCAGCCCATCACGTAAATCTCAGGCAAACCTTTCGATCCATCTTTAGGAAAAAGATTGCCATCGGGAATGGTGTAGCCGCCATCGGGCTTGGGGATGATGCGCAGAATTTTGCCGACCATCGTGTTCGTATTGCTCGCGGATTTCTGAGCATCAAAGGGTTCACGGCCGGCGCGCTCATCAATCGGGGCGTAGCCGCCTGAGTCGCCGCCGGGATGTGTGTTGTCACCGCTGGCGATAAAGAGCGCACCATCAGGGCCAAACTCAAGAGCGCCTGCATGATGGCAACATTCTTTGCGCTGCTCGGCAAACTTGACGATGAGTTTTTCGCTGGCGAGATCGAGTTCGTTGCCCTTGAGTGTGAAGCGGCTGACATGCTGGCCATCGAAAGTTTTGGGGGAGTAGTTGAGGTAGATGTGGCCGGTGGTGGCGAAGTCGGGGGCGAGCGCCAGGCCGATGAGTCCGTTCTCCTGCGGCGTGAACACATCGAGTTTTCCGACTTCGATGATCTGTTTTTCCTGCGGCAGATAAGCGCGCAGCTTGCCGCCGAGCTCGATGAAGAAGATGCGGCCGTCGGGAGCGATCTCCATCTCTATGGGCGATGCCATGCCGATGGCGAGCGTGGTAACTTCGAAGCGATCTTCTTCAAAAGGCGCAGGCTCTGCGGCATGCGAAGAAGAAAATGCAAAGGCGACAGCGAAGAGGAATGAGGTGAATTTCATGGGGAAATCGTTGAAAGAAAATCAAAGGCATAGACACCGTTCGCCAAGGCGAACGGCTAACTATAACGATTGGCAAAATCACTTGAAGAGTAACTGTTCGACGGCGGGAACCGCCTGAGGCACGCTAAAAGTTTTCGTTGAACCGGAGAACGGCAGCGCCATCTTCGTTTCCTGGAAGCCGCCGAAGATGATCATGCCGCGCTCCGTAGCGACGGCGACAGCGTCATCGTGCGGATGTGTCATGTCGGGCAGCTTGTGCACTTCCAGCGTGCGCGTGTCGAGCAGACGCGCCGTGTGCAACTCAATGTCGCCTCCACTGAATTCCGATTCGCCGCCAGCGACAATCACCCAAGGCCCCACCTGCACCACGCTCATATCCGCCATGCCCTTGGGGAGCTGAAGTTTCGGGCCGTTGGTGAGAGTGCTCTTGGCGGGATTGGAGATGTCGAGAATCCAGGTCTGATCGATAGTGAAACCGGTGCGGCTGTGCTGCCCGCCGATGATCCAGACGCGATCATCTGGCAGCGTGATGATGCGTGTGTCATCGAGTGCGTGAGGCAGTTCGGCACCGAGGCGTTTGCTCGAACCACTGACCGGATCGATCACTTCGATGCTTGCACAATTCACACCGCCGACGACGACCACGCGGCCATCACTGAGCAGCGTCGATGCATGAGCCATACGATCTTCGCGCAGACCGATGCCTTTGGCCCACTTGCCTGTGCGCGGATCGAAGATGAGCGCCGACTCGCCGCCGATGATGATGGCGCGGCCATCGGGCAGACGATGGCCCGTCGGTTCCATGAGCGGGCGCGGCAGCGGAGCGATCTCCTTCGAGAGTCCCGTTTTCAAATCGATGATCTCGCAGGTCGCCGTCGCTTTGAGTCCATCGCCCAGCGGCTTGACGGTGCCGGTCTGTCCACCAGCGATGAGGATGCGCGTGTCATCGAGTGCGACCTGCGCGTGCATCATGCGGCCGGTGACGAGATCGAGAGGCTTTTCCCACGTGAGCGTTTTGAGATTGAATATCTGCGCTTTGTTTAGTGCGGTGCCAAGCTGCGGGATACCGCCGGTGATGATGACCTTGTCGCCGATGCGGGAGATGTTGGCCGCGAGAACAGGCGCAGGCATGTCGGGGAGTTGCTTCCACTCAAGCTTGTCAATCGCGATTTCCGGAGCAGCGCCGACATTGAGCGGCGTCGGCGCCAGCACAGCGACCAAGAGCGAAAGCGATAGCGTGACGATAAAGGTGGAGAGTTTCATGGCTACTGCATTATCGGCTCACAAGTGCGGAGAGCGCAGCAGTGACCAGCGATTTCATGCAGATTTATCGTAAAAAATAGAGGCCTTATGTGGCACTGGCAGGCCGTCGCTCTGGACGGTTTGCCAGTGGCGATTGGGTGAAAATTCAAAAAGACCCCACTGGCAAACCGCTCAAAGCAGCGGCCTGCCAGTGCCACACGGAACAAAATCACACGGAGCGCTGACACACTGCGCTCACTTGGTCGCTTTGCCTTTGGTCAGCAGGCTCACCACGATCAGCACAATAAACGCCAGCGGGATGGTTACGATGCCCGGCTGGCTAAAGGGCACAATCGCGTTCTCGGGCGGCTGGCCATAGACATCCTTAAACGCCTGGGCGCTGAGCAAAATCCAGCCCAGCGAACTGATCATGCCCACGATGATCGACACCGTGATGCCTTGCTTGGTGGTGCCTTTCCAGAACAGCAGCATGATGATGGCGGGAAGGTTGGCGCTGGCGGCGATGTTGAATGCCCAGCCGACGAGGAAGCCGACGTTGAGCTTCTCAAAGAGAATGCCCAGGATCATGGCGATGATGCCCACCACGACGGCGACCATCTTGCCCGCCTTCACTTTCGCGTGATCATCCCACTGCCGCTTCATCACATTTTCCATGATGTCATGCGCCACCGCGCCGCTGGCTGCGAGGATCAGGCCCGACACCGTGCCCAGCACCGTGGTGAAGGCGATCGCGCTGATGATGGCGAAGGGAAGCTCGCCAAAGCTCTTGGCCAGCAGCGGAGCGGACATATTCGTATCGGTCGGGTCAAGCATGCCGCTGGTCATCGCGCCCAGGCCCAGATAGAGCGTGAGGATGTAGAAGAACCCGATGGCGGCAATGCCGACAACGGTGGACTTGCGAGCCGAGGCTTGATCCTTGACGGTGTAGTAACGAATCAGAATGTGGGGCAGCGATGCGGTGCCGCAAAAGAGCGCAAGCATCAGCGAGAGGAAGTCGAGCTTGCCGTAGATGTAAGCCTTTTTCGCCTTGTCGTGAGCTTCGATTTCCTTCGGATCCGTCGAGGTGATCGGGTCAGGCCACTGCAAACGAACCTTGGCGAAAGTCGGGTGCGAGCCTGGCGTGAGCACATCGGCACCTTTGGCGATGATGGGGTAGTAGATGACGCTGGTGACGGTGTCGCCTTCGATGATTTTCTGATTGCGCCACAAAGCGACTTCACTGTCCTGAAAGGTAGAGAAAAATTCCATCGGCCCAAGCGCACCCGTTTCCTTTTTGCCATCAGGCAGCTTCGTGATCGAGCCCACCGGCAGCAAATTATTCTCGCCTTCGCCGGTGCCTTTCACTTTGCCGTTGATGTACGTGATGGAGTGCCCGGTCTTATCGGTGGTCGTGCGAACGACCTGAGCCTTGGCGTATCGGCCGTCCTCGAGTTTGCGCCAGATGATCGGATGAAGCTCATTGCTCGGGTCAATCACGCGAATATAAGGCTGATCTTTCCACGCACCTTCAGCGGGCAGTGCTGCTGCGAACATCGGATCATTCGCTTCAACAATCTGCACCGGCGCTGATCCTTCGCGTGGCTGCGTCGTAAACCCGCGCGACAGAATGGCCGCGGCAAGAATCGCACAGAAAACCACCAGCAGCGAACCTTTGATGAACTGCACCCACGTCGTCGAAACCATGCCTGCGGTGGTGACGATGAGCGTAACGACGATGCCGACGATGATGACGCCTTGGGCGTGGCTGAGCCCCAGGAGCGGCTTGACGAGCGAGCCAGCGCCGACCATCTGCGGAATGAGATAGAAGATGGAAACGACAAGCGTGGAAATCGCGGCTGCCATCTTGATGCCGCGCGAGTTGAACTTGCTATCGAGTGCATCGGCGAAGGTGTATTTGCCCAGCCGTTTGATCGGCTCCGCAATGACAAAGAGCGCCACGATCCAGCCGGCGAGGAAGCCGATGGAGTAAAGAAATCCATCGTAGCCATAGAAAGCGATCATGCCGCAGATACCCAGGAACGACGCGGCGGAGAGGTAATCACCGGCGAAGGCGATGCCGTTGACAAACCAGTGCACGCTGCCATGCGCTGCGTAATAGCCCTTGGCGGATTTCGCTTTGCTACCCAGGTAAAAGCTGATGCCCAGCACGACAGCGACAAAGATGCCAAAGACTAAGACGGCGGTGAAGGAGGCTTCGTGAATCACTTGGAAGACTCCTTGTTAGAAGCAGCAGCGGCAGAGGCAGCAGCGGAAGATGAGCCACTGCTGACAGCGCGGCAGAGGTACATATAAATAGCAGCCAACACGAGTGCGCCAAAGATCAGGGCCGCCCCATAGAGCACCGCCAGATTCGCACCGCCAAAAGGCCGAGAGGCCATCTGATGCGGAGCGAAGGCGCTCAGCAGCACGAACCCGCCATAGAACAGGCAGTAAATCGAGAAGAGGATCAGCCCATAGCGACTGTTGCGCGAGATGGTTTCGGGATGATCTTCATGATCCACCCCCACCGGCTCGACCGGTTCGACCAGTTTGGTATCCAAATCTGATTGCGACATCGTGGAACCTCCCAGTTCAAACGGAGATGAATCACCTGCTTATGACGTGAACACGCATGGGCAGGCGATCCTAGCAAAAGCCACGTGAGACTAATGGCATCGAGCACGGCGTGCAAACATAAACTGCGGCAGTGCTCCCCTTCACTCAAAACCGTCCCCACAAAATCAGAACTCTTTCGCGTCATTCGTCCGATAAGAACCAATAGCCCAACTCCTGCGCCATGGATGTCGCAGCATCGGCGGAGAACCTGCATGAGACATCACGGACGAACCACTCTCGCTGCCAGTCTCACCTTCGGGCTGGCATTCGCCGCCCCGCTGCAAGGCGATGATCTGGAAGCCTTGCGCGCCAGGCTGGAAAAAGTCGAACGCGACAACCAGCAGCTTCGCGCCGAAGTCAGCCAGTTCAGAAACGAAAGCAACGACAACTGGCTCACCGGCAAACGCGCGCAGGAAGTGCGTGCGCTGGTCGAGGAAGTGATCGCCGACGCCGACACGCGGGCCAGTCTGCTGGCCGACGGCATGACCGCGGGCCATCAGAATGGTGCCTTCTACATGGGCTCCAATGATGGTCGTTTTCTCCTGCAGATCGGCGGCCTCATTCAGGCACGCTATCTCTACAACCACCGAGGCAGCGCCCCTGGCGGCAACGACCAGAACGATCGCGACGAAGCGGGCTTTGACATGGCCCGCATTCGATTGGAAGTGGCGGGCTACATCGGCGATCCGCGCTTCACTTACGCCATTCGCTTTGGCCCTGATCGCGAAGATGCCGAAGTGCTCGGCGAAAAGGCGGTCATCGGCTACCACCCCAACGACAAATTCAGCATCTACGCCGGCGATGACAAAGCAGGTTTCCTCCGCGAAGAGACGACATCGCCCGCCATGCAGCTTGCGGTCGAACGATCGCTGATGGCTGAGATGTTCACCGTTGGCTACGTCCAAGGCGTCTGGGCCACCTGGCAGGTACACGACAATATTCAGCTCTACGCTTCGCTCAACGATGGCGTGCGCTCAGGCGAACAGGACAACGAATTCAACTCCGCCTTCATCACCGCCCCGCCAGGCGATGGCGATCTGCAAGCGATTCACAAATCGTTCTTCCTCGACCGCACTGACATTGCCGCGACGTTCCGCATTGATTGGAAGATCGATGGTGATTGGAGTCAGTATGAAGACTTTGCGGCGTGGTCGGGTGAGCCGTTCGCAGCATTTCTTGGCGCAGCAGTCCATCTGGAACTGGGCGAAACAGGCTCCTCCGCAGGCGGCGGCGGCTCGGGCTCTAACGACAATTTCCTACTCTGGACCATCGATGGTTCCATCGAGTACAACGGCTTCAACTTCTTCGGCGCCATCGCCGGCCTGCACACCGACCTCGAAAGCCAGGACAATCTCGATATGTATGGCGTGGTCCTTCAGGCTGGCTACATGATCATCCCAGACAAACTCGAGCCCTTTGCCCGCATCGAATGGATCGATCTCGATGGCCGAAATACCACCGGCAAAAACGACATCATCATCGTCACCGTCGGTGCCAACTACTACCTGATTCGCCACCAGGCCAAGATTTCCGCTGACCTGATGTGGGTCGCCAACAACCTGCCCGGCTCCTCCGTGCTGGGCCTTCAAGACAATCAATCCTTCGATCAAACCCTGGGCCATCTGGGCCTGCGAGCCTCCGAGGATTACAACCAGTGGGTGCTGCGCATTCAGTTCCAGTTGCTGTTCTAAAGCAAAGTCTTCATTCATTGTCCGATCGCAAAATCTCACCCTTTCACTTCCGCAATGAGCTGCCGAGCTAACGGACCCCCTTGCACGCGTCGATGAAGCAGACAGGGCAATTCGCCCATCTGCGGAGACGATGCGATGCAGCTTTGCGCCTACAGCAAAAAATATTCTGGACGATCACGCGCGATGGTCATCGCCGCGCTGCTCATGATCTGCGCTCTCACCGGCTGCGGCTCCACGCCGGCGCACACACCCTTGGCCATGATGGGCGCAAGCTGCGCACCATCGAGCCACCACACGATCGCGACGAAAACGCCCGTGGTTCTCAAAGAGAATGTTGAAGCGCGAACTGACACCGCCACCGAATCGCTTTACTTCGACTTCGCACCTGCTTTCGCTGCCACCTGCCGCCCTGATTTTCAGTTGACTCGCATTGAGCTTGCGATGGCATACGCTCAAGCAAAGCCGACGCCGACGTTTGACATGATGCCGATGTTCGGGTCAACCGCCTCACCCGGCGCAAGGCGATGGCCTGCGATCATTTC
>CAZYQL010000135.1:9078-11834 GCA_964650055.1 uncultured Phycisphaeraceae bacterium | reverse complement strand
ACACCGGATCATCGATGCGGCGGTTGCTGGCTTCCTGAAGAGCGTGGGCCAGATCGGCGCGAAGCTGTTCTTCGGTGAGCTCAGCCTCGGCGAGGACTTCTTCGGGCGTCATGCCTTCGGGAAGAATTTCTGCGGTGATTGCTTTGGCCGGTTCGGGGGTCTCGGCTTCTTCTTCGAGCTCGGGCTGAGCGGCGGCTGCGGCGGCTGCATTGGCAGCGGCGTTGGCGGCGGCCTGGGCGTTTTGGTGATCGACACCCATGGCTGCAGCGCGGGCAGCGGTGGCAGCAGCGCTGGACCGGCTGACGGCGGGGCGGCCGGGGGTGATCACGATCATGTCGCTTTCGATCAGACGAATCTTCATGCCGTCAAGCCGGGCGAGGAACTCGTCCATTTTGTCCGGGTCAACCATTTCGTCGGGAAGACTGGTATTCAGCTCCTCGTAGGTGATGAATCCGCGTTGTTTGCCACTCTCAATCAACTCCGCCAGGGCGGGATGCGTCTCTTCTACGACCACGGGAAAACCTTTCATCAAGCAGCAGATCCTGCCCTCGCGCAATAAACAGCCGGGGATCAGGATCCTTGTGTTTCCGCAGCACAGCCTTGCGCTGGCGGAATAGGAGGTGACGGATGGGGCAAAGCCGAACTAGAAGATACGGAGGCCGTGAATGTTTGGTGAGTTGTAGAGAACAGGTGGCGAAGTTCAGGCAGCAGATCACGCATGTCCGGTGGAAGCGAAGGCCGCTTCAAAGGGGGGCGTGGGGCGGTGTCGTGAGTGGGGACTACCGCACCTCTTGGCTGTGCTCTGACTCTGGCGTCTGTCTCTAACACTGACCTCTGACTTCTGGCGTCCGATCTCTGATCCATCCGTCGAACGTGGCCGCACTGCCTTGTGCGACCTTAAACGCGATCTTCGCCCATGAAGAAACGCGGTACAAATCAAATCAATCTGTTTTTTGGGTTGCTTTACTACTGCCTTCCAACGATTGTTCCGACCGCACCAACTGAAACATACTTCCGAATTGGTGAAAGGCGAATCTGATCGTGCGTTTCGTACAATGCGGGGAAAAAACCTAAGTCGCATTCCTAGTCGCCTCCGTTCGCCAAGGCGAACGGCTAACTACATTTCATTTTCGTTTCACACTACGCTTCATGTCGATTCAATCGCGTTTCGTTCGCATAATGCTCAAGGATGATCGCTGCGTGTTTCGCAGTGCCATCGCTTTTCTTAAAGCCTCATCATTATCCGTCGGTTCACTCAGCGGCAGGGCGGCTGGATTGTTTCGCTGTTCCTGCTTGCGGCGAAACTCGGTAATCCTGCTCGCGGCTGCTGCTAGTTTGTCCGCCAGGCTGCGGTTGGTGACCGAACTCGCAGCCGTCATGTCGTCCACTTCTTTTTCAATCACCGTCGCCAATTCTGCAAGCTTGGGCTCGCCGCGCTCGGCCAGTTCCGCCAGCAGCATCGAAAGCGTCAATTCTGTGCCCTCAGCCAAGTGGTGATACATCACCTCATAAAGCTGCTGACCCGAGGCGGTGACCATCTCGCCGGGCATGATCGCCTCATCGACGGGTCTCCCATCCGAAAGCGTCAGATGAAACAACCCCGGCTCTCGCAACAGGCATCCCATGAACTGCCGCTCGGCTCGCACCAGTGCAATATTAACCGATTCACTCATTTTAGCCGAGTCAACGACCGAGGCAACGTCCAAATATACCAAATGTTGCGATTTTTCTGTCTGGGTAGTATTGGCATTATCACCATTATCGGTAACAACGTCTTGCGAAAAAGGAGAGAAATCAGTGGCAGGGGCAGAATCAGCGGCAGCAGCAGGGGCAGTAGCAGGAGTGAAAGCGCTCGAGTTACCGGGCCTTTCCTGCGGCTGCCGCTGCTCCTGCTCCTGCCGCTGCGGCTGCCGCTGATTCCGCACCGGGGCGAATTTTTTGAGCAGCGTGTTCACTGCTTCTTCGCTCATGTGCAGCATCTGTGCCAGCCGCTGCATGACCATGGCCTTGCGGATCGGGCCGGTCTTGCGCAGATCCAGCACCGCGATGCGGCGAAGGTAATCCTCTGCGATGCGCTGGCGGGCCGTCATCGTTTGGGCCGCGTCCATCTGTTCCTTCACCCGTGCAAACTGATAATCCAAGGCATCGGTGGCTTGCTCGATGGCCTTCTTCCAGCGCGTCGCACCATCGGGTAGATTCATCAGGTCGCCCGGGTCTTTGCCCTCAGGCACCGCCGCGATGGCGACATCGACTTCCTCGCCAAGAAAAATTTCCAGCGCACGATCGGCAGCACGTTGTCCCGCAGCATCCGCATCGAAAGTGAGCACGACTTTGTCGCAGTATTTGCGAAGCTCGCGCACATGTTCACCGGTCAGCGCGGTGCCCAGCGTGGCGACGACATTGGCACTGCCCATGGCATGACAGGCGATGACATCGATATAGCCTTCGACAATGATCGCAGTGCGCGAATCGATGATCGCCTTCTTGGCCAGGTGCAGGCCATAGAGCGTGCGCGATTTATTGAAGAGCGCGGTCTCGGGGCTGTTGAGATACTTGGGTTCATCTTCGTCGCGAATCTTACGGCCACCAAAAGCGATCGGCCGACCCAGGCCGTCGCAGATGGGGAAGATGATGCGATGGCGCAGGCGGTCGTAGAAGGAGGAAGGGCCTAGGGAGGAGGGCCTAGGGCCTAGGGAAGAAGCTTGGGAATTCGAGGTTGTTGTTTGATTCGCAGCCGCAGCGTCCTCGCTGCGCGT
>CAZYQL010000135.1:0-8978 GCA_964650055.1 uncultured Phycisphaeraceae bacterium | reverse complement strand
TCAAACCCGCGTTGATTCCATTTGTTCGTGGCGACTGCTTTGACCATGCCGTCCCAGCCGTCGGGGGCGTAGCCGATCTGGAAAGTTTCGATGAGTTCTTTGGGGATGTTTCGCTTGTCAATGTAGGCGCGGGCTGTCGCGCCTTGCTGGGGGTGGCGGAAAAGTTTTTGGAAGAACACCACAGCCAGGCCGTTGGCCTCGGCAATGACCTGTCTTTCACTGGCACCTGTCCCCTGTCCCCTGTCTCCTGTTTCCTCGACCTTGATCCCCGCGCGCTCAGCGAGATAGCGCAGCGCCTCGGGGAAAGTCATCTTGTGATATTTCATCTGCCAGCCGAGCGCATCGCCACCTGCGCCGCACACGAAGCAGTGAAAAATCTGCTTGGCGGGACTGACATACATCGAAGGATTGCGGTCTTCGTGGAACGGGCACAGGCCAACAAACTCACGGCCCTTGTGTTTGAGCAAGAGCTGTTCGCCGATGAGGTCCACGATATTGGTGGCCTGCTGCACCTGGATTTTCAGATCATCACGAAACGCCATGGGGCAATTGTACCCTTGTTGGAGGCGAGTGCTGCGAGAGATATTGCGACGGGGTGCGCCAAGTAAACCGGCCACACGTGCCCGGAAAATTTACCGCCGCACCAGCGCCCCGACAAACCCGCTGAACATTTTTAACTCTTCAACGCTCGTGATTCCCTCGGCCACTTTCTCCATCGCGTGCATCACCATCGACTGATGGCCTTTGAGCGCCAGGTGCTGACGCATGGTGTGATCATCCGCATGAGCGAGGATCAGGGCGTAGTCATCTTCGTGCAGGTGCCAGACTTCAAAGATGCCGGTGCGGCCGCGGTAGCCGATGTCGCTGCACTTGTTGCAACCGCGCGGATGCCAGACCTTCTCAGGCACCGGCAGCCTCGCCGCCTCCAGCCACTTGCGATCCGCTTCATTGGGCTCGCCCATCACTCGGCAGTGCGTGCAAAGCGTGCGCACGAGCCTTTGCGTCACCACCACTGTCAGCGCTGTCGCAATTTCATGATCGCGAATGCCCCAGTTGCGCAGGCTGGTCACCGCGCCCACCGCATCAGGCGCGTGAATCGTGCTCATCAGCACGCGGCCTTTGTTGGAAGCGTCCACGGCAATGCGCGATGAACTGGCATCGCGAATTTCGCCCACCATCATGTAATCCGGATCAAGGCGAAGCATCACTTTCAAGCCTTCTGCGAAAGTCAACTCATGGCGCTCGTTGACCTGCATCTGGTTGATGCCATCGATCTGATATTCGACAGGGTCTTCGATGGTCAGGATGTTTCGCGCCTGCTGTTTGAGTTCGTGCAGCAGTGCGTAGAGCGTGGTGGTCTTGCCGCTACCTGTGGGCCCCGCTACGAGGAACAGACCATGCAGATTCGCCAGCCAGCCGTTGAGATGATCGAGGTTTTCGGTGGACAGGCCAAGGTCGCTGACGCGGTGTTCCACGGTTTTGGGATCGAGCATGCGAATGGCCAGTTTCACACCTGAAATACAAGGCGCTATCGTCACGCGCAGATCGATGGTGACGTCATCCATTTCATAAGTTCGGCGGGCCTCTTCCGGAAAGAAAATCGTCACCGGGTCGATGTCCGCCATGGTCTTTAACTGATTGACCAGGCGATGCCCTTGGGCAACGGTGAG
This sequence comes from uncultured Phycisphaeraceae bacterium, assembly GCA_964650055.1. Classification (GTDB taxonomy): domain Bacteria; phylum Planctomycetota; class Phycisphaerae; order Phycisphaerales; family Phycisphaeraceae; genus JTS-RE9. The sequence goes on along the minus strand of CAZYQL010000135.1, from coordinate 7,308 downwards.
AAGCGCCGCATCGTGCATGAGGCCATCAATGCGAAAACGAATGCGGTAGCCGCCGGTCTGCGGATCCAGATGAATATCCGTGGCACGTTCGCGGTAAGCATCGCGGATGATCGCATCAGCCATGGCAGCAAGCTCGGACTCGCTGGTGCCGTTGGAAGGTGAGCCTTCGCGATTGAGGTGTTTAAGAAGCAGAACCGTGAGGTCTTCACGGATCATGCGGGTCTGATTAAGTTCGGCAGTGGTTGATTGCAGCGTCGGCATGACAAACTCCCGATCGATGTGCGATGAGCTGGTGAAAGTGAACTGCATTATGGAGTGGATCGCGCGATGGTGCCAGTGCGCCATTCAAACGCGATGCAGAAATGATTGGCCAAACTTCTTAGCTCGCCATCATCACATCATCAATCTGAATCACACCATCATTCAAGATGCGGCCGTAGATACCGCCGCGATCGCCCTTGAGCGCTTTGCTCAGGCCCGGATGAAGGTCTTCGATGTGAGCGCAAGGGTAGGTGATGCCCATCACTTGGATCTCAACGTTGCCGAGTTTGATTTGCTTGCCCACGTACTGCCCAAGATCACTCGCATCCACGAGCACATTAGCCCGGCGAGCATGCCAGGGCAGATCGCTTTGCATGGCGGAGATGACCTGATCCCACTGCGGCGATGAAAGAATTGTGATGCCGCGCTTGGCGCTCTTGCTGTGATCACCAGCGGCACAGCCGTCGGCCTTGACGGTGAGCGCGCTGGTCAGTTGCATGTCAGCCGAGCGCGCGGGACGCACGGCGAGACTGACGACGCGACCGATGATTGCGGTGGACATGAGAGAAGCATAGCCAGCAATTTATTTAGCTCTTCGCCTTGGCGAACGAAGAATGTTGGAAGCTGTCGTCAATCGTGAGTCAAGGTGAAATTCATTTTTTACCACGAAGGCACGAAGACACGAAGCAAGACAAGAAAGATGAGTTTTATCGCTTCATGGATTGAAAACTTCGTGGCTTCGTGTCTTCGTGGTAAAACCGAATTGTTATTGGATTTCGCAGTCGAGGAAGGCTTATTTCTCGCGGAGTAAGCCGCCCATTTTCGGGACGTTGCGTTTGGCGCACCAGTAGAGCAGCGCGAGGGAGGCGAGGGTGAGGACGAAGCTGAGCAGTTGGCCGCGTGTGAGATGAAGCGCTGCGAATTCCTGATTGGCGATGTGGGAATCGGGTGTGCGGTAGAACTCGTTGAGGATTCGCATCAGGCCGTAGAGAGCGCCGAAGGTGGCGGTGATGATGCCGGGCTTTCGCGGCTTGAGCCAGAGGATGAGGAGCACGACGAAGACGACGGCGCCTTCGGTGAAGGCTGCATAGAGCTGCGAAGGATGATGGGCGGTGAGCAGGGGTGCGACGAGGTCGCCGATGAGCGAGCCGGACTGTCCGCCTTCTTGAATGGCGGCGATGATTTTGGCGATGGTGTGATCGACGAAGTTGATGTCGTTACTGGCGATGGCCTGCGTCCACTGAGCTGCGGCGACGCCGACGTTTTCAGCAGCGCCTGTGAGAGCGAGCATGTCATCGGGATTGCCAGAGCCTAGCCATTTGGTGGAGAGATCGTGAAGCTCCTGCGGGAACTTGACAGCCCAGGCGAAATTGGGATCGCAAGGTCGGCCCAGAAGTTCTGCGTTGACGAAGTTGGCCAGGCGACCGAAGAAGAAGCCGACGGTGGCGGTGAAGGAAGCGAAGTCGAAGAGGTGGAGCCAGCGGTGAGGGGCAGGCTTGGGCGCGTTAGCGGGAGGCGGTGGCGTAAGCGTGGCAGCGGCGGCGATTTTTCTTTTGGAGCGCCATGCGTACCACCAGACGGCGACGCCTACGCCGATCATTCCGCCGTGGCTGGACATGCCGCCTTTGTTGAGTTGGAAGACGCCCCAGTAGGGGAAGTTGCCGAAGAATTCGATGAGCAGTTGCGGCTTGTAGAAAAAGACATAGCCCAGGCGCCCGCCGAGGATGACACCGATGGCGACGGTGATGACGAAGTCCATGGTTTCGACGGGCGCGAGTGTGGTCCGGCCAGTCTTGGCGATTTTTCGCACCAATAGAAAACCGATGGCGAAGGTGGACAGGTAGGCCAGGCCATACCAGCGGATGCCATCGAGAATAAAACCATCAGGGAACTTGATGGCGAACGGGTCAATGTTGTGAAGCCATGCGGCTAGAGTGGCCATGTGCGAAAGGATAGTGGATTGCGAAGGGTCGGGGGAGCGAAGCGTTGTGTAGTTAGCCGTTCGCCTTGGCGAACGGAGCATCGCGGCTGAAGAGTTTCACTGAAGAGTCTCACTGAAGAGTCTCACTGAATACGAACCATCAAGGTGTTCGCAGACGTCCGTGACTCGTTGAGTCACGGCTCACGGCTCACTCATGTTCGATGATTGTCACCGGATCGATCTGGCCTTCGATGGTGACTTTGCCGCTCGCATCGACGACGCAGACGGGGATCTTGCCCGCCTTCCAGTCAGCCAATGGAAGCAGTGGCAGACGCTGATTCAGATGACGATCGGGATCGACGCTGATCTGCGGGCCATTTGCGCTGAGGCGATCGATGACCAGGCGAGGCTGTGCGAGGAGGTAGCCGATGGAGGTGACGCCGCGCGGGAAGAAGGAGAGGTTGTTGCCGATGTAGCAATCGACAAAGCCCAGCGATTGGAGGTGGGTGTTGCTCATCACCTGCATATCCCAGTATCGCTGCGCGAGGAAGGGCGTCCACGAAAGGCCCAGGTAGGTGCCCAGGTGATCGCGCCACAGATTCTGCGAGACCCAGACATTCTCCGGCTCAAGCGTCGAGTGGCCACAGCCATAAGGACTGAGCGTTTCGCGCATGGCGTTGTAGAGGTCGGCGCGCAGACGCTTGCCATCGAGCAGTGCGGGGCGAGCGCACATCAGAGGTAATAACAGGCCGTTGCCGGTGTAGATGGAGTACGCATCCCAGCCGGGGATTTCATCATCGGTGATCGCTTCGCCGGTGCGCGCATCGGTGACGCCTGTCGAAGAGCGATCGACGCACACCGCATAATGATCGCCCAGCCAGGCGGCCTTTTCGATCATCGGCGTCGCCTCTGCGACGATCTTTTCACATTGTGCGGCAACCTCGTGTGACCCGGCGCGGCGAAGGAGATTCGCAGCCGCATCAAGGGCCGCGATGCGCTTGACCGCCAGGTACGTCTGTTTGCGCGCCACCTGCGAAGCAGGGCTGGCATCGTCGATGGTGTTGGGCGAGCCTTCGGAGGTGAAGCCGCTGCCATCGCGATCAGTCCAGATCAGATAGCGTGCCAGTCGTTCCAGAAGTGAGACGTGTGATTTCACCAGCGACAGGTCGCCGGTCCAGTGCGCATGGGCCTGCATCAAAAGCACGTAGTTGCAGTTTTCCTCGACAGGCATGTCGTGGTCGTAAGCCTGCTCGCTGATCTCGCTGCCTCGGCCCATGTCGTGACTGAGAAATGCTGCGTTGGATGGCTTGTGCGGCTTCTCCAGCATGGGCCACTGCTTGAGCTGCTTCGCCAATAGGTCAGGCCAGAGCGCCAGGTAAAACAGCGAGCAGTTGTATTCATCATCGAGCGTCGAGTGGTAAAAGGAATTGCCTTCCATCACGCTGAACCACTGATCCTTGGTGACAGCACCCGTCTCGCCATCATCAAGCTGACACCAGAAGGTGTTGCTCAAAAATGAGTGCCAGGTTTGACAAATCAGATGCCGCTGCGACACGATGAGCGATGCCTGATCAAAGAGTTTTTCGAATCGGCGCGAATGACCCAGTCGATCATCGCGATGATCGATGGCATCTTTCATCACGGCTTCGATGTTGGGCAGACGCGATGCGTACAGAAGCCTTGCCTGTCGCACCTTTTTATCCTGATTCACGCGCAGCACCGGCTCGCCGCAGTGAGCGCCCCAGACCAGTCGCCACTTGGTGCCGCTGCTCTCTTCGGTCACGGGCATCTCATACGTCAGCCCTCGGCCATCGGGATCGACCGTGCAGCCCGCATTGAGGCTGGCGATCTGCTCGCGCGCAGGGACCCAGCAATCTTCCTGTTTCAGAGGCTTGCCGAAGTGGCCCACGCCATCGTCGGACTTGGGCACAGTCGGGCACTGGTAGGTCAGGTTGATGCGTCCGCCGTGGTCGCTGGTGGCGACGATCTGCGTGTCAGGCCTAGCCAGGCGAATAAACATCTTCACCTTGCCTGGCCGTTTGCCAGCGGGTCTGAGCAATCGCACGTTAGGCGACTGCGTCACCCGCATCTCCATATAGAACGCGGGCATGGTGCAAAGCGCTTCATCCTGCGGATAGAAGACGCTGTGGATATTGAACTCGAAGCGCAGGCGATATTTTTCGCTGTAGCCGCGGTAAGTGATGGAATTGAGTCGCTCGAATTGTTCGCAGTTGCACAGGAGCGAGCCGCGCTGGGAGAAGGGGAGAACGCGCTCGGTGCCATCGGGTTCGATGAGGCCGACCATGAGATCGACAGGCTGATCGAGGAAGCGACCCAGAGCCGAGTGACGTATCTGCCGTTTGTGCGGTTCAAACAGCAGTTGAAATCGGCTGCCAAGTCTTGCAACTGTCCAACTCATTAACTGCATCGTGGGCATCCCTTGCGGCGCGACATTTGGAATGTTTCATTGTGCCCCATTTCGCGCGACTTGGCAACGGGAATGTCGCAGGCATTGAGCGAATGCGACAAGCCATCCTTAAAAGCGTTCGCACTCTCAACTCAAGCAGAACAGCTTTGATGGAGCTGTTAACGCGAAAGAATTCCCGTTAGCCGTATGGATGCGCAAGCAAAAAAGACCACGGCCATTCATTGCGCTGACGATCGTCATCACTTGTAATACTCAGGCTTGCGAGGCTCGACCTTCAGTGCCTTGTAGTTGAATCCACTGTCGAGTGGTTTGTATTCGCCCACCACATCCACACTCGACTGCGGATCGATCTGGTTCTCCATCTTCATACACCAATAAGCTGCATTGATCGTCAGACGTCGCAGGCCAGCACTCTCGTAATCATGAGCGCTGCCCATGGTCGTGTGAAACACGCGGGCCGTCTTGCCGGTGTTGCCCGTCCAGGTTCTGACCCATGCAACAGGAAGCGCGATCAGTTTGGGATTGATCTCGTCATCGTGCTTACGGCCCATCAACGGCTGCCCCAAAACCAAAGGCGTGCAGACCGCAGGCAGACTGTCGCCTTCTTTATAAGTGCGATAGACATCGCTTGGTCCCCAGATGTCGCTGACGCCCTTGAGGATCGGATGGTCCTTGTTCGCTTCAACGATGATGCCGCGAGTTGAGTCCGCATGCCACCTTCCGTGATGCGATCGGAAGGAGCCACCCAGCACGTCTTCACCGAAGTTGATGTTCTTGCCATCTTTCTTGTAATTGAAACCGATGAAGCCGTGGTTCGCGGTACGAATGCCGATGATCGGCTTGCCTGAATCGAGATACTTGCCGATGTGTTCCTGTTGCTCCTGCGAAAGCGTGATGAGCCTGCTGAAAAGGATGACGAGGTCAGCTTTTTCAAGATGCTCGATGCCGGGGATGTTGTGCATCACCGTCTTGTCTTCCCAGCGGATTTTCATTGTCGGATCGACTTCATTCTTCTCGTTCACGCTGAAGAGCACCGTCGTATCAAAACCATGATGCTTCGCGAGAACCTTGGCAAGCATCGGCATCACCTGCTCGCTGCGATATTCCTGATCCGCAGCAATCAGCACGATGTGCTTTCCATTGCCCGGGCCCTTTTCGCTGGTGTAAGTCAACCACAGCGGACTGGCAGGCAACGGATGCTCTCGCGCATGCACGCAGACGCTAGCGAGAGACATCAAGAGCATGATGCCGACTACCAGCGGAAAAAACCGGGACCATCGTGTTATGAAGTTAAAGCGCTTTGGCATGGCGAATCCTTCTAATAGGTCTAGTGCCTTCTTACGAACTAATCTTAGGGTAGATCGACTTCAGTTTGATTCTTGCGTCAGTGACCTTGAATTGCCAGTCGACACCGCGCTGCTTGTCGTTGCTGTTGTTGTGCCAGGCGGTTGTTTCTGATCGCAAGGCATCCGCAGTCTCGAACCGCCGATCCTTGAGGCATTGACGGGTCATCGAACTCAGTTCGTTCTCGGCAATGTTCAGCCAACTCCGGGGGCTGCCATGCTTGGGCGTGTGTCGCAACTCCAGACGGCGGACGATCTGCCGCGCTGTCGCTGGATCGAACGCTTCGTAAAATGCGCCCTTGATGTGCGTGTTCAAGTTGTCGCAGACCAAGATCACTTTCTCCGCGTCGGCATAGCGCGTCCGCAGCAACGCTTCGACTTCCTGCGCCCAGTCGATCTTCGTTCGTCGCTCACGCACGCTCACCTGACGCCAGCCCGACAGCGGTTGGCAGAACATGAAAATGCTTGCAGTGCCCGCTCTTTCATATTCGTAATCAACACGACGCGGATGATTCTTCGTGGCGGCCACCGGCACGCGCGTCTCCTTGAGCAACTGCACAGGCTGTTCATCCATGCACAACACCGGACACTGCGCATCATAAGGCTGGACGTAAGTGTCCAGCACCTCTTCCATGCCGGCCGCGAACTGCCCGTCGGCCTGCGGCGGGATCACCCAGTATTGAATCTTTCGTCTGGTCATTCCGTTTTTTTTAGGGTGCGACGCACCGTCTCGTGGCTGATCGATTCGACGATCTCCAACGCCACCACCTGCTGGGCCAGCAGCCGCAGCGACCAGTTCGCAAACCCCGCCGGTGGCGTGCCCAGACGCAACGCGATCACTTTCGCTTCTTGTTCGCCATCAAGCAACTTCGCCCGTGGTGGCTTGTCGCGCCGCTGACCTTCGAGCGTCACCTCAAATCCTTTCGTGACGAAACGCTCACGTATGTTCTCCACCGTCTTGGTGCGGCAGCCAAACGCATCGGCGATCCTTGCATCCGTCCACGCCGGCTTGCCGGGAGACGCATCCGCCTTGAGCAGCACCTGAGCCCGGCGAACCTTTTGCGATGTGCCTTTGAACTTGGCGACGATTTGATTGAGACCCTCACGTTCCGCATCGGTCAAACGAACAATGTATTTCTTGAGCATGGCACCACCCTCCTTGGTTGATACCATCATCGGCTTTGTTCGCGATCCTATATTTAAATATTGGCAAAGCACTAGATCAGCAACGCACATGGCCAACACCCCGGAAGAAAAGAAAGGAACGATTCGGCCATAGTATAGCAGGTAGTGAACTAAGATTTAATGGTTTTTTGGTTGATAGACACGGCGCAGGAGAATTGAATGCACTTATC
>CAZYQL010000134.1:0-11872 GCA_964650055.1 uncultured Phycisphaeraceae bacterium | reverse complement strand
AGGTCAGAAGTCAGAGGTCAGGAGGCGGGTAATACTCAGTCGTAGTCGCCGATGAAATGGAAACGGATGACGCCATAAAAATTCTACTTCGGCGGGCCGTTGCCCGCCTGCCCCGTGTGGGTCACCCTGCCCACCCTGTGCTGCGACAGTGCCTTGCGCCACGGCATGTTATTTTTTTTATTCAACCGTTGAATTACCGTTCATTATATGCTAAACTATCACTGGCTTGCTTGATGGTTTTGACTGGTTTGATCATTTCTACAGCAGTAAAGGTAAACGGGTAGACGTCTACCCATTTACCCATAGACACGAGTTAATCTCAGTAAATACAATCACTTACAACGATTCACGCAAATGAAAAATCCTCTGGGTAGACAAAACTCGGCAACAAAAAACGCCTTATCGCAACCGACATGTCATCGCCCGACTGCCCCTGCCTCCTGCTCCTGCTCCTGCTCCTTGCCCTCTACTTCGTTCCGATACAATCCCATGATGATTCACCGACTAGCTCTACCGCTCCTTTCGCTGCTGCTGCTGACTGGCTGCCAGACCGATGGTCTTGACGCCATTGATCGCGAAGTGACTCAGATGTTGCGCAGCAAGCACTTCGAAACCCTGGGCCCCAAGGCTCCGCTTGATGATCGACAGGCGGCTCGCCGCGACACCGACACTCGCCTCACCAGCACAGGCTACGACCATACGCCGCCGACTCGCAATCCCAGCGCGGGTGAGCTGCCGGTGCGCAATCTCGAACCGGGCGACATCGCTGGCGAAGAGGATCACTCCAACGAACCTGCGCTCACCTTCGGTCTGACCGAGTCGTTGCTTTTTGCGGTGGAACACAGCCGGGAATATCGCAGCCGTAAGGAAGAACTTTTTCTTGCCGCCATCAGCCTGCTCATCGAGCGACATCTCTGGGGCCCGCGATTTTTCAACGACACCACCGCTCGCTTCGATGGCACCCCTGAAAAGGGCGACTACGATCACGCCTTCTCCCTCGTCAACGATCTGCGCGTCACTCAACGCCTTCCCTACGGCGGCGAAGTCTCTGCACGCGCTCTCGTCAACTTCGTCGAACAACTTCGCACCGCCTCCGGCTCTATTACCGATGATTCGCAAACCACTGAGCTTCGCATTGAGGCGACGATTCCCCTGCTTCGCAACGCCGGCATGATCGCCCAGGAAGATCTCATTCAAACTTCGCGCGATCTGGTCTATGCCACGCGCGAGTTTGAACAGTTTCGCCAGTCGTTTCTCGTCTCTATTTCCACCGATTACTTCGACCTGATTCAACAGCAAGGCGGCATCCGCAACCTTGAATCGCAGCTTAAAAGTCTCGAACAGCTCACCAGTCGCATCGATGCTCTGGCAGCGTCTGGCCGGGAACCTTATTTCGAAGTGCAACGATCACAGCAGCAGGTGCTCTTCGCCAAGGATCGCCTGCTCAGTGCGAAAGAACGTTACGCCAATCAGATTGATGCTCTTAAGATTCGACTGGGCATGCCAGCATCACAAAAGCTCGAACTGATTGCGATTCAGATCGAGATCCCCATCCCTTACCTGAACATGAATGAATCGATGAAGACCGCCTGGCAGCTTCGGCTGGACCTGCAATCTTCGGAAGATCAGATTGATGATGCCCGCCGTCGCGTTGCCAATGCGAAAAACCTGATGCAGGCGGATGTCGATCTGTTCGCAGGTGTCACGCTCCCCACCGATGGCAGCAAGCGGCGAGCCGGCCTCGATCTGGATGCAGGCGAAGGATCGTACAGCGTGGGCGTCACCATCGGCGCGCCGCTGGATCGCAAGATCGAAGCGCTTCAGCATCGCTCGGCACTGGTCATTCTCGAACGAACCCAGCGAAGCTACACACTACTTAAAGACACCATCGCCCTGGCGGTGCGGCAATCCATTCGGCAGATCGAACGAACGCAATCCACACTCGCGCTTCAGAACATCAATCTTCAACTCGCTGAAAAGCGAAAGCTGGGCGTGCTCCTTCGCGAACGAACGCTTGGCCCTCGTGACATCATCGAAGCGGAAGACGATCTGCTTTCTGCGAAGGATCAGCTCGATGCCGCCCAGCGCGATCTTCGCGTCTCTATCTTGACTTACCTGCTCGCCACCGGGCAGATGCGCGTTTCTTCATCAGGACAATGGCAGGCACCAGCGAAGCTGACGATGGAGAATTGAGGCGCGAAGTGGCGTACTTATTCCCGATTTGCCTTGTCGCCGGGAGTTTGTGATAATGCTCGGCCCAACCCTTTTGACCGATTTCAGGAGTCCCCATGGCCATTCGAATCAAAGCCCGAGCCGGTGAGAGCGCAGAGCAGATGATGCGTCGCTTCAAGAAGATGTGCGAGAAGGAAGGTCTGACCAAGGACGTGAAGCGCCAGGCTTATTACGAGAAGCCCAGCGAACGCGCTCGCCGTTCTGCTCGCAAGTCCTTCAAGCGCGCCACCATGCCCCCGGGCATGATCGGCCCCGGTGCCAAGCGTGGCGCTCCTGGCGGTCGCGATGGTGATCGCAACGAGCGCAGCTCAGGTGGTGGTGGTGGTGGTGGTGGTGGCGGCGGCAATCGCGAACGCTACTGATTCGCCCCCCTTTCAATTTTCTGCCGCTGGCGTTCCTCAACGAATGCCCGCGGCAGTTTTGTCATATAGGTACGATCACACGCGTTCGCTATGATTTTTCTGCGTTCGTGTCGATTAATATCCGATGGTAGAAATGTTGATTCTGACGAGACTATCGGGTTCCTTTTTTTCCTCTACACTGCACGGCTAGTTACCGGTTCTCGCCGTCGTTCACGCCCTGCCGGGCCATACCGGGTGAAGTCACCTGCGGAGACACGTGTATGCGTCGCTTTGGTCCTCTCTCTCTACTGTTCACCTTCATCATCGCCGCTTTTCCGTCAATTGCCTTCGCCGCTGAAGGTTCAGGAATAGGTGGGCTGCCGCCTGCTTATTACCTGGCACCCATCGGTGCGATTGCGGCGCTGTTCATGGCGTTTTACTTTTATAAGTCGGTGATGGCATCGGACCCGGGTGATGCGGAGATGATTCGCATCTCCGAGGCGGTCAAAGCGGGCGCTTATGCCTACCTCGGGCGCCAGCGCAGGGTCATCATCATCGTCTTTCTCATTCTGATTGCTGTGCTGCTGGTGATGAGTTTCGGCATGAACCTACAGCCCAAGCTCTCGGCACTGGGCGTGCCCATCGCCGGCTTCTTCTCAGGCCTGTGCGGCTACTTCGGTATGAAGACCGCCACCAGCGCCAACAACCGCACCGCTGCTGCCGCCAAGAAATCGCTTAATGATGGCCTGCGCGTGGCCTTCCGCGCTGGCGCGGTCATGGGCCTTTGCGTCACCGGTTTTGCCCTGCTCGATATCTCCGTATGGTTCTACGCACTGACGCAGATTTTCAACGTCGGCGATCTCACCGCAGTCACCACCATCACGCTCAGCTTCGCGATGGGCGCTTCACTGCAAGCTCTTTTTGCCCGCGTGGGCGGCGGCATCTACACCAAAGCTGCCGACGTCGGCGCTGATCTGGTCGGCAAAGTCGAAGCTGGCATTCCCGAAGATGATCCGCGCAACCCCGCTACCATCGCGGACAACGTTGGCGACAACGTCGGCGATGTCGCGGGCATGGGCGCTGATCTATATGAGTCTTACTACGGCGCGATTCTCGCCTCGATGGCACTCGCTGCTGCGGCCTGCATCCGCATGGATGGTGTCAGCAGTGACGATGCGATGAAGCTGGTGATCGTGGCCCCCGCGCTGGCGGGCTTGGGTATTCTCGCTTCGATTGTTTCGATCTTCCTCATCCGCACCAAAGAAGGCGCGACGATGGGGCAACTGCTCAAAGCTCTGGACATCGGCATCTGGAGTTCCAGTGCGATGATCATCGTCGGCTCCTATTTCCTTCTCAACTGGCTTGTCGGTGATATCGCAGGCATCTCGGCCACGGGCCTGTGGGTTTCCATTCTTGCTGGCCTGATCGCGGGCCTCGTCATCGCCAAGGGCACCGAAAGGTACACCAGCTACGACTTCAAGCCGACGCAGCGCATCGCAGAACAAGCACAGACCGGCCCGGCCACCGTCATCATCTCCGGCATCGCCGAAGGCATGATGTCCGTATGGGTCGCCATCCTCACCACCGTCGTCGCGGTGCTCATCGCATTCATGTCCGCTGGCGGCGGCGAAACATTCCTGCTGGGTGTCTTCGGTGTCGGCGTCGCTGCAGTGGGCATGCTCTCCACGCTCGCCATCACGCTCGCCACCGATGCCTACGGCCCGATCGCCGACAACGCCGGCGGCAACGCTGAAATGTCGCATCAGCCTGCCTACGTTCGCGAACGCACCGACAAACTCGATTCACTGGGCAACACCACTGCCGCCATCGGCAAAGGCTTTGCGATCGGCTCAGCAGCACTGACCGCACTCGCCCTGCTCGCGGCCTACACCATCACCGTGCAGGCAGCGCTCACCAATCAGATGCGCGATACCGATGTGCAGATGGTTGCCTCGGCTGACAGCGCGACTGTTGCCTACCGCAGCGATGGACTTTTCAAAGTGTCGCCCAAGGGCACCGCACAGACCGATGCAGGCTTGCTGCTTCAGCCTGATAAAGCGAAGCTCGTCGAGCGAGCGTTAGCGGCGGGCGGCAAGATCACTTCCGAGTTCGATGAAGAACTGGGCGTCTTCCACGTACACATCGACCACCCCAAAGGTAAGGCGGTTGAAGTGGAAGTCGTTGCCGCATCGAAGGCGACGCTGCCTCAGCTTCTTCAGTATTACAACGTGACGCTGATGAACCCGCGCGTGATTTCCGGGCTGTTCCTAGGCGTGATGACGGTGTGCGTGTTCTGTGCGCTGACGATGAATGCGGTCGGCCGCGCTGCCTTTGCGATGATGAATGAATGTCGTCGCCAGTTTGCGATCATGCGAACAGGCTTCAGGGCTCAGGGCATGAGCGAAGCGGACATCGCTGATCCGCAGAAGTGGCCTTACCAGGTGATCGTCGATGGCAAGGAATATCCCGACTACGCCAACTGCGTGGACATCAGCACGACAGGTGCGCAGAAGGCGATGATCGTGCCCGCGCTGCTGGCGGTGCTCATCCCCGTAACGGTCGGCCTTGTGCTGGGTGTCTCGGGCACCATGGGTCTGCTCGCTGGTGCGACCAGCTCCGGTTTTGCGATTGCGATTTTCATGTCCAACGCAGGCGGTGCCTGGGACAACGCGAAGAAATATGTCGAAGCGGGTCACCTGGGCGGCAAGGGTTCACCGGCTCACAAGGCAGCCGTCGTTGGTGATACCGTGGGCGATCCCTTCAAGGACACGTCAGGGCCTGCACTGAACATTCTCATCAAACTGATGAGCGTAGTCTCGGTGGTCTTCGCGGGTCTGATCGTGAAGTTCTCGCCGCAGATCGCAGCGCTGCTGCACTTGGGATAATGCGTTGACGCAGTCCCACGTAGGGTGTGTCGAGGCTTTGCGCAGACACACCCTACGAACGCACGCCGTTTCCCTTGCACGGCGTCAGCGCTGTTATGATGGTGCCATCAATGCATCGACCGGCCGGAGGCCGGTGCTAATGGACGGTCGATATTCTCCCCATCGGTTTCATGGAAGGAACCGCTCATGCGCTCGCTGATCTCAATCACTCTCGTGGCTGTGCTGCTGACTCTTTCTGCGTGCAAGGCCAAACCCAAACCCGAATACTCCCGGCCGCTGCCTCCCGGTGCCAGCGCTCTTCGCAAACTCGATCCCGCCGACTGGCCTGATCTGCGCTACGCTCTGCCGATGGATGAAAGTTTCATGGCGGCGCGCAATCGCTCGCTTGGGTGGTTCGCCAAGAACTCCTCGAAAAATTTCTTTCCCCTCGATGGCTTCTCGCACGATCAGTCGCGGGCCAGTGTCTATGCCTTGCCGATGATCGCTTGGGATACGAAAGACTCCGGCGGCACACCGGCGTTCATCGCCAGGATGCACGAAGAATTCGACATCTACACCAGCGTCGGCTGGGATGGCAGCGGCACTGTGCTCTTCACCGGCTACTACTCGCCCATCTTCCAAGCCTCCGCCACGCCTACCGCTGAGTATCGCTTTCCGCTTTACAAGCGACCTGCGGATCTCGTCGCTGATCCGCTCACAGGCGAAGTCAAAGGCCGTCGCACTGCCACTGGTTTTTCGCCCTACCCAGCGCGGCGAGAACTCGAATCAAGCAATCAACTGGCGGGCAGTGAACTGGTCTATCTCAAGAGCAGGCTCGATGCTTACATCGTGGAAGTGCAAGGCAGCGCGAAGCTGACCATGACCGATGGCACAACGATGCTCGTCGGTTTTTCGGGGACCAATGGCTTGGCTTACACGAGCCTTGGCCGGATGCTCGCTGATGAAGGCAAGATTGATAAGGACAAGATCAGCCTGCCGCTGATTCGCGAATATTTTCTGACGCACCCGGCGGAACTCGATGGCTACATTCACCGCAATGATCGCTTTGTGTTCTTTGCAACTTACGATGCGACCGACTGGCCTGCTGGTTCACTGGGTGTGAAGGTCGAGCCTCGCAGGTCGATCGCGACGGACAAGTTGATCTATCCGCGCGGCGTCGTGACGATGGTGGTGACCAAGACAGCTCAGACGCCTTTGAGTAATCACGATCAGGTGAAGCCCTTCCATCAGCTCATGCTCGATCAGGACACCGGCGGCGCGATTCGAGCACCTGGCCGAGCTGATCTTTATTTTGGCATCGGTTCCGATGCGGAAGGCTTCGCAGGGCGACAGGTACACGAAGGGCGACTCTATTATTTTTTCCTCAAGCCTGAGCGCGTCAGCCACTGGCTTTCGCGTATGCAAGGGGCGGCGGGCGTAGTCCCGCAGTAATTGAAAGTGGAGCGTATCGCACACGTATTTCGCATCCATTTCCCTTGATAACTCAAAGCGGTCCTTGCCCCTGCCGCTTTGATTTCGTTTGCTTTGATCATGAAGACAAGCACCCTCTACCGTCTGCTCTCGATCGTCGCCATCGGCCTTTCGCTGGGCGGCTGCGCCAGTTCATCGTCGGGAGGATATGCGAATGGTTCGAGCTATCAGTCCTCTTGCGTGCAGAGTTCGCACACCTCGGGCACCGCTTGTGCCCAGACGCAAGTTCGCGCCAGTCGGTGATGGTGATGGCGATACGAGCCGTGACTTGAGCGAGTCGCGGACGTCTGTGGGCTGAAGGCGCGCACGTCGCGCCTTGTCTCATAGGCCACTTTGAATCACGGCCGTTGTCATTCGCCGCTACATCGCACGATCACTCAAAAATGCACACCCCATCAGGCCGGCGGCGTCCGCGACGTGTTACGTCGCGGCTTATTTGCTCGTGGTTTTCCATGTAGAGCAACGTCCGACCCGCATTATTGATGCGAAAGTGGCAGGTCTTTATATGAAAGAAATTCCCCACTCTCACTAAGCACTACATCCTTGCCGATGAATGTAAGACATCGATCAAGATGGTGGCACCGAGCATTTCCACTTGCATTACTTGATTGTGGTTCATTGGCGACGGGAGGGGTTTGCCAGAACAAAGTCTGCGCCCAATTAGGCCAGGAGGTTCACGTGCAAAAAGATGGAAAAATGCAAGAAGATGCTCCGCGACTATTCGACTCCGTGCGGATGAGCAAAAAAGAGTATCAGTCGCTCATGGCCGACATGGAACGCGCTTCCGCTGCTCCTGTGCGCAGGCATGGCCCCAACAAAAACCGGCGAGGCCAGACGCGTTACAACTACCATCAGGATGCAAAACTGATCTGTCAGTTGTCGCAGGATCTTTCGACGCCGATGCAGATCATTGTCCGCTGCCGAAACATCAGCATCGGTGGCCTGGGCTTTCTGCATGGTGCCTATGTTCACCCGGGCACCCGCGTCGTGCTGACACTCATCAGTGCCAACAAGCAAGGCTACCGCATCAACGGCACCATCATCCGATGCAGGCATCTGACCAAGACCGTTCACGAAGTGGGCGTCGCGTTCGATCAAACCATCGATCTCGAATCGATGCTGCCCGGCCTGGCGGAAGAGAGCGGCATCGTGAGCGCTGAAGAGGAATGCCCGCCCGCGCAGACCTCGGCGTGAGATCGAAGTGATACGCGCTTAGCTGACCGTTTCTTTTGCTTCCTGTTCCGTGATGACGCGAAACAGATCTGCGGAAGTGGCCGCAGTACGAATCGCACTGCGAAACGATGCATCGGTCAGCATGCGGCTGATCGTCGCCAGCGCCTGGATGTGCGGCCCGGTCTGATCGACAGGGCTGACCAGAAGCAGAATCAAATCAACCGGCTTGTGATCGATCGCGCCATACTCAATGGGATTGGCAGCGCGTCCGATGGCGAGACTGAGCTTGCCGACGCCTTCGAGTTTGCCGTGCGGAATGCCTACGCCGTGCCCGATGCCAGTGGTGCGGGTCATCTCGCGAGACCAGACCGCTTTCTTGAGAGAGTCGCGCTGAGCGATGCCCGCGTGATCAGCGAGTAAATCGACGAGTTCATTGATAGCCTGCTCTTTCGAAGTCGCTTCGAGAGGCACCTTCACGCAGTCAGCTTGGAGAATATCAGTCAGTCGCATCGGACTTTTTCCGAAACGTTATTGCAGTTGGAGGAGAACAGCAGGTTGATCAGGCAGCGTGTGCACTGCCGACGCCACATCCTGCCGCGTCAGGTGTCATCTTATCTCTTCGTCGCATCATCATCAACAATGAGCTGTTGAGTTTCGTGATGATGGTGTCGCGAATCAGCCGGACGAATTGATTCCAGATTCGGTTATACTCGCCTGCGCATGGCGACGAATATCGAATCGGCTCCCGCGCTCGCACCACGTGGCAACTTTCCACGCATGACTGTCGGCTGGATTGGCGTGATCATTCTCGCGGTCATCGCCCTGCCTTGCCTGCTCACCCTTCCGTGGTCGCTCTCCAACTACGATGCCATGTCCGAAGATCGGCTCATGGCGCCGACCATCGCGCATCCCTTTGGCACCGATCTGCATGGCAGGTCGATGCTGTGGCGCTGTCTTACCGGTGGCGCGATCAGCTTGGGCGTTGGCCTTTGTGCTGCGGCGATCTCGGTTGTCATCGGCGTCACGTGGGGTGCTGTCGCAGGACTGGCGGGCGGCAGAGTCGATGCCATCATGATGCGCATCGTCGATGTGTTTTATGGCTTGCCTTACATTCTGCTGGTCGTGCTGGTGAAGATCGCCATGCAGCCGATTGTGCAGTCGATGCTCGGCGGCACGCTGGATCAGCGCGCTTCAGAAAGCATCGCATCGATCATCACCCTGCTCATCGCCATCGGCGGCGTCAGTTGGCTGACGATGGCGCGCGTGATTCGCGGCCAGGTGCTGAGTCTGCGGGCCCAGCCGTTCGTCGAGGCGGCCAGAGCATGTGGCCTTGGGCCGGTGCGAATTCTGCGTGTTCACCTGCTTCCGAATCTGGTCGGGCCTATCGTGGTCTATACAACGCTGACGGTGCCCACCGCGATCTTGCAAGAAAGCTTTCTGAGTTTTCTTTCCATCGGTGTGCAGCCACCCTTGCCAAGCTGGGGCAATCTCGCTGCCGAGGGAGCGCAGGAGTTTGCGAAGCTCGCTGACCCGGGTTTGACGTTCCGATGGTGGCTGGCGTTCTGGCCTTGTGCGCTCTTGGGCTTGACACTGCTGGCGCTGAACTTCCTTGGTGATGCACTGCGAAACCGACTGGACCCGAGGCGACTGAAGACTTGATGAATAGCGCTCAGTAAAATTGTATGAAACACAGCACTGCACTTTATCGATAATCCAACCCTCCCCCTCGCCTCCCTCAAAGGGAGGGGAGACAATGCGATAAGGCACGAAACACACGCCATCACCGCCAACGAGACTGACCATGGAAAATCGCTGGAGCTTTAAGGATATTTTCGTGATGGCACTGCTGGTGGCGCTCATCGCCAGCGTCTGGATTGCGATGACGCAGTTCGATCGCCAGTGGGACGATGTCAAGATGCTCAAGACGCAGGTCGATCAGCTCACCAGTGTGCAGACGCGCACCAACGGGCAGATCAATGAGCTTCGCGACATGATCGAAAAAGGCGTCGCCATCAATCCCAACGCCACGCCCACCAAAGACGGCGGCAAGCCCGAGGCATTCGACATCGACCCCTTCGAGCGCATGAAAGAGGCTCGCGCCACCGAAGGCTTTGCACAAGGCGACTGGATCATCGATGCCTTCGGCGCCAAGGTCGCCAAGATCACGCCGCACACTTACAAAGATCTCTATGGACGACGGGTGCAGGACCATGTCCTCGAAGGCCTCATCACCATCAACCCCGCAACGCTCAAATACGAACCGCTCATTGCCAAAAGCTGGCAGGTCAGCCCCGATGGTTTGGAGATTCGCTTTCAGCTTCGCCGCAATGTGACTTTCTCCGATGGTCATCCGCTGACTTCTGCCGACGTCGTGTTCAGTCTCGAACTCTTGCAGAATCCGAAACTGGATAACGCATCAGAGCGCAACTTCTACGACAACATCGAAAGCTGCGAAGCACTGGGCGAATATGAAGTGCTCTTCAAAATGAAGGAGCCACATTATCTGGCTCTGACGATGGCGGGCAATCGCAATGTGCTGCCTAAACATTTCTACGAGAAGTTCACCATTGATGAAATCAACAGGCACCCGGGCCTGCTCATGGGCACCGGGCCTTACCGCATGCCTGATCCAGAGGGCTGGGCACCGGGCAAGGAAATTGAGCTGGTGCGCAACGAGCGTTACTGGGGCCCGCAGCCTGGGTTTGATAAAGTTTTCTTCCGCGAGATTGAAAATGATGTCGCCCGTCTGGGTGCCTTTCGCAACGGCGAGATTGATGTGCTAGCCGCACAGCCGCCGCAGTACGATGAACTGCTCAAAGACGAAGCGGTGATGAAGCGATCGCAGGCTTACGCTTATGACACAGTGCCCACGGGATACATGTTCATCGCCTGGCAGCAGAGCCTCGAGGGCAAGCCGACGAAGTTTGCGGACAAGCGCGTGAGGCAGGCGATGACTTATCTCGCCGACCGCCAGCGCATCTGCGATGAAGTGATGCTCGGCTACGCCAAGCCCGCAAGCGGCCCCTTCGCCCCCGGCTCAGATCAGGAAAACCCCAAGGTCAAGGCTTATCCCTACGACGTGGCCAAGGGCAAAACGCTGCTCAAAGCAGCAGGCTGGGAAGATCGCAACGGCGACGGCATCGTCGAGAACGAAGCGGGTGAGCCTTTCAAATTCAAGTTCACCTATCCATCAGGCAGCGCGCTTTATGACCGCGTCGTGCTGATGCTCAAAGATGGCTACGGCAAAGCAGGCATTCAGATGGATCTGGATCCACTGGAATGGTCGGTCTTTTCCGATCGCTTAGACAGCCGAAAGTTTGATGCGCTCACCATGCGATGGGGCGGCGGCGCAGTCGAAGCTGACATTCGGCAGATGTTTCACTCAACGCAAATTGCCCCCGGTGCTGACAACTACCAGACCTACATCAACAAAGAACTGGATGACATCATCGACGAAGCTCGACGCACGATTGATGATGGAAAGCGTTTCAAACTCTGGCAGCGTGCCCATGAAATTCTCGCCGAGGATCAGCCTTACACCTTCATGATGACTTCGCAGGCCCTGCGATTGCTCGACAATCGCGTGAAAAACATCCAGATCATCAAATCCGGCATGAACGAAAAATGGGAATGGTTCGCCCCCGCCCCACTGCAGAAACGCAAGTGATTCAAGGGGACAGGGAACAGGTAACAGGGAACAGGGGACAGGAGCCAGTGGACAGAAAACAAAAACCTTAGCGTCATCGAATTTGCCCCTGTCCCCTGTCCCCC
>CAZYQL010000133.1:0-11953 GCA_964650055.1 uncultured Phycisphaeraceae bacterium | reverse complement strand
ATCGCAGATAGCGCTGACGCCAGGCGATGGAGCCGTGACGCCAACTAGGGCGCTGGGTGGGGATGTAGTTGAGATCAGCGACACTTTGCAGTGCGCCCGCCATGGATTCGGTAGCAGCGCGGGGGAAGGTACCGGGGTGCGTTAGGACACTGGCACTTGCTTGTGCGGGAAGTGCTGCTGACTGCGGAGACTCGCCGCGCTCCAGGGCTGCGATCATTTCAGTTGTGGGAGGCAGAGGCGCAATCGTTGTCGCGGATGCCAGTTCATGGTCGATGCCGGTGGGGTGTGCTTCGTGCCACTCGCGCGCCAGGTGCTGTGCGGCGAAGGTGTCAGCTTGTCTTTCAAATCGGCGCGAGACCCAGCCGAAGATGTAGAACCATCCGATGATTGAAACAATCGTCGGTGCCAGGGAAACAAAGTCGCGATGAGTAGCGATGGCGCGCATCGTGTCGGAGGTGAGCGATGACAATGGTTCGACGCGCATGAGTGATGAAAGACTTTGCAGGCAGAGCACGATCAAGATGCGAAGAAGCTCCATCGAGCACGCTGCGACGATGAGCATCCAGAACATGTGATGCTTGCGCACATGCGCCAGCTCGTGGGCCATCACCGCTTCGACTTGCTTAGCGGGCATCGTTTCGAGCAGAGCATCCGTGAGCAGGATGTACCGCAGCGGACGGACGAAACCCATGACAGCGCCGTTGATCATGCCGCCATAAGTGCGCCATAAAAGTAGCTCACGAATGCCGACGCGGTGCTGCTGACACATAGCCACGAGGCGATTGCGCATCTCACCGGCAGGCAGCGGAATCGTGTCCCAGATGTGACGGATGATCAGCGGCGTGAACATGAACACCGTGAGCGAGCCGCCCAGCAGCAGCGAGGCCTGCATGCCTTGTGAAAGTGAATCTTTGAAGAAATATTGCACTGTTTCCGACCAGCCTGAAAGCAGCAGAAGCGGAATGCCCATGAGTGCCCACTGATGGCGAAACTGCGCGAGCAGGTATTGCCCGCGCGTCCACATCTGCACGGGCAGGCCGCGCTCCATGCGTGACATGAACGTCGCTTCGCGCAGCCTCAGATCAACAGGGTAATGCGACAGCCACATGCAGAACGTGACGGCCAAGGGCGGGAGCATGATCAGAAGCTCATCAACGAGAATCAGATCGCCCAGTGCGACTTCGCGCAGATAGTTCAAGGCACCGAAAACAACGAGGTCGCTGATATAAGAAATGACGAGCAGTTGCCGCAGCTTCGCGGTCCATTTCTCCAGCCTTCGTAGAGACTTCGTTTCATGCGTCTGATTCAGCGAGGCCAAGGCCCGGCGAGAAAGCCAGTGATAAACCACCGCGATGAGCACCTTAGGCACGATCACCGCCACAGCCATCCAAGCGCCCGAGGTCAGGTCAATCAAAGGAAATGCTGCATTGACATCGCCGCCGCTGACGATCAGGGCATCGTGCAGAAAGAGGCCGACAAATAGCACAAGGATCAGGACGCTCATGGAGAAGGATCATAGGGCAGAAGAGGTGTTCGCATATGTGCGCGAGCAAGGCAATCGCATGTGGCTTCTTCATATTCACCTCCCACCTAGGGGGAGGCTAAGGGAGGGTCGTATGCACAGATGATCTGCATGAACCCCAGCACAAATGTTAGGCGAAAATCCAACCCTCCCCCTGCCCCTCCCTAAGAGGGAGGGGAGTACGAACCTGTGCGTGAGCAAGGCAATCGCATGTGAGTCGCCTCTCGCCTCAGTTCATCTTCTTCACATCTTCGCGCGTGTACGCATCGGCAGCCTTGGCTGCATCCGCGACGAGTTTTTCCGGATCATCCTTGAGCTTGGCGATGGTGCTCAGAATGCCTCGGTTGTTGCCCTTGCCTGCGCCGACCATGTACTTCGCTCGGCCAAGCGCCAGCGTCGCCTCTACGCGCCAGGACACGTCCTTGTCCTCCGTCGCATAAGCCAGCAGATCGCCCACTGTCGCACGCAGGTCAGGTGTGTTCAGGCGAAGCGAATAGACGACTTCCGATTTACCTTTCCAGTGATTCTCGATCAGGTCGTTGATCGCTTCGGTCCACTTGGTGACATTCTGCGCAAGCTCATTGCCTTCACCTGACCAATTAAAGAGTGGCGTTCCGCCGGAGGTCATGATGGCGATGCCTGCGGTACGAATGGGCACGCGATTGCTCTTTTCAAACAGCGTCTGTCCCAGCGCGAAGGCAGCCTTGGCGGCCTTCATGGCGCGGTCTTTTTGTTCCTGATTGCGCTGCCGCAGTTCCTCAGCCCTGTGCATCGCCACATCGGCAATCACCTGAAACGCACCAGCAAACTCGGGGGCTGCATTAGGCACCAGTGGAATCTTCGAATCGATGTACTTGCTGGTGATCGTGCCTGCTTCCTGCGCTTTGATGAGCAGATCAATGCACTTCTCAGCCTGCTCGGCTTCGACGGAATCGATGGTGTCCAGCGTGGCGCGGTAGTCGTTGTAGAACGTGATCATCTCGTCATACACAGCCGACGCATCGCCCTGGTTGATCTCGACCAGTGCAGGCAGGCCGCTGAATGATCGCACTTCGAGCATTTTCGGTGCGGAGTAATCGGTTCGCCGATCGATGGAGCCGCGCATGGCGAGAGTCATGCCGACGATGATGATGGCGACGAGGCAGGTGGAGATGAGAATCCCGATCTTCATGAAACCGCTCCAGAGGCAAGAGTGAGTTGATGTTCTATGGGTAATAACGATTCTGCTGTCGCCGCGCATCATAACAATAGAGAGCGGACTTCCCACGATTGCTGCGGGCAGGTCCAGGGCAATCGCATGCATCGGGTGTCTTCGCAGGGTGCGTCAAGGCTTGTTCTTTCCCCACATTTGTTACCTCTGTTTTTCACCCCGAAGGGGTCATATTCCAAAGCCCGGAGTCGCCGGCTTTGCGGCGCACTCCGGGAAACATGCGACGATTGCTTCAACGCCGAAGGGGTTGCACCGTTTCACCTTGCAACAAAGTGCAACCCCTTCGGGGGTTGAATAATCATTCTCATGCTTCCCGGAGTGCGCCCGCAGACGGGCGACTCCGGGCTTTGGAATTCCACCCCTTCAGGGTGAGCGCACTGCCCCGCATCTGATAGATCACGAATGTAGGGAAAGATCAGCGTCAAGGCTTGTTCCGGGGGCGCTGACGTACCATCTTGGACTCACATTTTTCTGTGACCTTGAAGACAAATTCGGCTCCAAAAAATGCTTTGACGCACCTCTGGCACGCATGCGTCATCACTTCGTACAATAGCCAAAGGTTCACGCATTTTTCAAGGGAATTTCTCATGACCAGCCGTCCCGATCTCTCCGGCCTTCGCCCGCTCACTGATGCCACTGGCGCGCCCATCCCGGCTCAGTATGTGCTCGTTGCTCCCGCCGCGCCGCCGCCTAAGGGCAAAGGCATTTTGGGCAGGCTTTTGGGCGGCGCGCTGCTTTCGCTTTTCGTGCTTTCGCTGCTCGCCAATTTTTATCTGGTGGGCATTGTCAGCCTTCTCACCATGGGCACGCACGAGTCGCCTTATGTGAGCGGCGACACCAAGGATCGCATCGTCATCGTGCCCATCGAAGGCGTCATCACCCAGCAGACGCAGGACTTCGTGCGACAGGCGTTTCAATCGCTGGAGATGAGCAAGGACGACATGCCTCGCGCCATCATCCTGCGCGTCGATTCGCCAGGCGGATACGTGGGCCCATCCGATCGCATTCTGCACGAAATCGAGACCTTCAAAAAGAATCATCCTTCGATTCCCATCGTGGCCAGCTTCGGTTCTGTCGCAGCCAGCGGCGGGTATTACGTTTCAGCCGCCTGCGATCACATCATGGCGGAGCCGACCTGCACCACCGGCTCCATCGGCGTCATCCTTCACGCATTCACCTTCGGCAAACTCATGGAGAACATCGGCGTAGAACCCAAGGTCATCGTCGCTGATGGCTCGCCGAAAAAAGACGTGGCCAACAATCCTTTCCGCCCGCTTGATGCTGCCGATGAAGCCAAACTCAAGGCGCTATTGAATAATGCGCACGAGCAGTTTGTCGCTGTCGTCACACGCGGCCGGGCCAAGGCGCTCAGCGCCGATGAAGTGAAAAAACTCGCCAACGGCGACACGTTCAACACCAAAGAAGCAGTGCAGAACAAACTCATTGATGGCGAAGGTTATCTCGATGATGTGATCGAAGAGACGAAGAAGATCGCGAAGCTCAGCGGGAAGCCAAGCATCACCTGGATGAAAGCCCCGCGCCAGTTCAGCCTCATCGGCTCACTCACCGGCGAGTCGCAAAATCCACTGCCCAAGTCAGGCGAAGAGCTGCGCAACTGGCTCCGCGATGCAAGCCATCCGAGGCTGGAGTTTTTGTGGGTGCCGGGGATGTGAGGCGATGAGCGCGGCGGAGGGCACGCGCAGCGAGGACAAGATGGAAGATCAACCGATATCGCAGTGGCAATTGATGCTCGCGGGTGAACCTTATGCGGCGTTTGATCCGCCGTTGGTCGAAGCCCGGCGGCTGGCGCGGGTGTGGTGCAATCAGTACAACGTCACCGAGCCTCACGACCTTGTCACGCGCGAAGTGTTACTCAAACAGATCATGGGCAGCGTGGGCAAACGCGTCTGGATCGAGCCGCCGTTTCAGTGCGACTACGGCAGCAACATCCACATCGGCGATGGCACGTACTTCAACTACAACGTGGTGATTCTCGACTGTGCTGTCGTGCGAATAGGCGCTGCGGTGAAGCTCGGGCCAGGCGTGCAGATTTATACCGCCAGTCATCCGGTGGATCCCGTGGTCAGGCGCGAGGGCGTCGAAACCGCGCACGCCATCACCATCGGCGACAACGTCTGGATCGGCGGCGGCTCGATTCTCTGCCCCGGCATTTCCATCGGCGACAACAGCGTGATCGGCGCTGGCTCAGTCGTCACGCGCGACATCCCCGCCAATGTGGTCGCGGTGGGCAATCCTTGCCGGGTGCTGCGTTCAGTTTGAATTGATCGCGGTCCGTTCAAGCGGAAGGCGCATCGGTCGCCTGAGTTTTCACATGACCATCAGCGGGTGCAGACTCCTGAACTGATGCGGTGGTCAGGGCCGCTGCCTTCTTCTTATCGCGCTCGGTTTCGCGGATGTCGCCGACGATCTGGTCATCCTTGAGGTGAGCTTCGATGGCCCGAACGATCTGCTCCGTAGCAACGCGATCGAATTTGAAATCATCGAGCAGAATGCGCTGATTGATGCGTTTGTCGGCATCTTCGTAGTGCAGAAACGCGATGCCTTTTTTGGGCCAGCGGATTTTGTCGAGTTTGGTCATCGATGCCCATGGCGCGGTTTGCCCGGCACTGCTCATGACGCCGTTCTCGTCGGCCGCGACCCATCTGCTGAAGGTTCCGATCCAGGCATAGACCATCATGGCGGCCAGCGGGATCAGGCCGAAGCCGAAGATCTTCTGCCAGAGAATCGAACTCTCGGTCTTGTTCATGTGAGCGATTTCTTTGCCGCCTTTGCCCGAGGGTGGCAGGCCTTGCGCTGCGGCGTAATCATCCCAAGCTGCGTAGATATCGATCTCTGATTTGCCGCTTTCCTTGCTGGCGAACTCCATGAATTTGGTGTGATCAACAGGCGGCACGACCTTGCTGGCATCGAGGCTGTTCGCTTTGACAACGTGATCGACGAACTGTGTGTAGACGTTCTGCTGCTTGGGGTAGCCGATGAAACCGTCATAGAGAAAGAAGGCGCAGAAGCCGACGAACATGGCGGTCATGCCGCCCAGACGTACGCGCCAACCGGTGCTGATGGAAGCTTTAGCGATCATGATGCCTCGTGAGAAAGCGAAGAGTGAGCGAAGCGGAAACGTCGTGAGAATGACAAGCCCGCCGCAGGTGCGGGGCGAATATGGAAATCATCGACCTTTAATCGGGAGTACTCCAGTAGCCGTTGCTGTAGCCCTCTAGCGGTCAGGCAGCAGATCGAGCACCCGCTTCCACCAGCGGGCCGCCAATTGCTTGGCTCCGGGCTTCTTGAGAATTTCAGTGAATCCGCCATGATCGACCATACGCGTGGGGATGCGAGGAAGATCGCGCCCCTGCGACAAAGCCCACGAGAGCCAACGGCTGGTCTCATCGATCATCTCAACATGCAGATCGCGAGGTTCACATGATTTGCGGCTAAACGGTTTCATGGCGTTGGCTCACAGGTGATTGCGGATCCCCGTGCGAGTCCATTGTGACCAATCATCGGACTCATGCAAGTAGAAAAATGGAATGATTCACTTCTCACCTTGGATTGGAGCGCGCCGGCGTGATCGTGGTCGCCCCTTTCAAGCTTTGTCACGCTTCGTTCCGATAATCCTTTCATCACGTGACTTTGCCTACTTCAAACATTCTGGCCGCCAATCTCGCTGCTCTGAGCCGGGTTGATCCTGCGCTGGCGCAGCGGCTGCGCGACACGCCTGCGGCTGAGCTGACCTGGGCTACCGCAAAAACTGGCCTGCTCACCGCGACACTTTCGCATGAAGGCCGTGCGCTGGCGCTGGCGAGTAAATTCGATCCCGCTGCTGAGGCTGGCAAACTCATTGAGCCGGTGGACCTTCGCAAACATGCGTGCGTGGTGGCACTGGGCGTTGGCCTTGGGCATCACATCGCTGAGCTTGCCACTCGCATGGATGATGAGAGCGTGCTGCTGGTGCATGAGCCTGATCTGTCGCTGCTTCGTGCGGTGCTGGAGAAGATGGATCACACCGCCTGGCTGGGAAAACCTTGCGTGATCGTGACAGATTCTTCGACCGATCGCGCTGCCTTGCTCGGTCGTATCGAGCGGTTTGCTGCGGTGCTCACGCAAGGCACGATCCTCATCACGCATCCCGCCAGTCGTCAGATGCATGGCGAGCAGCTTCAACGGTTTGGCCAGCTTGTGACCCAAGCGATGTCTTTTTGCCGAACCAATGTCGCCACTGCTCTGGTCAACGCGACGCGAACGTACAACAACCTTTGCGCCAATCTGCCTCACTACGTGGCTGGCGCGACGACCGATGAACTGCACAATCTCGCCCGTGGTTTTCCTGCGGTGTGCGTCAGCGCTGGGCCGAGTCTGGCGAAGAATGTGCACCTCCTGTCAGACCCCGACGTGCGGAAAAATGTGATCGTCATCACCGCACAGACAACGCTCAAGCCGCTGCTCGATCGCGGCATCAAGCCCGACTTCGTCACCGCGCTCGACTATCACGAAATCTCGCGCAGGTTCTACGAAGGCCTTCCGCCTCTGCCGGGCGTCACACTCGTCGCTGAACCCAAGTCCAACGCCACCATCCTCGACAGTTTCCCCGGCCCGGTTCGCCTGACCTCCAACGGCTTCCTCGATCGACTCCTTGGCCCACTCGCCACGCCGCGCATTCCCATCGCTGCGGGTGCAACCGTCGCCCATCTTTCCTTCTACCTCGCGCAGCATCTGGGCTGTGATCCGATCATGTTCATCGGCCAAGACCTCGGCTTTTCTGATGGTCTCTACTACTGTCCCGGCACCGCGATTCATGATGTCTGGGCCAATGAACTTGGGACGTTCAACACGCTGGAAATGATGGAATGGCAACGCATCGTGCGCCACCGTCGTCATCTGCAAAAGCTCGAAGACATTCACGGCCAGCCCATCTATTCCGATGAGCAGATGATCACTTACCTCAAACAGTTCGAGCGCGATTTCAGCAAAGCCCCGCAGCAGATTCTCGATGCCACTGAAGGCGGCCTGCCCAAAAGCGGCGCGACGCTCACCACCCTCGCCGCTGCACTGGCGACTCATGCGACCAGGCCGGTGCCGCAGATTCCGCATCCTGAAATTGAGGGTGATGGTCAGCGCGTTGAAGCACTCGATCAACTGCTGCGCGATCGCATGGATGATGTGCGTCAGCTCGATCAACTGGCCAAGGACACGCTGCCCATACTTCGGCAGATGATCGAACATCAGCGCGATGCCAAGCGGATGCATCGGCTCTTTGAGCGACTGGAACAAAACAAAAAAGCAGTGGAAAAACTCGGCGCGACATTCAGCCTGGTCAATGATCTGAACACCGTCGGCGTCTTCCGCAGAGCGCGGGCAGATCGCGCCATCGAACACGAAGCCGATCACGAAGCCGATCAGCTCACGCGACAGCGAAGGCAACTCGAACGCGATATCGACAACATCAACTGGCTGCGACAGGCGTATGACGAGACGCTGAGGATGTTTGAGATTTCCTCGAATCGAACGAAGGCTTTTCGCAATCGATTGACTCCCGCTGAAAAATCGATGGCCTTGGTGTAACGAGCCGCGACCGTAAGGTAGCGGACTGGGCGCAACTTGAAATTCAAAGAACCCACTCCCTGACGGTCGTGGCTCGTATCGGGAATTTGCATTTTTCAGATCGAGCTAAGTACAACTGATGCAAACCAAAGCTGGATGATGAAGATGAAAGTCGTTGCCCTGATACCGATGGATTTGAGACAGACCCCGCTGGGCCTGCCTTCGCTGTTGCTGCATCAGGTGGCGGGACAATCGGTTCTTCAGCACACGCTCATGCGCGTGGGTCAGATTCAGGCCATTGACGCCATCGTGCTTGTGCATCCTGCGGGGCAGTTGCCGCTCTCGTCGCTTGATGTTGAGCTGATTGATAAGCCGGTGATTGCGTTCGCACATGAAGCGGGCGTGCAATTGAATATGCAGCAGAAGATGAGACTGGCCGGCCGCAAGTGGTCGCTGCACAGTTGGCGCGGCGGCCTGGGTTCTGCGACTTGCTACGACGAACTGCTCCCGGCCGCCCCGCTTGCGCAGGCCATGAAACACGTCAGCGCCGACTCTGCCATTCTCATCGGCGGCGACTGGCCACTCGTTGATCCGCACTGGTGTCAACAGGTCATCACCCGGCATCTCGAAGCGGCAAAGTCCATGAAGATGGTTTTCACGCAGGCGCCGCCGGGCTTGGCGGGCATCGCACTGGCGGGGGATCTGATCGAACACCTGGCGGACAAGAACGCGGGCTTTGGCCACACGCTGGGCTATGTTCCCAGTAAACCGCAAGCGGACCCCATCGGGCTGGATGTCTGCGTGCAGATTCCGCCTGTCGTGCGCGGCTGCGCCAAGCGATTCATCTACGACACGCCGCGCTCTGCTGCACTGATCGATGCGATTCTCACCAGCCCCGACGATGAGTTGCATCAGCAGCGCGATGCTACTGCCGTCTGCGAACTGGCACTCACCATCGATCACAGCAGTCGCTTTCTGCCGCAGCAGATCACGCTGGAACTCACACCGCAGCGTCTGGTGCAAGGCCCGGTCACGCCGCATCATTACACGCAGTTCAAGCGCGAGCCAATCGCTGTTACTCATGTCAAGCGAATCGTCGAAGAGATCGGCGATGCCTCCGATGTCGTACTCACACTCGGCGGCCTCGGTGACGCCCTGCTTCATCCGGACTGGCTCGCCATTGTCGAGTCCGCTCGCGCTGCACACACGCTGGGCATCGCCATCGAAACCGATCTGCTCATCGATGAATCGCAACTGCCTGCGCTGCTCGATGCACCCATTGATGTGCTGACGGTTCGCCTCAATGCAGACACCGCAGCGACCTACGAGCGAGTGATGGGGGCGGACCATTTTGCAACGGTCACGCGCAATCTTCAGTGGCTGCTCACCGAGCGCCAAAGGCGCGGCGGCGGCCTGCCTTGGATCGTGCCCCGCCTCATAAAGACCCGCGAAACGCTGCTCGACATGGAAACGTTCTTCGACCGCTGGATGCACTTCACCGGCCACGCCGTCATCGAACCTGCCACGACTGGGCGCGCTGGTTCGCTGCCCATCGCGCCTGAGCAAAGCCCGGTGATGATGGCGCCGCCTCGGCGAGTGGGCTGTCGTCAACTTGAGCGACGGATGAGCATCCTTTCCGATGGCACCGTGCCGCGCTGCGATCAGGACTGGCAAGGCGAAGAGATCATGGGCGATACCCGGATCGCTTCGCTCTACGAAATATGGCAGCAAAGTCAGCCGATGCGGCAGCGCCACGCTCATGGCCGCTGGAATGAAATGACCAGCTGCGCCGGTTGCCACGAATGGCATCGGCCTTGATCACGCCTTCATTTTGCGCTGAAGCATTTGGCTATTCACTGAACACGTAATCGCAACTCATGAACACGCTCTGCATCATTCTCGCTCGTGCTGGAAGCAAAGGCTTCCCGTCCAAGAACATCGCTCTGCTCGATGGCGCACCGCTGATCGCGCACACCATCGAACATGCCCGCGCTGCGTCGTGCCTGGATCGCATCATCGTTTCAACCGATGGCCCAGCGATTGCCGCTGTTGCAAAAGCGATGGGCGTCGAAGTCGTGGATCGCCCCGCTCTACTGGCCAGCGATATCGCCACGGTGGACTCGGCTGCACGCGATGCGGTGAGACAACTGGAAGAGGCGGAGAGCACCATCTTCGACGCGATTGTCATTCTCTATGGCAACGTGCCACTGCGACCTGCGGGCCTCATTGATCGGGCTGCTAAGAAGCTGCGCGAGACTGGCTGCGACAGTGTGCAGTCGGTGTATCCCGTTGGAAAAACGCATCCGTACTGGATGAAGCAACTTGGTGGCGCCGATGGCGATGAACTGATTCACTATCAGCCTAATGCGGTTTACAGGCGACAGGATTTGCCGCCGGTGTTCATGCTCGATGGCGGGATCATTGCGGTAACGCGGAGCAGTCTGTTCACCGATCGCGAAGGTGAGCCACACGCATTTCTGGGCAGCGATCGGCGGGCGGTGGTGACGCAGCCTGATGAGGTGGTGGATGTGGATTCTCCCTTGGACTTGGCGGTGGCGCAAGCGATCACGGCAACGCGCGGTTCAGCGAAGCGAGACAATTCCAGTTCATACGCACTTGCGATTCGTCAGCGCGAAATTGGCGCGGGGCAGCCTGCCTATGTCATCGCAGAACTGGGCGTCAATCACGATGGCTCACTCGGCCGCGCCCTGGAACTCACGCATGCTGCCAAAGCTGCGGGCGCTGATGCGATCAAGCTTCAGCTTTTTGATCCTCATCTGCTTTTGAGTAATGAAGCAGCACTTGCTGAATATCAGAAATCGAGCGCAGCCGATGTTTTTGAAATGCTCTCAGCGCTGGAGCTGAGCGCGACCGCCATGCAGCAGGTGCGCGATCTGGCGCACGAACTGGGACTGGCGTTTATCGTCACGCCGTTCAGTATGGAGCTTGCGGGTGATCTGCGAAAGCTCGATGTGGATGCGATCAAGATTGCTTCGCCTGATGCGGTGAATCTGCCGCTGATTGAGGCGATGCTGGCGCTGGGCAAGCCGATGATCGTTTCGACCGGGACGTGCGATCTGAGCGAACTGATTCCCACTGCCAAGCTGCTTACCAATCATCCCGCCGCCCTGCTGCACTGCGTCAGCGCTTATCCCGTTGCTCCTCATCGAGCAGACCTAACGCGCATCACGAAACTGCGCGATCGCTTTGGCCTGATTGTGGGCTACTCCGATCACACCACCGATCTTCACAGCGGCATGCTTGCCGTCTGTTCGCAACAGGCGAGCCTGGTTGAGCGTCATCTCACTTACGACCGCGCCGCCAGTGGCCCCGATCATGCTGCGAGTCTCGATCCGAAACAGTTCGCTCAGTACGTGCAACTCATCCGCGCAGGCGAAGCATCGCTGCGCGTGCCTGCCGCTGACGATGCCACCGAACGCGAAGTGCGAAAACTCAGTCGGCAGAGCCTCTGCACCAAGCGGGCCCTGGAAAAAGGTCACGTCATCACCCGTGAAGACCTCACCGTCAAACGCCCCGGCACAGGCATCCCCGCAGCAAAACTCTCCGCCATCCTCGGCCAAACCCTCACCCGCAACATCCCCGAAAACTCGATCCTCCACGAAGAAGACGTGGAAGGTCAGAGGCCAGAGATCAGAGATCAG
>CAZYQL010000132.1:4185-11985 GCA_964650055.1 uncultured Phycisphaeraceae bacterium | reverse complement strand
TGCTCCAATGCATTAAAAACTTCGTGGCTTCGTAGCTTCGTGCCTTCGTGGTAAAAACAATTCCGGCATTGCGCTTCGTCGCGTTCATCCTTCTAACCATTCCAGCATCTGCGGCGCGAAATAAGTGAGGATCAGATCGGCCCCGGCCCTGCGAATGGCGTAGGTCGTTTCCAGAGCAGCTTGTTTCAGGTCGAGCCAGCCGCGCTGGGCGGCAGCATGAAGCATCGCGTATTCACCGCTCACGTGATACGCCGCCACCGGCACGCTACATGCCTGTCGCACCTGATGAATCACATCCAAGTAGGCCGCGGCGGGCTTGATCATCACCATGTCCGCGCCTTGTGCGAGGTCTGCTTCAAGCTCCGATCGCCATTCGCGCGACCTGCGAAAATCCATCTGATATCCCTTGCGGTCGCCGAACTTCATCCCGCCTTCGCCCGCTTCACGGAACGGCCCATAAAAATTCGATGCATACTTAACGCTATAAGAAAGGATCGCCGTCTGCGTGAATGCAGCTGCATCGAGGCCGGCGCGAATCGCGCCGACCATGCCATCGATCATGCCAGAGGGTGCCACCACATCCGCGCCTGCTTTCGCCTGTGCCACTGCGGTTTTCGCCAGTGCTTCAAGGGTGCGATCATTATCGACGACCCATTGCGAATCGTCGCAAAGCTCGCCGCAGTGTCCGTGATCGGTGTACTCACAGAAGCACAGGTCAGCATACATCACGGCTTTGACACCCTGCTCGCGCACCATGGCGAGTGTGCGATTGACGGGCGCATCGGGGTTGGCGGCGAAGCTGCCTTGCGCGTCTTTTTTGGAAGCTGGCGTGACACCAAAGAGGATGAATTGATTGAGGCCGCGCGAGGAAAGCTCGCCGATGAGCTTCACCGCATCCTTCACGGGCAACTGACTGACACCGGGCATCGAAGCGACAGGCTTGGGCCCATCCATCTCGCCTACGAACAGCGGCAGCACCAGATGCTTGGGCGCCAGCGACACATCCGCCATCGCATCGCGAAGGAGCGAACCATGACGAAGTCGGCGAAGACGCTCAGTAGGAAATTGCGAATCGGTCATTGTCCCCATCATAGCGTGGACACTTGAGCCGCGACTCAACGAGTCGCGGACGCCAAAGGCCACCTTGAATATATGTCAATACTGAAATTCATCGACCACTACCCATTGCATCTTGCCGCCACAATTCACAATACCAACAGGCCTATGATCCTCCGCGCAATTGGTTACTCCTTCATGTCGTTGGCGTCCGCGACTCGTTGAGTCGCGGCTTCCGCTGGTATCGAGCATGTAACAAATCTTTGCCCCATTGGATTACCAGGCACCATCGAATAAACTGCAGGACCTGCAAGTTCACGTCGGCCTCGACATGAATTGCAATGCGGAATCAGCCGATCTTCGTTTACGTCGGTCCGCTTCCGTGCGTCTTATTCCTGCGACTGCGTGTCGCCCTTGGAGGAACGATTAGATGTCTTATCTGCTGCGAAACTGTGCCGCTTTGGCGCTGGCTTTGATGTTCATCGTTCCAACTGCTCGCGCAGAGGATCAGCCCCAAGCTGAGGCGAAGCCTGAGAAGGAAGCGCCGCGCAAGCGCGACCGTGCAGCCGACAAGCTGACTAAAGAAACCAAGGAAGCCAAGGAAGCCAAGGAAATCAAAGAAGAAAAACCGGCGGCTGAAAAGCCCGCCCCTGAGCCTGTCAAAGAGCCCGCCAAAGAACCAGCCAAGCCAGTCGAAGCAGCGAAAAAGGAAGAACCTGCCAAGCCCGCGCCGCCCGCCACGCATCAGGTCAAGAAGGAAAACTTCAAAATCGAGCTGAACCTCAGCGGTGTCTTCGAAGCGAAGAACACCAGCGAGATCGCCCTTCGCCCTGAGCTTTGGCAGCAGTGGGTCATCACCAAAATCGTCGATCACGGCAGCCGCGTGAAAAAGGGCGACATCCTCATGCAGTATGACGCCAAGGCTCTCGATGATCTGATTCGCGATAACGAAGCCGGCCGTGCGCTGGCGGATCTGGAATATCAGGCGGCTCAGGAACAGCTCTCGATAATGGAAGAGACGGTGCCGATGGATATGGCTGCTGCCGAGCGGAGCAAGCAATATTTCGATGAGGATGTCAAGCGTTATTACGAAGTGGAAGTGCCGCTGACTCGCCGGATTCTGGAAGAGAATCTCAAGGGCACGGAAAACGTCCTCGCCTACGAGCGCGAAGAATTAAAGCAGCTTGAGAAAATGTACAAAGCCGATGACCTCGTTGAAGAAACCGAAGAGATCATCTTGAAGCGCCAGCGCGATACTGTCGCTCGCCTTGAGTTCAGCCTCGAGCGTACTCGCCTCATGAAGGAACAAGCCATCGAGATCACCATGGCCCGTGAACTGACGCAGGTGAAGCAGAACGAAAAGATCAGCGAGCTGCGCGTTCGCAATGCCCGTGCACAATTTCCTCGCGCTCTGGTGCAGCAGCGCCTTGCGGTGCAGAAGCTGACCCGTGAACGTGAGAAGGCACTGGACTATCTCAAGAAGCTCAAGCACGATCGCACGCTGATGACCGTCAAGTCGCCCATCGAAGGCATCGTCTATTACGGCCAGGCTTCACGCGGCAACTGGAACACCGTTGCCGTCATGTCGCAAATGCTTTCGCTCAACAACGCCGTCAAGCCCGGCACAGTGCTCCTGACTGTCGTCGCCCCCAAACCGCTGGTCGCTCGCACCACCGTCGCCGAGGCAGCGCTCTCCCTCGCCAAGACCGGCATCCAGGGTCAGGCCACGCCCGTCGGCTTCAGTGATATGAAGCTGCCCGCCAAACTGGAATCACTCAATCTCGTGCCGCTGGCACCGGGCCAGTTTGATGCAGCGGTCACCGTCACCGTCGACGGCGCCGCCGGCCAGATCATCGTGCCCGGCATGAACTGCGCCATCAAACTCACTGCTTACGAAAACAAGAACGCTTTGGTCCTGCCCGCCAATCTCATCCACAGCGAAGGCGATGATGACGATGCGAAAAAGGTCGTCTATCTGCTCGAAGGCGACAAAACCCGCAAGGCACAGGTCACCGTCGGCAAGACCAGCAACAACAAAACCGAAGTGCTCACCGGCATCAAAGAAGGCGACAAAGTCCTCACCACCAAGCCCAACTGATCGCACCGCTGTTGTGTCAACGAGCCGCGCCCGTCAGGAAGCGGGATCGAGCGAACGGAAATCCACTCCCTTACGGTCGTGGCTCGTCATTACAATTTTCGTAAATAATGCGAACTCTAAGTCCGTGGGTCTCTCTCAAAAATAGCGACCTCGCCATGAAGCAATATCTCTTCTCACTCCTGCTCACGCTGCTCTGCATCGCCTCCGCGACGCAGATTCACGCCGACGATCTCGATGCCCAGGCCATCGCCAAGTCCGATGCGCTGGTCACAGGCCCCAAGCCCAAGCCCATCACGCCGCCCACGCAGGAAGCGATTCAATCTTCCATCGATCGCGGCATCGATTTCCTCATCAGCGACCAAAACAAAGATGGCTCATGGGGCAACCCCACGCAGACCAAAGGGCTCAATATTTATGCCCATGTGCCCGGCTCGCACCAGGCCTTTCGCGCCGCCGTCACCGCCCTTTGCATCAGCGCTCTGATTGAATCGAAATCCTCTTCCGAAGCCGCCCTCAAATCCCTCGAGCGCGGCGAAGCCTGGCTCATCGAAAACCTTCCCAAAGTCCGTCGCCAGGATCCCATCCTTCTCTACAACGTCTGGTCCCATTCCTACGGCATCCAGGCACTCGTGAAAATGCACGAGCGATTGCCCAACGACAAAGATCGTCTTGAGAAGATGAGAAAACTCATCAAGGAACAGATCGGATTCATGGAACGCTACGAATCCATCAACGGCGGCTGGGGTTACTACGACTTCGACTACGGCACCCAAAAGCCCGGCGCCAGTTCCACCAGCTTCGTCTCCGCCACCGCACTCGTCGCTTTCCACGATGCCAACTCGATTGGCATCTATGCTCCGGAAAAACTCGTCAAGCGTGCTGTCGATTCCATCGTGCGTCAGCGCAAAAATGATTTTACCTATGTCTATGGTGAATATCTGAAGATGGCCCCGATGGCAGACATCAACCGCCCCGGCGGCAGCCTCGGCAGAAGCCAGGCGTGCAACATCGCACTGCGACTCCACGGCGACAAGCGCGTCACTGATCACGTTCTCAAAGTCTGGCTCGATCGTCTGATCGCTCGCAATGATTGGCTCGGGATCGGCCGAAAGAGACCGGTGCCGCATGAAGCGTGGTTCCAGGTCGCAGGCTATTTTTACTACTACGGCCACTACTACGCGGCTCTGTGCATCGAGGCACTCCCCAAGGAAGACCGCCCGCACTTCCAGGAGCACATCGCCAAAATCATGCTTGATTTGCAGGAGAAAGATGGCTCGTGGTGGGACTACCCGCTCTACGACTACCACCAGGCCTACGGCACCGCCCTCACCGTCATGACCCTGCAGCGCTGCAAGAAGAACTAACTTCCGCCGCGCAGCGCATAAAGAAAAATCCCCGTCGCCATCGCCACGTTCAGCGAGTCGATGCCATGATGCATGTCGAGGGTCACCTTCGCATCACACATCGCAATCGACTTTTCATCGAGCCCATCAAACTCGTTACCAATGAGCAGCGCCATGCGCGGGCCTCGCTTGAATTGATGGAGCGGTATCGCATCGGCAGCGAGCACGGTGCCGACGAGTTGCATCTCATGTTCACTATGAAGGCGCGCCAGATCGCGATGCACATCATCGCTGATGGCGATGGGAAATTTGAAGGACGCACCCGTTGAAACGCGCACGGCCTGCCTGGAAAAAGGATCCGCTCCGCGATCACCCAGCAGCAGGCCATCGGCTCCAAGGGCCGAGGCAGCGCGAAGAATGAGCCCGAGGTTTTCGTTCTGCGTGATGAAAGGACAGACGACGAGCGTGGTCGCGGGGAGCAGCCGATCGAGAGAGAGTTGCTCTGCTGAAGGTCGCTTGACGCAAGCCATGACGCCGCGGTGAAAATCGAAACCCATGATGGCGCTGATCTGTTCCTGCGTCGCGCTCAGCAGTGTCACGTTGTCGCCAAGGTCTGCGGCAAGACGATCGACCACGCGCTGGGCACACAAAAGCGAAACCACTTCAAACCCCGACTCGATGGCCCGCTTAACGAGCATCTCGCTTTCGACAATGAACACGCCCAGCTTCCTAGGGTCATGCCCTTTGATCATGCGGTAAGGCTGCACAAGCGGATCATCAAAGGTTGTGACGGAAATCACCGGCATGGTGCAATGGTAACGATTCAAACGCGCCTTCAACGAGCCACGACCGTGAGGGAGTGGATTCTTCTGCTTTCGCTAATACCATGCAAGCCCCCGCTTCCTGACGGGCGCGGCTCGTTGCAATCCACCCGTGCGGCGACGATCTTCATCCTGCCTTAAACTGTCGCTTCACCCTTGGGATCATCGCTTTGCCTTCAACCACTCTCATCACCGGCGGGGCTGGCTTCATCGGCTCGCACCTGGCGCATCATCTGCGTGCGCACAGCCAGCGCGTGCTCATCATCGATGATCTTTCCACCGGACAACTCGCCAACATTGAGCCGCTCATCGGTGAGGATTGTCAGTTCATTGAAGGCTCGGTCAGTAGCGTGCTGCGTGAACAGCCTTCGCTACTCGATGATGTTTCGCACATCTATCACCTCGCCGCTTCGGTGGGTGTGCAGCTCGTGGTCAGCGATCCTGCACGGATCATTCGCAACAACATTGATGAGACAGCTGTGATCATTGACGCGGCAAGGCGAGTCAGCGCATCAGTTCTGATCGCCAGTTCAAGTGAGGTGTATGGCAAGAGCGATGCGCTGCCGCTGCGTGAAGATGGCGACCTGCTCTACGGCCCGACGACCGGTTCGCGCTGGAGCTACGCCATGAGCAAAGCGGTCGATGAACATCTGGCGTTGAGCTACGACGCGCAGATGAAACAAAACAACGCGCAAGCTGGCGCTGTGGTCGTTCGCCTTTTCAATACGATTGGCCCGCGCCAGGTCGGGCACTACGGCATGGTCGTGCCTCGCTTCGTGCAGGCAGCCGTGCAAGGTAAACCGCTGACGATCTACGGCGACGGTCTGCAAACGCGATCCTTCTGCGATGTGCGCGATGTGGTCAAAGCGATGACGCTGCTGCTTGAAAACTCCGCCAATCACGGGCAGATTTTCAACGTCGGCTCCGATGCTGAAATCACCATTCACGCCTTGGCTGATCGCGTGATTGCACTGGCGCAGTCCAAGAGCAGCAAAGACGTGATCTCGTTTGATCAGGCGTATCGCCCGGGGTTTGAAGATCCGTTTCGCAGACGCGTACCTGATGTGAATAAGCTCAAGAAGGCCACGGGATGGGAAGCGCAGTGGACGCTGGAGGCGACGCTGAAAGAGCTGATTGAAGATGCGCAGCGTGGCAGATAAGGTACGCGCAGCGAGGACGCTGCGGCTATGAAATAAATTCCCGTGCCTGGCTCACTTCTTCTCTGCTTTGCTCACGCGTTCTTTGAGCACCGCAATGCTGGGCAGATGTGGATCGATCTGTTCTATGGCGCGCAGGTGCTGCTTGGCGATGTCCACGCGGCCAGCGCGCAAGGCCCACTCAACTGCGCCTTCGTGCAGCATCCAGTCCGTCGGATTCGCAGCAGTGGCGCGCTCGTAAAACTCCATCGCTTTGTCGGGGTGCTCGAGCATGCCCCACGTTGCTGCCACTTCCTTAGCCACTTCCACCTGCATCATCTCCGCATCGTGCAGTAGATCCGTGAGCGTCTGCATCGCGCCATCGGCATCACCAGCGCGGCGAAGCACCTGCGCCCGCTTGACGACATAAGGCACCACGACCGATCGCTCATTGGTCGCTGCATATTCGAGCGCTTTATCAATCTGCTGCAAGGCCCGCGTCGGGTCGTTTTGAGCCAGGAACAAATCGCACATTGTCGAATAAGCTTCGTGTGATTTCGAATTCAGTTGCAGAGCTTCGAGCAAAAGCTTCATCGCTTCCTGATGACGATTGGTGCGAATGCAGACCTGCGCGACATAAACCGTGTTGACCGGATCATCCGGTGCAAGCACCTGTGCTGTGCGGTAGTGCTCTTCCGCTTTTTCGTAGTCGCGCATCACGTACTGCATCGTGCCGGCCAGTCTGTGCACGACTGGCTGATTGCTCGCCAGCGCCAGACTTTTCTGAAGCTCTTCATAAGCACCGGGCCAGTCGCGCAGCTCGATGAGCACCTTGGCGAGAAAAGTGTAAGCAGCGGGATACTGCGGATACTTGGCGAGAAAGGCGCGGGCCTTATCGAGCATCGGCGAGAAGCGACGCACCCGCTTGGCCTCGGCCAGATCATCATCGAGCTGAGCCAGTTCTTTGTTGGCCTGTTCCGCATCGAACTCGACAATTTGGCGGTCCTTGCCGTCGTTGATGATGACGAAATTCGTCCAGTAAATGTAGGTGATAGCAGCAGCCACCACGCCCATGGCGATGAGCGCGATGACCAGCCGACTGCCTGATCGAGAGGAAGGCCTAGACGAAAGTTCTGTCATGAGTGAAGCGTAGCGGAAGCGAGAAAGGAAGCAAAGCGGAGGCGGAGAAAGGCGATTATTTATTACGTAATGCTTATTACTTATTGGTTATTTCGGAGGCGGAGAGCGCAGGGCGGCGACGAGGCCTTCTCCATCAATAGCTGTTAAGTAATAAGTATTAAATAATAAGTATTCGCCTTCTGCCTTTCGCCTTCTGCCTTTGCCTT
>CAZYQL010000132.1:1821-4085 GCA_964650055.1 uncultured Phycisphaeraceae bacterium | reverse complement strand
CCCTTCGCGGCTTGCATGGCTTGAATGCCATCGCTCAGTCGCGCTCGTTTGCTGATGAGGCTCAGCACATCGATCTTGTTTTGCGCGAGTGCATTGAGCGCTTCGCTGAAGGGGCCGCACCTGCTGCCGATGAGTTCGATTTCGTGAATGACCAGCGGCGAGAGGTCGAGCTTGGCGGGAACAGTGGCGGGCGAGACGGTGGTTTTGAGAACGATCTTGCCGCGTGGGCGGACCATCTTCATGGCGGTGACCAGGCCTTGCGATGAGCCGGTGCAATCGACGACGACATCCTGATCCGCGCGGAGGCCGACATCATCAAGCAGGCGATGCTTGACGCCCCATTTTTCACAGAGCGCGAGTTTCTCTGCGTGTTTGCCGACGAGTCGCACGGTTGCGTTGAGCTGCGACATGACCTGCGCACAGAGCAGGCCAAGGCGTCCATCGCCCAGCACTGTGATGTAGGGCCGGCCTTCGATGGTTAGCTGCCGCACGATTTGATAAGCAGCGGCGAGCGGCTCGGTGAAGACTGCGTGATCATCATCCACGCCTTGGGGCACTTCAAATAGATTCGTCACCGGCAGCGTGAACTTCTCCGCGAAGCAGCCATCGCGACCGGCGATGCCCAGCACGGTTCTATTGCGGCAATGTTCGCGCAGACCTTTCTGACACATGTCGCACTTGCCGCAGACGCAGTTGATGGAACCGACCACGCGTTTGCCAACCCATTTCTTGGCGTTCTTACCGGTGCATTCTTCGACGACGCCGACGAACTCGTGGCCGAGGACGCCGTTGAAATTCATGTAGCCCTGACAGATTTCCAGATCGGTGGAACAGATGCCCATGAGCGTAGGGCGAATGACCGCTTCCCCGAAGCCGCCTTGCGCTGGACGCGGATCAGGGCGGGAGGATTCAAGCGATAACTGTTTGCCGTCGAAAACCAATGCGCGCAAGGGAACACTCCAGAAAGTGGAAGTCGGTTGCTCTCATTATCGGCTAGTCGAGGGCAGGACAAGAGAAGAGACAACTCGTGTAGGGTGGGCACCGCCCACCACGATTCACCTTGCACGCCATGCGGTGGGCAGTGCCCACCCTACTTGCAATTCCACTGATACACTACTTTTAATGGCGCACGAACCAACCGAGAATCAGCCCAAACCTCGCGTGATGCTGCTGGCGAATTTGCAGAAGCCGCAGGTGATGGATGCGCTCAAGGATCTACGGCCCTGGCTTAAGGAACGAGCCACGATTGTCGCGGAGGCGGACAGTCATGCGATGAATGCGGAACTCGCGGCCAAGCAGCCCGAGGCTGATCTGGCGATTGTGCTGGGCGGCGATGGCACACTGCTGGCGCAGGCGCGGGCGATGGCGGAGCGCTCGGTGCCGCTCTTGGGTGTGAACTTTGGCAAGCTTGGTTTTCTCGCGGAGTTCAGTCTTGATGATCTCAAGGAATACTGGCCGGTGATCGCTGCCGGCCGGTGCAGAACTACTTCGCGCATTCTGCTGGAAGTGAAAGTGCATCACGCCCGACGAAACGGCGAAGCGGGGAATCGCGAAGGGACGAAAGAGAGTGCCAAGGAGAATGTCAAAGATTTGCCGCGCTCTGAGAACGGCAGACACGAACACGCCTCCGCTTTCGATTGTCTGGCGGTCAATGATGTGGTGATCACTGCGGGTCAACCGTTTCGCATGATCGATCTTGAGCTGATCATCGATCCTCACGCCTCCAATCATTTCAGTACGCTGTTTACCGCTGATGGCGTGATCGTTTCGACGCCTTCGGGATCGACGGCTTACAACCTCGCTGCAGGCGGTCCGATTGTGAGTCCGCAGGTCGATGCGATCTGTGTGACGCCGCTTTGTCCGCATAGTCTTTCGTTTCGCCCGATTGTGACGCGTGCTGATTCGGACACTCGGGTTCGCCTGATGCGAGGCAACGAAGGCACGACGCTGGTGATCGATGGTCAGACTTCGGTGAGCCTGTTCGATGGCAGCGAAGTGCGGATTCGCCGGAGCGATCGCTCCTTCACGCTGGTGAACAATCCTTCGCTTAGTTATTGGCGTTTGCTGGCGAAGAAGCTGCACTGGGCGGCAAGGCCAAGGCGCGGGTGAGTGCCGATAAGTAAAGTCAAATTTTGTGGAGCCGCGACTCAACGAGTCGCGGACGCAAACGGCCTGAAGGAGCGTCATTCGCGCCATGCTTGACCGGCCTCGACGCCTGAGTTTCTCAAAAAATTCAAAGCAGGGATTGGCCACCGAGACACCGA
>CAZYQL010000132.1:0-1721 GCA_964650055.1 uncultured Phycisphaeraceae bacterium | reverse complement strand
GACCAATACGAAGAATCGGTGATTGGTGGTGCAATCCGCTTGATCACTCCTATCCCCTCTTATTGCCTTCCTCGCAGTCTCGGTGCCTCGGTGGCTAAATCCCTTTAAGGCCTTTGGCGTCTGCGACTCGCTCAAGTCGCGGCTCTATCCGCGCTTCCCGCTTCGCCCTAATTCCCCCCGCTTATCCAGTCGATACAAACGATACGACCCCTTCATCCCCCAAGGCGTATCGACCATGCGACACTTCGATCTGTGCATCATCGGCACCGGACCCGCCGGCCAAAAGGCTGCGATTCAAGGTGCAAAACTCGGTAAACGCGTCTGCATCATCGAGATGGAAAACGTCGTCGGCGGCGCTCAGGTCAACACCGGCACGCTCCCCTCCAAAGCCATGCGCGAAGCCGCTCTGCATCTGACCGGCTCCAATCGGCGCGGCCTCTTTGGCCATCATGCCCGCGTCAAAAGACACATCGTCATCAGCGATCTCATCGCCATCGCCACTCAGGTCAGTCAGAGCGAATGGGATGTCATCGGCGATGCTTTCGAACGCAACGGCATCGAACTCATCTGGGGACGCGCTCGCTTTGAAGGCCCCAATCTCGTGCAGGTCCTGCGCTCTAATGACATGGAACTGCTCACCGCGGACCGCTTCGTCCTGGCCGTAGGCACGCGCCCGGCTCGGCCTGAATCGATCCCCTTCAATGATCGCAATATCTTCTGCTCCGACTCGCTTTTGAAAATGGACAAGCTGCCCAAGTCGATGATCGTCGTCGGCGGCGGCGTCATCGGTACGGAGTATGCCTGCATCATGGCCACGCTGGGCGTTCGCGTCACCCTCGTCGAAGGACGCGACCAAGTGCTCGGTTTCCTCGATCACGAAATCGCTGAAGCTTTCCAATACTTCCTGCGCCAGCGCGGCATCACCCTGCGCTTAGGCGAAAAAGTCTCCAGCATCGAAGAACTTCCGCCACACAACGGCGACGGCATTCTCGTGCAGGCCAAGCTCGAGTCTGGCAAAACTCTTCGCGCGCAGTCGCTGCTTTTCTCCGTCGGTCGCCAAGGTGTGTGCAAACAACTGGGCCTGGAAAACGTGGGCATCGAGTTCGATGATCGCGAAAGGCTCAAGGTCAACGAGCATTACCAGACCAACATCGCACACGTCTATGCAGCGGGCGATGTCATCGGCTTCCCCGCGCTGGCTTCGACTTCGATGGAGCAAGGCCGACATGCCGTGTGTCATATGTTCGATCAGCCTACCAACTCGATGCCCGAGCTTTTCCCGCTGGGCATCTACACCGTGCCTGAAATTTCCATGGTCGGCAAAACCGAAAAGCAACTCACCGATGAAGGCATCCCTTACGAAGCAGGCATCGCCTCCTACAAGGAACTGGCGCGCGGCCAGCTCCTAGGCGATGACACCGGCATGCTCAAGCTGCTTATCCACGAAAAAGATCACACCATCCTGGGCGTGCACGCCATCGGCACACAAGCCACCGAACTGATTCACATCGGCCAGGCGGTGATGGCGCTGGGCGGCAAGGCCGAGTTCTTCGTCAATAACGTCTTCAACTTCCCCACCCTCGCCGAGGCTTACAAAATCGCCGCGATGAATGGTGTCAACAAACTGGCGCACGTGTGAAATGAGTTCAAGGTTCAAAGTTCGAGGTTAAAAGTTGAATACCCACAACTGAAACTCGAAGCGCTGACTTGTAACCTTGAAC
>CAZYQL010000131.1:0-11985 GCA_964650055.1 uncultured Phycisphaeraceae bacterium | reverse complement strand
ACGTGTGTCTGTGCGGTCTGTATCGATAGATTCGTCGCTCGAACATTTCTTACAAAAACCCGTCGCGGGGTGTTCGCCTTGTCTCGATTTGTTTCGTCTAGTTGTGGTGTTGGGAGTGAGCTCCATCAGTGTCGGCGGCTCACCAAGGAAAAGACCAGACCCAGGACGTACACCGGGGGGGGTGGCGACCCTAGGTCGAGGTACAGCGCCATGCGGAGGAAAAGACATGGACGATCGACAAAAACCCAGAATCCTGCTCATTGAAGACGACCCGGACACCGCGCTCCTGATTCAGGAGACTCTGCACGATCACTTTGGCAGCGGCTGCGTCAGGCACTGCGCCTCCGTCGCTCGTGCGCTGTCGGTCGATGTCGGCGACTTTGACATTGTGCTTTCCGATATGAACCTGGCCGACGGCACCGGGCTTGATGTACTCGACAAACTGCTGGCTCGCCGCAAAGACCTGCCCATCGTGCTCGTCACCGGCGAAGGCATCATCGATAACGCCCTGCGTGCCATCAGCATCGGTGCCTACGACTATGTCGTGAAGACCGGCGACTATCTCTTCGCCATCCCCATCGTCGTAGAAAAAAATCTCGCCATCTGGCGCACCAAGCAGGAGAACGTGCGCTTGCACGGCCAACTTGGTCGCACCATCGAAGAGGTTCGCATCAAAAACGAACAGCTCGAAGAAGCAGTTGCGAAACTGGAGACGATGGCTTCGACGGATCCGCTCACGGGCATCGCCAATCGCCGTGCCTTTAATCAGGCGATGGATCGGCGCTTCGCAGAAGCGATGCGCTACGATCATGACCTAGCGGTGGTGATGATTGATCTCGATGGTT
Organism: uncultured Phycisphaeraceae bacterium; assembly: GCA_964650055.1. Lineage (GTDB taxonomy): Bacteria > Planctomycetota > Phycisphaerae > Phycisphaerales > Phycisphaeraceae > JTS-RE9. Next base: position 11,140 of record CAZYQL010000131.1, on the reverse strand, counting down.
TCAAGATGCTCAACGATCAGATGGGGCATCAGGCGGGCGACATGATTCTCCAGCGAACCGGGCGCATTCTGGAAGCGAACTGCCGTCGCTCGGATATGGCGGGGCGGCTGGGCGGCGATGAGTTTGTCATCCTGCTGCCGGAGACTGATTTGCAGACAGCCCGCGTCGTCGCTGAGCGCGTCAAGGACGAATTTGATCTGGTGGCTCAGTCGCTGCTCGCCCACGCAGTGCCTTCACTGCTGGTTTCGATGAGCGTGGGAATTTCGTGCATGCGCCACTCGAGGCCGGTGAATTCCGATCAGCTCATTGGCCACGCTGATGAAGCTCTTTACCGCGCCAAAGCTGCGGGCAAGATGCAGATCGTCATCTACGGCGGCCCATCGCAGAACAACGACAAACTGGCATCGGTGGCGTGAAGCTTCCCGAAACGAGCCGCGACCGTCAGGGAGTGGGGGATGAAAAACAGATGCCCGCTTCCTGACGGGCGCGGCTCGTGGCGAACGCATCAGTTCTTCTTCTTCGCATCCTCAGCCTTTGCCGCATCTCGGCCATCGAGCTTGGCGAAAATAAAAGCATCCGCCAGGCGATCGTCGCGCGGGTTCAATTGCTTTTCATCGATGAGCAGTTGCGCGAAGCTGTTCTTGGTGAAGCTGCGCGCTTTGAGCAAAGCGAGAAATTCGGTTTCATCACTGAGGCCGCGCATGAACATGTCAGCAGGCACTGCGAGCAGAAGTGAAGTGGGCTTGCGGAATTTGGAGCTTGACTCAGTGAGCTGCTCGCCGACGATGGCGAGCTGCGGCGATCCTTCTTTGCCTCCGGTCCAGCGGTCGCCTTTGGTTAAGCCGACGGTGGAGTAGCCCACGAGCTTGATGGGTGTGCGAAAGGATCGATCTGACTGCTGCTTGAGAATCTGATCGCGAAACTCGAATTGCCAGTCGAGGATGAGCGTGAGGTCAGCGCGATCGACATTGAGGCGAAGGAGCTTCTCGCGTTCCTTCTCGCGCTGAGCCGCAATCTCTTTCGGGTCCGCCAGCCAGATTCCGGCGACGACCATTTCATCAGGCCCGAGAATGTCGAGAATTTCCGCTGAGTGAATAAAGCCATAATGCCCGATCGATATTTCGGGCAAGGCCTTGGCTCCCAGATCAATTTCTTCATTGGGCTTGACGAGATTGCGCTTGACGGTGATGTTCAGCCCTTTGCGTTCGGTGACTTCGCGCGAAGTCTTTTGCCGCAGGCCAATGGCCGTGATGCCCCGGCTGCTGGGAAACTGCGTCTCGAAAGTGGAGCAGGAATAGTAAGCATCGCGCAGCTTGATGCACCGGCGGGCATAATTCTTCCACTGCCGCTGCCAGGCCAGATCAATATCGCGCTGCGATGCCGGCGCGGAATCCTGAGCGACGAGAAGCGATGCTGCGAAGGAAAGCAAAGCGACGGCCAGTACGATAGATACGATAGATAAGATAGACCCCCAGGCCTTGGGTGCGTTGGAGGTGGAAGGTTGAATCGTCATCGGCAAGCCTTTCATCAATCAAAGTCACAGCCCATGCGAGAAACCACATGGGAACCTCCAAACATCCTAACGGCTGCGGCGGTGAACCATTGCAACGGCTGTATCCGTGGAAGCGCATGTGCCGGATTCGTGCGTAGGGTGTGTCCAGGCTTTGCGCTGACACACCATGTTGGACTCTCGCGCCATACGGTGATTTTCGATTCTTCTAATTTGTTGATCCAACATGGTGCGTCTGCGCCCCCGGAACAAGCCTTGACGCACCCTACATGTGATCGCCCTGTATCCGTGGCCTGTCCCACTACAATCTTTCATGACATCGCCCGCTGTGTTGCGATGGTTGGATAAAGGATGCCGTGCATTGTCATTTTCCAGTTTCCAGATTTCGGATCGTTGTCGAGTTTTTATGCCTTTGCTGTGCATGTTGGCGTTGTGCGTACTCTGTTCATCGTCGCTCAAGGCGGAGGATGTTGCCACGACCTCAGCCGTGCCTTCCTTTCGCAACGACATCATCCCGCTGCTGACGCGCTATGGCTGCAATCAGGGCGGATGTCATGGCAAGCTCGCCGGGCAAAACGGCTTTCGACTTTCGCTGCGTGGCTATGCCGCCGATCAGGATTTTGACTGGATCACCCGCGAGTTCATGGGCCGTCGCATCAACCTCGCCTTTCCCCAGTCCAGTCCGCTCATTCGCAAACCGCTCGCGCAGGCTCCGCACGAAGGCGGCAAGCTCTTCGCTGAAGGATCACGCGCTCACCAGATGCTGGTCGATTGGATCAAAGCTGGCGCTCCTGGCGAAGGCGTCCGTGAAGCGCGCGAGGCTCGTGACAAGCGAAATCGCAGCGATGCCAATGCGCCGCCGCAGGAAGCGAGCGTGGTGAAGATTCAGATTCTGCCGGGTGATCGCGTGCTCAAGCATGGTCAATCGCAGCAGCTTCAGGTCAAGGCGACTTACAGCGATGGCGGCGAGCGCGATGTCACTTGGCTGACGCAGTTTTTCGTCGCTGATGCCAACGTGGCGACGGTCGATGAGAACGGACTCGTGTTATGCAAGGCCTCGGGTGAGACAGCGGTACGCGCTTCCTTTGATGGACAGGTGGAAGTGGTCATCATCACCAGTCCACGCGAAGATCTCGTCGATGATGCGATTTTTCCTTCGCCAGCGAATGTGGTGGATGAGCATGTTTTTGCGAAGCTGCGCTCGCTGCGGATTTCGCCTTCGCCGCTGGCTGATGATGTGACGTTTCTTCGCCGGGCGTTTGTGGACACCATCGCCACGCTGCCCACGCCCGATGAGGTTCAAGCTTTTCTCGCTGACACGCGCAGCGACAAGCGGGCGCGCCTCATTGATGATCTTTTGAATCGCCCCGAGTTTGTGGACTACTGGACTTTGCAATGGGCCGACCTGCTTCAGAATCGCAAAGAGCGCGATCACGATGTGCGGGCCTCCAAAGGTGTGCGTCAGTTCCACGCCTGGCTTCGCGAAAAAGTCGCAGCCAATACTGCGTGGGATGTGCTGGCCCGCGAGGTGCTCACCGCCTCTGGCGATGTGAGCGAGAACCCAGCCGTGGGCTACTTCATCACCACCATCGGCGAGAAGCGCCCCGCCGATCGCAGCGAAGTCGTTGCCTCCGTTGCCCAGGCATTTCTTGGCACCCGCATCGGCTGCGCCCAGTGCCACAACCATCCTTCCGAAAAATACACGCAGGATGACTACTACCACTTCGCCGCCTTCTTCGCCCGGGTGAATCTCGATCGTCAGGACCCGTACAAAAGTTCAACTTCACTTTCGATCACCAGCGAACGCGAACGTAATGTGCTCAAGGACATGGATCGGATCAAACAGAAAATCGCCGAGATTCAAGGGCGAAACGAGACCGACGAAAAGAAGATCAAAGAAAAAGAAAAGCAGCTTGCCGAGGAACAGAAAAACCTGGAGCGCAAAGATCGCGAGCTGATCGAATCGCGCATGCCGCGCGCTCATCAGCCTCGCACCGATGCGCAGCTTGTGCCTCAGCCGCTGGATCGATCAGCGATGACGATGCCTGAGAATGGTGACGGCCGCGTGGCACTGGCGGCTTGGATGACGCAGCCGGATAACGCACACTTCACCGGGGCGATGGTGAATCGTCTCTGGAAGCACTTCATGCGTGCGGGCCTGGTCGAGCCGGTGGATGATTTGCGTGCCAGCAATCCGCCGACGAATCCTGCGCTGTTCGCAGCAATGAGCCGTGAGTTTGCAGCGAGCAAGTTTGATCTCAAGCATGTGATGCGTTTGATTTTGAACTCCAAAACCTATCAGCTTTCCTCAGCGACGCTGCCGGGCAATGAACTCGATGTGAAGTTCCATTCGCATTACTACACCAAGCGGTTGCCCGCCGAGGTGCTGCTCGATGCGGTGAGCCAGGCCACGCAAGTACCCGACACCTTCCTCGGCTACCCGCGCGGCATGCGCGCCATTCAAATCCCCGATCCCTCCGTGGGTTCCTATTTCCTTGGCCTCTTTGGCCGCAGCGATCGCGTCACCGCTTGTGCCTGTGAACGCACCGGCGACGTCACGCTGCCTCAGCTTCTGCACCTGCAAAACGGCGACGTGATGAACAAGACCCGCGATGGCGATGGCCGTCTGCACGCGCTGCTCAAAGCAAATGCAGATGACAACGCCGTCATCGATACGCTCTTCCTCGTAACGCTGTCACGCAGGCCTCGTGATGATGAACGGGCAGCCGTGGTCGCTGCGATCAAGGATGCTCAAAACCGCGAAGAAGCAATGCAGGATTTATTCTGGGCTCTGATGAATGCGAAGGAGTTTGCATTCAATCACTGATCTAATATGTAGCTCATCAAAAGCCCACGCACTCGAAGTGCGTGGCCCGGAGTTCACCATGCTCGACCTATTTCTCAACCGCAAAACCTCGCGCCTGTGTAGTGGCGCAACTCGCCGTGATTTTCTGCGCATTGGCGCGGTCGCGCCGCTGGGGCTGTCGCTTTCTTCCATGCTTGCGATGCAAAGTGCCAGTGCGAAAGATGAAAAGAGCGAAGCCGCGAGCGGCTTGAAGAAGGCCCGCGCGAAATCGATCATCCTCGTCTATCTGGGCGGCGGCATGTCGCACCATGACACCTTCGATATGAAGCTTGATGCCGGCGCTGAAATCGCAGGCAACTACAAGAGCATCGCCACGAATGTCAAAGGCCTGCACATCAGCGAGAAGCTGCCCAAAATGGCGCAGGTGATGAACAAGCTCACACTCGTTCGCTCGCAGGCACACAACAACGATCACCACGAGACCGCAACCAACTGGGTCATGTCCGGTCGCTTCGGCTCACCCTTTGGCGACTATCCCGCGATGGGCGCGGTCGTTGCTCATGAGAGCGGTTTCGCCGGCACGCTGCCGCCTTATGTTGCGGTGCCGAACAATCCTTCGTTCACGTGGGAGCTTGGCCGCAGCGCGTTTCTCGGAGGTCGCTATGAATCATTCAAGGCGGGCGATCCCAACGGTGCCAACTTCAAGGTGCGCGATCTTTCGATGCAGCAGCCGATGAAGGATGATCGATTGGCCCGTCGCCGTTCGCTGCTTGCTGCCGTCGATTCGCTTTCATCCAAGGTCAAGAGCGATGATCAGCTTTCGACGTACAGCGAATTTCAGCAGCGCGCTGCCGACATGATTTTGTCACCGCAGGCGCAGAACGCTTTCGACATTGACAAGGAAACCAAGGAGCTGCGCGACTCCTACGGCCGGACCACTTTCGGCCAGTCCGCATTGCTGGCCCGCCGTCTCGTTGAGGCAGGTGTTCGCTTTGTCACCATCAACTACGGCGGGTGGGATCACCACGGGAAAATCTTCGAAGGCCTAGACAAAAAACTCCCCGAGTTTGATGCCGGCGTCGCCTCGCTCATCAGCGACATGGACGAGCGCGGCAGCCTCAAGGACACGCTCATCGTCGTCATGGGTGAGTTCGGCCGCGGCCCCAAGATTAATAAAGATGCCGGCCGCGATCACTGGGGCCCCGCAGGTTCGATGCTCTTCGCCGGTGCAGGCGTGGGCAGAGGCAACGTCATCGGTGCGACCGACAAGACCGGCGGCTACGTCACCGATCGCCCCGTCGCGCCCTCCGATGTGGCCTATACGATCTACGATGCGCTGGGCATCAATCCGCGTAAACATATTTTCACACCCGACGGCAGACCGCTGGAGATCATCGATCAAGGATCGACGGTCAGCGAGTTGTATGGGTGAAATGCTGAACCAGTTTGAAAATGAAAAATGGCCAATGACCATTGCAAATTGCAAAGTGAAAGGCATGGAAGCACTGTGATCGGCTCCAACATTTTGCATTAGATATTTTTCAATCGCCATTTTTTATTTGCCTTGAATTTCGGTTCGTCTTAATCATGAAGATTCACCTCTCTCATCTCGCGCTTCTTGTCTCGTTGCTTTTCGCATCGATCGCTATCGCTGACGACAAGGACAAAAAGGAAGAAAAGAAAAAGCCTGAGCCGCCGGTGATCATGGTTTCGTATCCGCTGGCGATGTCGCCCGGGCAAAAGACGCACATGATGCTGCGTGGCCTTCGGCTCAACACCGTCTCCAATATCTGGCTCGTCGATGGTGAGAAGCGCACGGAGTTGAAGGTGAAGCTCAAGGCTGATTCGAAGCCGCCGGATAAATACGATGCGAAGGTCGCCGGTGATACCAAGGCTGATATCGACATCGAACTGCCTGCCGAGACTTCGCCCGGTGCTGTGAAACTCATCGCGGAAAATGAAGGCGGTCAGTCGCAGGCTTATGAATTACAGGTGATCGCCAAGGATCAGCTCATCGCCGAGAAAGGCCCCAACGATTCCTTCAAGAACGCCCAGCCGATCGCGCAGAATCAAACCATTCTCGGCGGCATCACCGGCAACAACCAAGTCGATGTATTCTCCTACGCTGGCAAGGCCGGCGAAAAAGTCACCATCGATGTCCTCGCCTCCCGCCTCGGCTCCGCGCTCGATCCGTGCATCACGCTCTTTGATCCCAACCGCAACATCATCACCATGGCCGATGACAACAAAGGTGCCCCGGCCTCGGGCGGCAAACTATCGGGCGACAAGCTATCGCGCGACAAGCCCTCGCGCGACTGCACGCTGACGCTCACGTTGCCACTGGAAGGCACCTATCTCATCGTGCTTCAAGATGCACTGGACCGCGGCGATCAGGCCCATTCGTATCTGCTGCGGGTGATGGAAGCGAAGTGAACTGGTGCTTACTTTTTCTTCTTTAAGCTCGAAAGAAGATTTGAATGTTTCTGTTTGAGCCAGTCGATCAGAATGGATCGTAGTTCGATCCCCAGTTGGCGCAACTCTGTGATTTCGGTTTCACTGGCGATACCGGTCATTTCATAGACCGCGTTGCCACGCTTGGCCTTGAAAGCCTGAAGTTCATCAACGAGGTTTACATCGGCTGCGATGGTGATCCGAAGGGACTCGATGGTGTGCTGATGTGCCCCTCCACCTTTCGAGGCTTCGTATCCGCTTGCATAAAGTGCTGCGGCGGCCACCTGAAGCGCGGCGTTGTAGGCCGCGACGAATCGCCAATCGGGATCCATCTTGACATCACCGCTGACCCGCAGATCCCGTTCGACGACTTCGAGCAGTTTGGCGATTTCGGTGGCGTCTGTTTGGTGTGGCCTTAGCCAGCCGTGTTTCCGCCAGTCTTCCAAACTCATGCTCATCTCCGATCAGAAACAAGTGCGGCTTCTCTTGGATTGCTCGAGCAAACGGGTGGCCGCTGTGGACTCGCTCCGCCCAATCCGCTGGACGATATAGATTAAGACTCAGTTCCCGCCCCATATTGACAGTCGCTTCACGTATTTTGCCTCCCAGATCACGAACGGTCAAATGCTCCGAGATGATGAGCAGGTCAACATCACTCTGATTTCCCGCCTCCCCTGAAGCAGTCGAACCGAAGACCAATGCGATCAGGATGTCTTTTCGAATCGGATCGAGGATGGATCGCAGCGTCGCGAGAGGCCCTGATATTTTGACAAGCAATTGTCGCAGTTCGTGGAAATAAGGGCAGTCGGTCCGCGCCTGAAAATAGACATGGCGACCACTCTCCTCGCGGCTGAGGACTCCCATGGTGACAAGCGCCACCACTTCTCGTTGGACGGCTCCAAGACTGACGCCACTCAACCTCGCCAATTGACGGAGATGGAATTGCTCGTCGCTACGGCGCACCAAAAGCCCCAGAACAGCATTCCGCACCTTGCCAAACAAGGGGAGTTCTGAATTGGGAGAATTGATTGTATTTAAATCAGACACGTATGTATGATAAACAGGCACAATGACGAAGGCAAGTGGATGGGTCTGGCAATTAATCAACCACATCTTTCCATTGCACAGCGAGGAACAACAAGCGTACACTAGGGCCTACTTGTCCAACGGAGCTTCTTATGCGCAACTCACTTTTCGCCGTCCTTCTCCTGGCCTCCTTCGCTTTCGCCGAAGACAAAAAAGACGAAGGCTTCGTCGATCTGTTCAATGGCAAAGACCTCGCGGGCTGGGTGCCGGTGCAGACCGCGCCTTCGACTTGGACCATCAAGGACAACATGATCATCTGTTCCGGTGTGCCCACCGGTGTGCTGCGCACGGAGCGCATGTACGAAAATTTCATCCTCGAACTCGAATGGCGGCATCTGCGTCCCGGCGGCAACGCGGGTGTCTTTATCTGGTCTGATCCGGTCTGCTCGCGGGGGCAGCCGTTCACTCGCTCCATTGAGGTGCAGGTGCTTGATGGCAAAGGCGGCGACTGGTACACGACGCATGGCGATGTGTTTCCGATTCACGGCGCGACGATGAAGCCTGATAATCCCGGCAAATCCGGCAGCCGCAGCTATCCGACGGAGAAGCGATCGAATATGTCTCCGGAGTGGAACAAGTACCGCATTGAGTGTGTCGATGGCAAGCTCGAACTTTCCGTCAACGGCAAGATGGTCACCAGCGGCCGCGATTGCAATCCACGCAAGGGCTACATCGGCCTTGAGTCCGAAGGCGGCCTCGTGCACTGGAAAAATATTCGCATCAAGGAACTGCCGGCTTCAAAAACACCTTTGAAACCTGAGCAAATCGCCAACGCCGATGAAGGTTTCATCTCGCTGTACAACGGCGTCGATCTCACCGGCTGGGTCAAGGACGAAAAGAACGCTGACCACTGGAAAGCCAAGGACTGGACGCTCGATTACGACGGTAAAGGCGGCGACCTCTGGAGCGAAAAGGAATATGGCGACTTCGTGCTGATTGCCGATTGGCGCTGGAGTGGCAAGCCGCAGAAGGCGCAGCTGCCGGTGATTCTGGCCAGTGGCGACCAGGCGCTCGATGCAGAAGGAAAGCCTAAGACGGTGGAGGTCGATGAAGCCGGCGACAGCGGCATCTACCTGCGTGGCTCGAGCAAGAGTCAGGTCAACATCTGGAACTGGCCCATTGGTTCGGGTGAAGTGTATGGCTACCGCACAGATGCTTCGATGTCCGCTGAGGTTCGCGCTGGCGTCACGCCCAAGGTCAACGCGGATGCAAAGATCGGCTCGTGGAACCGATTCATCATCACGATGAAAGGCGACCGGTTGACCGTGGATCTCAACGGAAAAATCGTGCTGGAAAACGCGCAGCTCCCCGGCGTCGCCAAGACCGGCCGCATCGCGCTTCAGAATCACGGTGCACCGATTCAGTTTGCGAATATCTATATCAAAGAGTTGAAGTGATTTTGAAGAGAGCCGCGACTCAACGAGTCGCGGACGTCAGCGGCCTGTTGGCGTATTGATTTTTCAGTGGTCTTGCGGATCGGGATTTGAATCAACCCAAGGGCAGTACGAAACACGGCGCGATTTGCACCCTTTCAGGCCGTAGACGTCCGCGACTCGTTGAGTCGCGGCTCATGGATCCAACTCAGGTTGAGGCGCTTCACGATCAAGAAAATCGCGCAGAATAATCGCTGCCGCCAGCGCATCGCGCCGCTGCTTTTTGCCGCCACGCGTCAGATCGAGTTCGCTCAGCTGCGCCTCGGCTGCGTAACTGGTGAGCCGTTCATCAAAGAGGTGCACCTCAAGCCCGCTGCGGTCGGCGATCTGTTTCGCCAGCGTGCGCATCTTGATGGCCTGCGGTCCTTCGCTGCCATCCATATTCAGAGGCAGGCCCAGGACCAGCTCGCCCGGGTCGTTCTCTTCGATCACACGCAGGATGGAAGCGAGACGCTGCTCATCGCTGGAGGTGGTGATCACGTCCAGCGGCGTGGCGATGCGCGTGATGTTATCGCCCAGGGCGAAGCCTGTGCGTTTGTCGCCGGGGTCGATGCAGAGGTAACGCATGAGTGAGATGAGTGCAGCAAGCGGGACGCGCAGCGAGGACGCTGCGGCTGTGAAGGAAAGAACGCGCCGCGAGGACACTGCGGCTGTGAAAAAGCATTCGTTTTATAGCAGTTCGCTGCCGATTTGCTCGCCGATTTTCGTGTGCAGTTGTTTGATGGATTCCGCCTGGTCCTTGCGGCAGACAAGCGTCGCCTGCGGTGTATGAATGATAATCAGATCATCACATCCCACCGTAGCGATCACGTGATTCGGATCACTTGAAGCGACCAGCGTGCGATGCGTGTTCACCAGCACATGCTGGCCTTGGCCTTTGGCATTGTCATGTTCATCCTTCTCGCAGGTCTCCGCAAACGCCGGCCACGATCCCACATCCAGCCAGGACAGCGGCATCGGCACCGCAACCACTTTGACCTTGGCATCCTTTGAAGCGGGCTCCATCACCGCGTAATCCACGCTCACTTTTTCCAGCTTCGGGTAGACCTGGGCCAAGGTGCTCTGCTGATTCGCACTCGACCAAGCTTCCGCAATCTGCATTAGGCCTTGATGATTGGAAGGGCGGTAGCGGGCGATACAGTCGAGCAGCGTACTGGCACGCCAGACGAACATGCCGCTGTTCCATAAATACTTTTGTGGACCCGCAGCAAAATACTGCGACGCAATATGCACAGGCGGCTTCTCGCGGAACTGATCCACGATGAACGCCTGCTTGTCTTTGCTTGCAGATGTCAGCGGCGCGCCAAGTTGTAGATAGCCATAGGCAGTGGCAGCATGCGTGGGGGAGATACCAAATGTCACCAGCGCCTCGGCATCAGCTTCAACGATGGAGAAACCCTTCTCAACGATGGCGCGAAACTGATCGACGGGTTCGATGATGTGATCAGCAGTGAAGACCGCAATGATCGCCTCGGGGTCTTGTCTGGCGATGACTGCCGCAGCATAGCCCACCGCATTGAGCGTATCGCGGCCCGTCGGCTCACCGAGAAATCGCGCTTCATCAAAACCCTTGAGCGAGCTGAGTACGCCTTCACGGTGAACATCGCCCGCACAGATATAGCGCTGGCCTGCTGGCACCACGCCCTCAATCCGATCAAATGCGATTTGAAGAAGCGACTTGCCGCCGATGAAAGGAATCAGTTGCTTAGGCTGCCTGGCTCTGCTCATGGGCCAGAGTCTGGTACCTGAACCGCCCGCCATGATCATTGCATAACGCATGGTGCCCCTATCGGCACAATCGCAAGGCCAGATGGAAGGAAGGTGCAAAAGACGCGTTCGCCTGCCCCGCGCAGC
>CAZYQL010000130.1:9854-12012 GCA_964650055.1 uncultured Phycisphaeraceae bacterium | reverse complement strand
CGAAACTAAGTGGCGATGTTCGATAACAAGCGATTGAAATAGCCGTTAAGTAATAAGCATTAAATAATAAATAATAGCCTCTCTGCCTTTTGCCTTTACAGCCCCGCCGCCTTCTTCAGCTTCGCGGCCAGATCCGTCTTCTCCCACGAGAAGCCGCCGTTAGCCGTCGGTGTGCGGCCGAAGTGGCCGTGGCGTGCGGTTTCAAAATAGATCGGCTTGAGCAGGCCCAGGTGGCTGATGATGCCGCGCGGGGTCAGCGGGAAGAACTGGCGCACCAGATCGCTGATCGTGCCCTCATCAATCGTGTTGGTGCCGTGGCAATCCACGCGAACACTCGTCGGCTCCGCCACGCCGATGGCGTAGCTCAGTTGCACTTCGCATTCATCAGCAAGACCCGCAGCCACAACATTCTTCGCAACATAGCGCGCCATGTAAGCGGCGCTGCGATCGACCTTGCTGGGGTCCTTGCCGGAGAAAGCGCCGCCGCCGTGGCGACCGCGACCGCCGTAGGTATCGACGATGATCTTGCGACCGGTCAGGCCGGTGTCGCCGTGCGGGCCGCCGATTTCAAACTGGCCGGTGGGGTTGACGTGAATCTTGGTTTTCTTGGCGTCGAAAAGTTTCGTGGGCATCACCGGTGCGATGATGTGCTTGATGACCAGATCCTTGAGCTGCTTCTGTTTCTTGGCACCGTTCCAATCCTTGGTGTGCTGCGTGGAGAGCACGACGGTGTCGATGCGCGCCGGCTTGCCGTCGACATATTCCACGGTGACCTGGCTCTTGGCATCGGGGCGAAGGCCTTTGATGATGTTCTTCTGGCGAACGATGGCCTGGCGCTCGACGAGCTTGTGGGAGAGGTCAATGGGCAGCGGCATCAGGCTCTTGGTTTCCTTGCAGGCGAAGCCGAACATCAGACCCTGATCGCCGGCGCCTTCGCGGTTGACACCCATGGCGATGTCTTCGGACTGGGCGTGCAGGGTGCGGATGACGGCACAGTTCTCGTGGTCGAACTTCGCCTTGGGATCGGTGTAGCCGATCTTCTTGATCGTTTCGCGGACGACGTTCTCCACATTGCCCAGCGCTTCGATGGCCAGGTGATTATGCACGGTCACTTCACCGGCCACGACGACCAGCCCGGTGGTGCACAGCGTCTCACAGGCAACACGAGCGCGGGGATCGACCGCCAGAAGACTGTCGAGAATCGCATCGGAAATCTGATCCGAAACTTTGTCAGGGTGTCCCATCGAAACGGATTCGCTGGTGAAAAGGTAAGAGGAACCTGCTGAAGATTTCGTGGCCATGTTGGGTCCAATGGTGGGTGCGAAGGAGGGATGAAGAGACGAAATACGGTGTGTGCACCGAGAAAGTTCGGTCAATTGTTGTATCGCAAGCCGTCAGCAGCGGCAAACCGGCCGCAAGTTGCTTCATCGCCGCAGCGTCCTCGCTGCGCGTCTGCCGACGCAACGCAATCGAAGGGGCCATTGTAGCGGGAACAACAGTTCTTGATCCATCGGTCAAATTGCGGATGTGGTTGAGATGGATTTAGTCTCTGTCGCAAAACGCGAGCAGATCGTCCGAGCCGCAAGGCGTAAGCCTGCGGAGGCGTTGGGAACACAGTGCTTCGCAAGACGCCGCTCGCTTACGCTTCACGGCTCGGATCAGTCGCCGTCGTCACGGGGACAACCGCAGGCCCCGCCGCCAGTTGGACGGGCGTTTGCGCCTGTTGATCCGCCTGCCACATCTGAATCCAATCGGTCCACGCAATCGGATGATGGCGGAACAGGATGGGCACATCGCCAGGCTTGATGACGTCAGTAGCCGATGATGCTTCGCTCGCACGCATCGCCTGTCCATTGCTCATCGCGTCCCGCTCCAGCGGATAAACGTCCGGCCGCTCCATCGCACTTGCTGGCCAAACCACAATGCCACGTTCATCAATATCATAAGGCTTCGCCTTCACATCAATGACCGCTTCAATCTGCTCTCGCACTAGATCGACCGCCGCGTGCTTGTAGAACCCGCTCATCGCTGCGCTCAGTGTGTCGCGCTGAACTTGATCGAGTCTCGTGATCCAATCGCCCGGCGAGATCGATGCCGCCAGCCAGCCGGATTGCTCTTCGAAGGTCAGCACCGTCGGCTGCGAATCATGCGAGTCATG
>CAZYQL010000130.1:0-9754 GCA_964650055.1 uncultured Phycisphaeraceae bacterium | reverse complement strand
TCTGCGCCACTGCCAATTTCCACGCGCACGCTGTTACCCCCCAGATGCACATGCGCCACATGCAATTCGGTGCCGCCCCAGCTCTTGCTTTGCTCAAGCGTGGCAATGAGATCGCGTTCAACAAATCGCTTTACTGCTACTTCCACATGATGCAGCGCGACGCGATGCTTTCGTTCTGCCTTGCCGGGCGGATTCCAGTTGCGTCTGCGTTCGAGTTTGCGCAGCTTGCCGTAGAGCTTGGGCACGGTGCCTGAGTGGAAGCCGGGCCTGAGCAGGCCGAGCATGGTTTCGCCGTGATGACCGATGACGGTTGGCTTGAGTTTGACGGGGCGATTGGCAGCATAAAGCCGCCAGTTTTCTTTGAGTTCCCATGCGAGATATCCAAAGATGCCCGGTACTAGCCAGACGACGGAGCCGACGAAGATCGTCGCTTCTTTCATGTCATTATCGAACAGCGGCGCGACCCACTCGGCGAGCATCGGAATCAATCCGATCATCACCTTGTGCGAAACGGTGACGACAGGAAAATGCTTGATCGGGTTGACCTGTGGCTCGATGAGCAGCGTGACGCAGAAGACGATGAAGTAGGAGACGAAGAACCAGATCGTGCCGAAGATAAGTTTGCTGACAAAGGCGAAGCGATTTTCGCCGGTGCGAAAGCGCAGCCATTCATCGACGTTGTAGCGCAGTTCTTCGAAAGCATCGAGCAGCCATTTGAAGACATCGACAATCCAGAGGACAGTCGCCACGATGACACGCCAGCCAAAGCGTCGCCAGGTTCGGACGACCAGTTCGCCCGCGCTCTCTTCGATGCCGCGGCCAAAGCGCGTATTGAAGAGCAGGTTCATGAGGATGAAAAAGAGCAGCGCGTAGGAAAGCGAGAAGCCCCAGTCCAGTCCCCAGGTGTGACAGACCAGCCAGACGAGGCCGCCAAAGAAGGCGGGTTTGAGGAGGTAGCGGTAGGTGGTTCTTGCCGCGCGGTTGTTGGCGATTCGCTTGACCCACGGAAGGCGGAAGATTTCGCTGGGCAGTTCGATGACGATGCCATAGAACCGGTTGAAGCACCACTTGAGGCCGTTAAAGAGCACCGCCCGAATGCGATCCGCATGAAAGAGCCAGAGCAGGATCGTGCCGGTGATGAAGATCGACAGGGGCGTGGTGAAGTGGATGCCGTGTGCAACATGCTCCACAGCTTGCGTGGTCGCATCTGCACCTTCGAGCAGCGAGGACGCTGCGGCTGCTACGGTTGGCACCGCTGCTTCTACTGCTCCTGCTCCTGCCTCTGCCACTGCTTTAGGCGCTGGCACAAACATGTGCACGATGTGCTGCGCCATTTCCAGAAGCAGGAACGCACCCAGATAGGGAATCGCCACATACTGCGTCACGAGTCTGCCCCAAGGTGTGCCAAAGGCCAGCGAGCTCATGCGCTGAGGCCAGCGCCGATAAAGCTCGCCGCGCCGGTAGACACCATCGAGCAGTTTCGACAACTGCTTGTCAATCTTGAGAAGCTCATCGCCCTTGATGAACGCTTCCCCCGTCAGATCAGGCAGCTTCAATTGATTGCGAGAGATGGCGTCGCGCAGGTCACCCATGGTGATGAAGCCGCGCTCGATGATGCGATCGAGCAGTTCTTCGATGAGCGCTTTCTTGGCGACTTTCTCAGGCGGATTGGCCGGTGCCAGTCCCGATTCATTCACCGCCTGTTCGATCTTGGGCCGCAGCGTTTCGCGTACCCGGTGTTCGACTTCGTGCAGCTTGGGCTCAAGCAGTTCAAGCAGTGCTTTGCGCGCCAGCTCCGGGAACGCTGCCGTTTGCAGGCGATGCACCGCTTTGCTCAGGTGCTGATGCAGTCGCACTTCCTTGGCGGCAGGCAGTTTTCGTTTGATCGGCACCTCGCCGCGCGAGAGCACCCAGGCAACGAGGTCGAGTTTGAACAGATCTTTTTCGTGATCGATGCAGACCGCTTGCAAGTCGTACAGCAGCCGTGTGCCAGGCGTGTTCCAACCTTGTGCACTGGGATCAAGCAGGCCGGTCATCGCTTGCACGAGCGTGTCGCCATCATCAATTTCCAGCACCTTGCAAATGCGATGAGCAAGCTTTTCGATGTCTGGCCGAATCACATTGCGAGCACGGCGCGGATCATCAGGGATATAAAGAAACACCGCTCGATTTCGCGTCATGGCAGCGCGGGCGTGATTGCCCAGTGCCGCAGCTTTGTCAGCGCGGCGAATCATGCGCTCGTAATTCGCAGTCGCCTCACGTTGCTCTTCCGCACTGTGCACCTTCGGCGATTCAGGCAGCACATTTGCCGCCGTAGTTTCCGCCATCACCGGCCCAGGCGCAGCAGCCCCCGGCAGACGACAAGCCTCAAAGATCGCCGCGCCATCGATGTCTTTCGCAATGATCGCATCGACTCGCTCAAACGAATCGATGGCAGGAAAATAAACTTCCAGCGCGTGCGGCAGAAAAAAGCGCAGCTCCAGATACACCGCCACAAACTCGCTGTAAACCGCCACATGATCCGTAGGCGGCAGCAGGTATCGCTCCTTCGTTAGCACCGCCCGAATCTCATCAAAAGGCCCTTGCCCAATCGCATGAATTCGGCTCGCCGCAGCCGCCGGCAGCAGCTTGCCTTCTTCGCGCAGCGATCGCATGTGCGCATCGACCTTGCTGTGAAAAAGCAGTCGCCAGTATTCGAGCAACATCTGCGATCTGCTGAGCGTGGTGATCTTGTCCTGGCGCGGCCGTTGGATCAGCAGCACCCGCGAGGCGAATGCGTGATCGCTCGGCAGATCAAGTTCCTCCGTATCCACAAAACTCAACAGGCTGTCGCGGGCAATCACCAGCGACTTGCGATGAGGCGTCTTCTGAAACAAGCCGCCGCCGCTGCGGTGCATGCGAATCACCCGGCGAATGATGTGTGCCGGTGCAAGCACGGCAGCAGGCTCCACGCTGCGCAGAATATGCCCGAGGTCGTGCGTATTGATGGTGGCGTGCGAAGCGTGATCCATAAGCAATGGCAAGAATAGGAAACGAAACAAGGCGGGACGTGTAGCGGCGGTCCGAAGGCTCTGCGCCGGGCCGCGCTCTCTTACATAACTTCGTGGATTTTAGCCGGTCGCGCAAACGATGCTTGCAAAAGATCGCGACATGATGCAGAATACACCCATGCGGTATGGATACCGCCTGATAGAGCCACGAACCACGGAAGGGCCTCTCACGTGTCGCGACTCCGACAAAACATCAATATCGAACTGGCTGACGGTGCAAAAGAACAATTAGAGACAGTGCGCGCCCGCAACGGCATGACGCAAAAGGAGCTGGTCGCCCGGCTGATCAACTGGTTCTCACAGCAGGACCAGGTCGTCCAGCAGATCATCCTCGGCCAAATCCCTCAGCAGGTCGCCCCCGATGTCGCCAAGCTCCTGCTCGAACGCATCGCCGACGAAGCACCTACGCGCCGCGATCACGCAGCCGCAGAGATTCGCAGAGAACTGCTCAAGGCGGGCAACGGCGCGGTGTGAGTTGGTGGGGATGAAGGTAGAGAAGATGCTCAGCCGCGACTCAACGAGTCGCGGACGCCTAGGGATTGAAAGGGCGACCGAAGCACAACCGACTTCGAGTCCGCGAGTTTACGGCATTGCGAGATGTAAACGTATAAGTTGACGTCCGCGACGTGTTACGTCGCGGCTCAGTCAAGATTCATCTTTCACTTCTTCAAAAAACTACTTAGCAAGCCTATTGCTGAACCCAGCTTGTTCGAAATGATGATCCGTCGTCAGTGCATCGTGAAGGTCGTAGCGTTTCATCTCCACAAAGCTGACACAATCCGCCAGTGACCACTCTTTGTCGGAGCGTGCAAGGAACAGTTCTGTTCCAGCGTCGTGCAGTGCGGCATCGAGTGGGACATAGATCACATCTTTGCGGTGGCGAATGAGCTGATCGAGCCGTGCGAATGCTGGCCGTGCGACAGGCGAGGAAAAGAATGCGCCAAGTTCCAGCAGGACACACCCCGTGGTGAGAAGCGTACCTTTGAAGGAGCGGGCAAAGCGATCTGCGACTAAGTGCCAATCATCGTCTGCATCAAGCAGGGCGATGAAATAAGAAGTGTCAGCAAAGTACATCTGTCTCATCGCGGCTTGCCGTAGATGTAATGGTCATGCTTTTGCGAAGCGTCACTGGGCATTCCCTTGACAAGCCCGGATAGCTGCGACAGTTCTTCGCAAAGCGACGAATCATCCGCAGTTTTTTCCACATCGGCAAGCAGAACGACTTCAACACGAACCGCCGCACCTTCGGGCAGTGCCGTCGGTTCGGTCAATTCAATCCGACCCGCCTTGATGTGTCCGTGATAAACCATGCTTCAATAGTAGTCCCCAGAATCAACGCGAACAAGAAGATTTACTCTGCGTTTGCTAGTCGCTTCTCAAAGGCATGCTCGCGTTACTTCTTCAAAAAACTCCGCGCAATGCGCCACACATCACCCGCGCCCATCGTCACCACCAGGTCACCCGGTCGTACCATCAGATCGAGTTGATCGATGATCGCTTCGAAAGGGTACAGGTGCATCGCGGCTTTGCCGCGCTGACGCAGACGATCGACCAGATCAGCGGCTTTGACGGCATGCTGCTCGCGCTTGGAGTCGCGCACGAAGTAGATGTGAGGCACGATCACCAAATCAGCCTCGGCGAAACTCGCAGCAAACTGCTCCAGCAAAAAGCGCGTGCGGCTGTGCTGATGCGGCTGAAAAACGCAAATGAGGCGGCGCGGATTGTAGTGACGGCGAAGGGCTCGCAGCGTCGTCTCCACTTCAGTCGGATGGTGGCCGTAGTCATCAACAACCGTGACATGATCAGCCCGGCGAGCGGCAAGTTCATCTGCGCTCAGTGCAGAGATCGCACCCGCGAAACCAACGACCTGCCTCACGCCCATGAGTTGCATGCGGCGATCCAGACCACGGAAAGATTCGATGGCTTTGGCGATGCCATCCCATGTGCCGCCAGCGCGGTGAGCGAGCACCGCAGCGACGGCGGCGTTGTAGCACATGTGATCGCCGGGCAAGGGCGAGAGCCACTGGGCGACCATTTCACCTTTGTGTAGAAGGCGGACTGTGTTGGCGCTCGTGGACGTGTTGTCGGCACTGGGAGCGAAGCCGCCAGCGGCTTTTTCAACGACGACTTGCCAATCTGCTTGCGGGGCAAACCCAATCGATTCGACATCGCAGCTCAGGCCACCCGTGATCGCCAGGCGGTGAGGCATTTCGTGATTGATCAGCAGGTAGCCGCCGTCTTCCTTGGCGGGAAGCTTGCGTGCGAAGTCAGCGAAGGACTCGACGATTTCCTCGAGGTTTTTGTAGTAGTCCAGATGATCTTCTTCGACGTTGAGGATGACGCCGAAGGTGGGGTGATGGTTGTGGAAGGAGCGGTCAAACTCACACGCCTCAGCGACGAGGTGTTCGCCTTCGCCGCAGCGGAACCCGCCGCCGATTTGTTCGCAGTGAGCACCGACGATGAAGGATGGATCAAAGTTATTTTGAATCAGCACGTGACTGGTCATGGACGTCGTCGAGGATTTACCATGCGTACCGGCGATGGAGATGCCGATGCGTCCGAGCATCAGGTCGCCAAGCATTCGGCTGTATTTGACGACGCGCAGCTCGCGCGCTTTGGCTTCGATGACTTCCGGATGATCCGCCTTGATGGCTGCGGAGATGACGACCATCTCGCAGTCCTTGGGGATCGACTCGGCAGTCTGTTCGAGGGTCACATTGATCCCCGCGCCGCTGAGCATTTCAATGGTCGGGCCATCGGCTTGATCGGAGCCGGTGACGATCGCCCCGCGTGCCTTGGCCAGTCGAGCAAGGCCGGACATGCCCGAGCCGCCGATGCCGACGAAGTGGATGTGCAGACCGGTGAGTGGCACAGGCCTGCGAATGCGGCGCGAAGGCGCAGCAGTGCGGCGAGTTGCAGCAAGGGGTGTGGTCGTGGTGATGACCGGGCTGTTTGGGGCCGTCGTGGTTGCGGCCGTCGTGGCCGCTGTGGTAGGCGAAAGTGGTGTCATATCACACATCCTTGTGTCTGCGGTCATTCTACAGAATTTGCGCAGCCGATGAGAGAAGTCAGGTCACCTTTATTTCGACAACAACAGGCGATCAGGTGGAAAGATTGAGCAACACAAAGAAAAGTTCGAATTACAAAGTGCAAAGTACGAAGTGAAAGGCACTCGCCGCTCGCCACTTCTGTCATAGCCGCAGCGTCCTCGCTGCGCGTCTTCGCATCTATACAGAAGCCCCGCAGATGCGCGGCGCCGACCCCGCAGCTATGAAAGACTTCAGCGCCGCGTTGCCCATTTTTTTTCGTTACCATGCCGACATGAAACATCCGATTGGAAGCTTCTGTCTCGTGCTGCATGGCCATCTCCCTTATGTCCTGCACCACGGCATCTGGCCTCATGGCGAAGATTGGCTCTACGAAGCCGCCGCCGAGACCTACCTGCCCATCCTTTCAATGGTCGATGAATGTGTATTCTTCAACGCCATCCCGCGCATCACCATGGGCCTGACGCCCGTGCTGCTCGAGCAGCTCTCCCACGAACATTTCAAAGAAGGCTTCATCACCTACCTCGTCGATCGCGTGCAGCGCGCCAGGCAGGACCGAGCCGACTTTGAAAAGATGAACGAGATGCACATGGCTTACCTGGCCACGCGCTGGGAAGAGTGGTTCCAGAAGCTCATCGAACAGTTCGAAAAAATCAAACGCAACATCCCCGCTGCCTACGCTGAGCGCGCCAAGCTGGGCTACATCGAAATTCTCACCAGCTGCGCCACGCATGGCTACATGCCGCTGCTTCTCGAAGACGCTTCCATCCGTGCCCAGATTCGTGCAGGCATCGCAACATCCGAGCGCGTCCTGGGTTTCAAACCGACGGGCATGTGGCTGCCTGAGTGCGCGTATCGACCTTCGGGCCCTTGGAGCCCGCCCGTCAACTGGGGTGGCAAGCCCAATCGCATCGGCATCGAGCATCTCGTGGCCGATGAAGGCATCACCCACTTCTTCGTCGAGAATCACCTCATCGAAGGCGGTCGTAGCGAATGGCTCAATCAGGACAACCAGTGGCACAAGGTCGGCTGGGAAGAGTCAGAAAAATATGCAGCGCGCGGCTGGCGCGATGTACACGAACCGCACGGCGTCAACAGCGACGGCTCAGGCCCGCACCGCGTTGCCGCCTTCGCTCGTGATCCGCGCATCTGCGAAAAGGTCTGGTCCGGCTCCATCGGTTACCCCGCAGCCGGTGAATATCTCGAGTTCCACAAAAAGTGGGGCGAACGCCGTGGGCTGCGCTATTGGAAGATCACCGGCAAGAACACAAACCTGGGCGACAAACATTATTACTACCCCGATGACACCAACGCCAAGGTGTTCGAGCACGCTCAGCACTTTTGCGATGAAGTGAAACACAGCCTGTGGGAATACAAAAACAAGACCGGCCGCCACGGCGTGGTCGTCGCCTGTTTCGATGCAGAGCTTTTTGGCCACTGGTGGTTTGAAGGCCCCAAGTTCCTGCGCGATGTAATGCTCACACTCAACGCTGAGCCTGATATCGATCTCTGCACGACTAAGGAATTTCTCGATCGCCATCCGGTGGATAAGGTCATCTCGATGCCCGAAGGTTCATGGGGCGAAGAGGGCGATCACCGCGTGTGGATCAACGAACAGACGCGCTGGATTTGGGAAGTGGAATATAGGGCCGAGGCTCTGTTTGGCAGGTTGACATTCCAGTTGCCCTGGCGCGATCCCAAGCAAGTGGCAGTAAGAAAAATGTTGGAAAAGGCTGGCCGTGAGCTGCTCTTGATGCAGGCCAGCGATTGGCCCTTCGTGATTTCGCGAGGCCAAGCCGTGGACTACGGCATCAAGCGCTTCGTCCTCCACGCAGGTCGTTTTGAAACCTTGGCAGCACTGGCAGAAAAGATTACGCGCGGCGAACCACTGACACCACTGGAAGAACTGGAAGTGAAGGATGCCGATCTGCACGATCCTGTGTTCCAGCACATCGATTTGAACTGGTGGAATATGTAGAGCCGCGACGTAACACGTCGCGGACGCCACCGGCATGAAGGGTTGTACTTCGCGCGACGATTCAAAGTGATCGCAGACGTCCGCGACTCGTTGAGTCGCGGCTCAGGCATACTTCACTTCTGCGGCTTACTCCCCTTCGCTACGATGCGATGCGCCCATTGCGGGCTGATCGCCTTGAATAAATCGAGAATGCGATAGAGCCTCGGTATGCACACTTCAAGGCGAGGCTTCTTCAAAAGTTTCACGATGGCCTTCGCCACTTTCTCCGGCGGGATGCCGCGTTTTTTCAGTATGGGCTCAAGCACTTCATAGCCGGGGTTGTCGAAGAATTCGGTCTGCACCAGGCCGGGATTCACGTAGCTGAAATGCACGCCTTTGCCCGCGTAGTCCATCGCCATCGTCTGCGTCAGCGACACCAGCGCGCACTTGGCCGCCGCATAAGCCGAGTGACCCCACGGCCCCATCTTTGTGGACATCGAAGCAATATTGATCAAATGCCCTTTGCCGCGGTCGAGCATCACCGGCAGCGTCGCGTGAATCATCTGCACCGCAGCGAAATAGTGCACCTGCATGATGCGGTGATGATCCTCCATCGATTGCCAGAGCATCGGTTTGCAGATACTCGCGCCCGCATTGTTGATCAGCACATCGGCGGGCCCGTGAACACTCAGCGCATTCGCAATCGTCTCTTCAATGATCGCTGCATCTTCCAAATCAAGCGGCAGCGCGACACTAAGTTGATGCTGCGAGAGCTGCGCTGCCAGCTCGCGCAGACGATCTTCTCGCCGGGCGATCAGCAGCGTGCGATAGCCCGCATGCGCCAGCGCGGTGGCGGTGGCTTTGCCGATGCCGCTGGAGGCGCCGGTGATAATCGCCAGTGGGGCGGTGCTTGATGGGGAAGAGCGTGTGTTCATGGGTGCAAGCGTAGCACGAGCCGCGCTATTGAAAAGTCGCTACGCTGCAATGCCATGGCCAACGACTCCTTGCACATCCAGACTTTCGTCCTCGGTGAATGGCAGACCAACTGCTTCGTCCTCCACAATCCAGCGGGGGAGCCGTTGCCTGGTAGTGATCTGAAACCATGCTGGATTATTGATGCGGGGTTTGAGCCGTACAAGATGATTGATTACATCAAGCGCAACAAGCTGCTGCCTCAGGCAGTGCTCTTGACTCATGCCCATCTGGATCACATCGCGGGCCTCATCGATGTGCGCAGGTACTGGCCTGATCTGGCGATTTTTATCCACCCCGCAGAGACCGCGTTTCTCACCGATCCCATGCTCAATCTCTCCGCGTTTTTGCCTGAGCCGATGGTGATGCCCGAGGCTACGGGAACCATCGAACACGGGCAGACGCTTTCGATCGCGGGCTGCTCCTGCGTACTTCGCCACACCCCCGGCCACAGTCCCGGCGGAATCACGTTCTATTTCCCGACTCTGAAAACCGCCATCGTCGGCGATACGCTTTTTCAAAACAGTGTCGGCCGTTTTGACTTTCCCACCTCCGATGAAGCCACGCTCTTTAACAGCATTCGCCAGCAGCTTCTCACACTGCCCGATGAAACGCGCGTACTCCCGGGCCACGGCCCAGCCACAACCATCGGACACGAACGGGAAACGAATCCTTACCTGTGAACGAAATCGGTACGTTCATCAGGGCATCTTCATTCACGAGACACC
>CAZYQL010000129.1:0-12042 GCA_964650055.1 uncultured Phycisphaeraceae bacterium | reverse complement strand
ATCTGCTGCACTAGCGACGACTTTCGTAGTGCGGCGCTGTGCACTCATTGCTTGAAAACGGCTGGGGCTTTCGCAGGCCTGGGGTTCGAGTCCTCCGCCTTCCGCTTTTGTATCGGTATACAAACTGGCAAGCACACGGATGAATCAGGTGATCCAGGTTCAAATCCTGGGAGGGCAGCTTCATGCAGATACGCGTAGTCGAAAATAGCGAACAGGCAGCAGCTCATCACAGAATAGTGATTTGAAACATGCAAGCTCAAATGGAAAATACGTTCACCATCCGCACGCTCGTCGAGCGCTACGGCGCATCGGCTGAGTCGTTCCGCAACTGGGAACGGCAGGGCCTGCTGCAGCCTGTGCGGCGAACGCCCGGCGGTCACCGTCGCTACGGCCTCGAACACATCGAAGCTCTGGAGCGGCTGTTCAACATCCAGTGGGCCACGATGGATCCGATTATCTGACTGCGGTCGGTGGCGAATCCATCTGGCTATTCACTGAGTGAAACTGAGCCATTTCGCGAAGGCATCGATTTCAAAAACAATCGCAGGTGCCCCTCACATGTTTTTGCGCCTTTTGCGACTCCTTGCGGCCATCGCAAAAGACACGCCTCTTGCCTATAACTTAAACGTGCACTGAAACCGTACCCCTCGCCGAATCAATGGGTGAGTGTGGCGAGTTGCGATGTTGTCTTATTTGACGCTTGGAGTCTTTGATGAAGTTCTGGTTGATATTTCTGACTTTCATAGTGGCTGCGCTGATCGGAGCCGCGCGGCTGATTGGCCTTGACCTGGGCAGCCCGGCCATCGCTGCGCCCGATGCTTCAACGGATGTCGCACCCGACTTCGCCCCCGACTTCGCCAAAACAGGTCGGCCATTTCTGGAAGCCTACTGCATCAAATGTCACAGCGGCGATCGCCCCAAAGCTGATCTGCTGCTCGATGGTTTTCGTGATACATCATCGCTCATCAAGCATCGCAAGATGTGGGAGCAGGCGCTGAAGATGATCAAGGATGGCGAGATGCCGCCCAAGAAGCCGCAGCCGGTGCTCGCCGAGGCCGAGGCGTTTGCTGCGCATATCCGAGCAATCTTTGCTCACACTGATCGCAATGCCAAGCCTGATCCCGGCCGCGTCACCATGCGTCGGCTTAATCGCGTCGAGTATCGCAACACCGTGCGCGATCTCATCGGCATCGACTTCGATCCCACCGAAGATTTTCCTTCCGATGACATCGGCCACGGCTTCGACAACATCGGCGATATGCTCACGCTGCCGCCCGTGCTGATGGAGCGATACCTCGCCGCTGCTGAATCGATCATGAGCAAAGCGATTACACCTGAGCCGCCGGCGGTGGTCAGTCGTCATCTTTCTACGCGCTGGAGCGAGCCTGCTTCATCGAAGGTGGAGCAGGTGGTGATGGATCGCGAATTTCGCCGCATGTCCAGCGATGGCAAAGAAGGCATCGAGCTTGGGCCGATCAATACGCCGTACAAATGGGAACCCGATGGCGAATATATTTTCACCACGCGCGTCTATGGCAAGAGCGGCAACGATCAGCCCGTCAAAGGCGTGATCATCATCCATGGCAAGGACATTGGCGAACTTTCCAGCGATGCGGAACTCGCCGCCATCGTCGGCAATGTCCCCAAGCCGGCCCGCATCCTGCACACCTTTGAAGTCAAAGGTACGGATCGCAAGAGCGCGCAGTTAATCGAAGTGAACGTGCCCGCGATGCCTGATCGTCATCGCATGCTCGTCGGCCTCATTAAGCCGGCGCAGGATCAACCTGCTGCTTCGCTTTTTGTCGAATACCTCGCGCTCAAAGGCCCACTCGATTCACGGCCAGCCTCACACCGCCGACTGCTCGCAACAACTGCTGGCAAATCACAACCGGAACAGACGCGCGAGGTCATGTCGCGCTTTCTGCTTCACGCTTTTCGTCGGCCTGCATCCAACGATGAAATCGATCGCTCGGTGGCGCTCGTAGAAAAAACGATGGCGCAGGGCGACAAGTGGGAATCAGCAGTGCAACTGGCGATGCAGGCGGCGCTCTGCTCGCCCAAGTTTCTTTTCCGCGCTGAGCTTGATGATCGACCGCAGAATCCTGATGCCCGGCCGCTCGATGAATATCAACTGGCCTCGCGCATCTCTTATTTTCTCTGGTCATCGATGCCCGATGAAACGCTTCTGGACCTCGCTGGCAAAAAGCAGCTGCGCGGCAATCTCGACGCACAGGTCAAGCGAATGCTCGCCGACTCGCGCGCTTCTTCGCTCGTCGAAAATTTTGCGATGCAGTGGCTACAGATTCAACGGCTCGCATGGATCGCGCCTGATGGCAAACAGTTTCCCACCTTCAATGACAAGCTGCGCGAAGCGATGCTGACCGAGACGCAGCTTTTTGTGGAGTCTGTTTTGCGCGAGGATCGTTCGATTCTCGAACTGATCGATGCGGATTACACCTTCCTCAACGAGCCACTGGCAAAGCATTACGGCATCGCGGACACCCACGGCAACTGGATCGGGCAGAAACCGGACAAACCGGGCGGGCAGCCGATTCGTGGCAACGACTTCGTTCGCGTCTCGTTGCAAGGTCGATCGCGTGGCGGGCTGCTGACGCAGGCGAGTATTTTGACGGTGACGTCCAACCCGACGCGTACTTCGCCGGTCAAGCGTGGCAAGTGGGTGCTTGAGCAGATTCTGGGTGCACCGCCGCCGCCTCCGCCGCCCGATGTGCCTGAGCTTGAAGTGGATGGCAAAGCGATCACCGCCGGCTCACTGCGGCAGCGGCTCGAAGAGCATCGCAAGAATGTGGCCTGTGCGAATTGTCATGCGAAGATGGACCCGATTGGTTTTGCATTAGAGAATTTCAATGCCGTGGGCGCGTTTCGCACCAAGGATGGCGAGTTCGATGTCGATGCGACTGGCGAGTTTGCCGATGGCCGCAAGTTCAGCGGGCCTGCTGATCTCAAGACGATCATCAAGGAGCGCAAGGAAGAGTTCACGCGTTGTCTGACGGAGAAGATGATGATTTACGCGCTTGGCCGAGGGCTGGAGTATTACGATCAGATGGCGGTGGATCGCGTGGTGAAAGGCGTGATGGAAAATGAATACAAGTTTTCGGTGCTGGTGACGCAGATCATTAAGAGCCAGGCGTTCGATCAGCGCCGAGGCAGCGTTGAGCATTGATGGCTGCGTGGCCCTAAATAGTTAGCCGTTCGCCGTGGCGTACGATCAATGGCCGCAAAAAAGCGCAGAAGGCGCAAAAGAAGGCAAGATGAGAGAAGAGGAATTGGCCATGATGATCGAGTGATGTACGTCGCTTTTGAACCAGAATTTTTTGCGCCTTTTGCGCTTTTTCGCGGCCATCGGCTTAGAGTTTTTTTACCGGTTCGATTTGTTCAAGGAATCTATATGAAGACCAATCTCATCTCCCGTCGCACGCTTCTTCGTGGCCTTGGTGTCGCGGTTTCTTTGCCCTGGCTTGACGCGATGGGGCCGGTGACAGCGTGGGCTGAGCGGGCCAAGCCCACGACGATCGCGCCCAACCGCATGGCATTTCTCTACGTGCCCAACGGTGTCAACATGGCTGACTGGACACCCACGACCGAAGGCAGCGATTACGAACTGCCCGCGATTCTTTCACCACTGGAAAAGCTCCGAAAGAAGACGATGATCCTCACCGGCCTGACCGCGGACAAAGCCCGCCCCAACGGCGACGGCGGCGGCGACCACGCCCGCGCACTCTCCGCATTCCTCACCGGCGCGCAACCTCGCAAGACCGATGGCACCAACATTCGCGCCGGCGTCTCCATCGATCAGGTCGCCGCCGGCCGCATCGGTGATAAGACGCGCCTCGCTTCCCTGGAGATCGGCACCGAGCAAGGCGCGATGGCGGGCAACTGCGATTCGGGTTACTCGTGTGTCTATTCCTCCACGATGGCCTGGCGCTCTGCGACGCAGCCGCTGCCTAAGGAAGTTAATCCCAAGCTCGTCTTCGAACGGCTCTTCGCCTCTGCGCCCGATGCTGATCGCACTCGCCGAGATGCGCGTCGCAAGAGTGTGCTCGATTATGTGCGCGAAGATTCCAAAGGCCTCGCCGCGAAGCTGGGTCACAGCGACAACCGCAAGCTCGATGAATATTACTCAGCGATTCGCGATATCGAACTGCGCATTGAAAGATCCGAAAAGCTTCCGCCGGTGAAGGCTCCTGATTATGCAGCTCCCACTGCAATTCCCGCCAGTTACGAGGAACACATTCGCCTGATGTGCGATCTGCTCGTGCTCGCTTTCCAGGCCGATGTCACACGCGTCTGCACCTTCGTGCTCGCTAACGAAGGCAGTAACAAACCGTATCCATTTATCAATGTTTCGGAAGGTCACCACGATCTGTCGCATCACGGCAACGATCAGGCCAAGAAGGAAAAAATCAAACAGATCAACATCTTCCACGCCACACAGCTTGCCTACCTGCTGCAAAAACTCGATGCGACTCCCGAAGGCGATGGCACGCTGCTGGATCACTCCATGATCACCTACGGCAGCGGCAACTCCGATGGCAACGCACACAACCACGACAACCTGCCAGTCCTGGTCGCAGGCACCGGCTGCGGCACGATCAAGACCGGTCGCCACATTCGCTACGCCAAGGAAACGCCGCTCAATAACCTCTGGCTCTCGCAGCTCGACCGCATGGAAGTGGACATCGACAGGCTCGGCGACAGCACCGGTACACTGCCTGATCTGATGTAAGCAAGCAGCATGCCCATAGCCGCGACTCAACGAGTCGCGGACGTGAACAGCCTGTAGGAGTGGTCATATCGCAACTGATTCATGGACTCGAAATCGCTCAAATACTGGCGATGATCGATCGATTGACAAGAACAACTGCGCTCAAGTGTGCCTCTTCATTGCGCTCACCTCCGCGACGTGTTACGTCGCGGCTCATTTTGATCTTGTGCCAGACGCAGCGATGAGTGAAGCATAAGATGATCACACTGTTGTATGAACAATCCTCAACTCAGAGGTGATGATTTGGATACGAAGCAGCTTCAATCGAAACATGAATCAGGTCTGCGATATAACGACTACGTTCGCAGCGGCACACCCGTGCAGCACGACAATTGGAAGAAGGTCTATGACCAGGCTTCGCTCACCGAAGCACAGAAGACGCTGCTCGCCAGCTTCACGCGCAAGATCAATGTCATCGCGCTCACCGGCATCTGGTGCGGCGACTGCGTGCAGCAACTGCCGCTGATTGCCCGCATCGCAGAGGCCAACCCCAAAGCCATCGATGTGCGATACCTCGATCGCGATCTGCATCCTGACCTGCAAGCGATGCTCCGTATCAACGGCGGCAACCGCGTGCCTGTCCTGCTTTTCCTCGCTGAAGATTTCGAAGTCGTCGGCTCTTTTGGCGATCGTACGCTCAGTCGCTACCGCGCCGTCGCAGCGCGGCAGCTTGGCCCCAGTTGCCCGCTGCCCGGTGCGCCCATCGATGCGGATGAACTGGCAGCCACCGTGCAGGACTGGGTCGATCAGTTTGAACGCGTGCACCTGTTGCTACGCCTGAGTGCAAGGCTACGGCAGAAATATGGGGATTGAGGGATTGACTGCGCGGCGGGGGAATTTCTTCGTTCGCGAAGGCGAACGGCTAAATAGGCCGATCTTGTGCATGGGATATCGTTAAGAAAATTACCATTGACGCCCCCATACCCCATTCGCTACAATAACCCGTCCTATGGCAAACGATCCCGCCATGCTTTCGAGTCTGCTTGCCGGCCTGGTCCTAGTACCGGGCATCGTCGCCGTTATTTGAGCGGCAGACCCGCACCCCAACTATCTCGGCTCAACCGGCGGCATTTCACACCCGCCTTCTCATCCAACCCTACCGATTTCGCCGATCGCAGTGGAAGAACATTTTCCACGATTGGCGCGAGTCATCGTAAACAAGAACATTGCCGCGAAAAAGCGCAAGAGACGCAAAATAGAAAAGAGTACAGGCCTGTGTATTTATCATGCAGTTCAAACTCAAATGAACATTGATTGAATTTGAGACACTGACAAACTCAGCCCAAACTTCATCTTTTTGTCTTTTGCGATTTTTGTGACTTTTCGCGGCCCATGACTTCGATCTCCCGACACCCGACACCCGAGCTTTCCCATGACTGTCCGCAAACAACTCAACGCTACTGACACCAACATCCACTCAGCCGACCACGGCCCCAAGACCGACAAATACGTCGGCATGACCGGCGCTCAGCTCTTCCACGAGATGATGCACGAGCACGGCGTCAACCACATGTTCGGCTACCCCGGCGGCGCGATCCTGCCCGTCTTCGATGCGATTCACGAATCCAAACACCTCCGCTTCATCCTCACTCGCCACGAGCAAGGCGCCGGCCACATGGCAGAAGGCTACGCCCGCGCCAGTGGTAAGCCAGGCGTCGTGCTGGTGACCAGTGGCCCCGGTGCGACTAATACGGTGACGCCGTTGCAAGATGCACTGATGGATGGCACGCCGCTGATTGTTTTCTCTGGTCAGGTGGCCACGAGCGCGATTGGTAGCGATGCGTTTCAGGAAGCTGATGTCACCGGCATCACCCGCCCTTGCACCAAGTGGAACGTGCTCGTCAAGCGCGTCGAGGATCTGCCGCGTGCTATTAATTCTGCTTTCCATATTGCCACGACCGGTCGCCCCGGCCCGGTGCTGGTCGATCTGCCTAAGGATGTGACCGCTTCGATTTTGAATCAGTCGGTGAATGCGGAGCCGCACCTGCCTGGGTATCACATCCGCGAACTGGGCACCAGCAGCGAGATCGCCCGCGCTGCTGAGATGATCAACCGCGCCAAGAAGCCGTTACTTTACGTCGGTCAAGGCGTGATTCTCTCAGGCGGCAGCGATGTGCTTCGCGCTGTCGCTGCCAAGGGCAATATCCCTGTGACCACCACGCTGCAAGGCCTGGGTTCATTCGACGAAAACGATCCGCTGGCGCTGCACATGCTGGGCATGCACGGCGCTGCCTACGCCAACTGGGCGATGCGCGATGCGGATTGCATCATCAGCGTCGGCGCTCGCTTTGATGATCGCGTGACAGGCAAGGTCAGCGCCTTTGCCCGCACTGCTCGTGAAGCAGAACGCAACGGCACCGGCGGCTTCATTCACTTTGATATTGCTCCGGAACAGATCAATAAAGCTGTGCCGGTGACGCTGGGGATTGAAGGCGATGCACGTAAGAATCTGGAACTGATTCTGCCGATGATCGAGAAGCGCGATCGCAGCGAATGGCTCGCGCAGCTCAGTGAATGGAAGAGCAAGCACCCGTTCCGCTACAAGCCTGATGCCCGGCAATATCACCTCAAGCCTCAGGCGGTTATCGAAGAGCTCGATCGCCAGACCCAAGGCGAAGCGATCATCACCACCGGCGTGGGCCAGCATCAGATGTGGGCAGCGCAGTTCTACACGTATAAACACCCGCGCCACTGGATCACCTCCGGCGGCCTGGGCACCATGGGCTACGGTGTGCCCGCATCTATCGGCGCGAAGCTCGCCTCTGACAAATACCTGGGCGGCAAACCCGTCATCAACATCGATGGCGACGGCTCCTTCTGCATGACCTGCATGGAAATGGTCACCGCTGCCCAGTACGGCATCGCCGCAAAAACGATCATCCTCAACAACGATTTCCAAGGCATGATCAAACAGTGGCAAGACCTCTTCTACGCAGAGCGCTACAGCCATTCTGAAATGCACAACCCCGACTTCGTGAAGCTCACCGATGCCATGAACTGCAAAGGCTTCCGCGCCACCAGTGCCGAAGACCTGCCCAAAGTCATGGAAGATTTCCTGGGCCACGACGGCCCGGCTGTGCTTGACGCAATGGTCGAAAAACACGAACACGTGTACCCGATGATGCCTGCGGGCAAGACGGTCGATGACATGGTGCTGGGGAATTTTGAGTGAGAAAGCATGTTCGATATTGCAGATTTCAAATTTGAGATTTGAGATTTGAGAAATTAAAAGCCCACCCACTCCTGTGGGTGGGCTTTTTTTGCATTCTCATGAACTCAATCTGGTACTGGTTCAGTAGAATCATTTACATGAAGCGAACTCTTTCATCTATCGTTTTCCTCATTCTCTTTTCTGTCTCGGTTGTGATTCACGCTGATCCGGTGAAAGTAAAAATCACCCCGGTCTTTGAAAATCTCAAGCTCACTAAGCCGCTATTGCTGACGCATGCGGGTGATGGCAGCGATCGTATTTTTGTGATCGAGCAGCCGGGGCGTGTGCTTTGGTGGGAAAACAAGCCTGAGGTGAAGGAATATAGCATCGCGCTGGATCTGCGTGCCAAGGTCGGCAGCAAAGGGTGGGAAGAGGGGCTCATCGGCATCGCGTTTCATCCCAAGTTCAAAGACAACGGCCAGGTCTTTTTGCATTACACCGCAGCAGCGGGAAAGAAAAATGTCCTCTCGCGTTTCACCTTCGACAGTGAGCGAAAGACGATCGACCCCAAGAGCGAACAGGTGATTCTCACACTCGATCAACCATTCGATAATCACAACGGCGGCATGATCGCCTTCGGCCCCGATGGATTTCTCTACATCAGCTTCGGCGATGGTGGCCAGCGCGATGATCCACTCGATAGCGCACAGAATAAGAACGTCTGGCTGGGGAAGATTCTGCGTATTGATGTGGATGTGCCTTTCGCGGCGGAGAAGCCTTACGGCATCCCGAAGGATAATCCCTTCGTCGGCGTGGCCAATACGAAGCCTGAGATTTATGCGTATGGCCTGCGCAATGTCTGGCGCTTCAGCTTCGATCGCAAGACTGGTGACCTGTGGGCAGGCGAAGTCGGCCAGGATTTGTGGGAGATGATTCTGCTGATCAAAAAGGGCGGCAACTACGGCTGGCCTGTGATGGAAGGCTCGCATAAGTTCACGAAGCAGAACGGCGTCAGCCCGAAACTCGCGGCAGGTGAGACGGTGACTGGGCCGATTGTCGAACACAATCACGCAGCTGCGAAATCGATCACTGGTGGCTACGTCTATCGCGGCAAAGCGATTCCCGAATTGGAAGGTGCGTATGTGTATGGCGATTTCCAGACTGGTCTGATGTGGTACTTCCGATTCGATGGCAAGGAAGCAACCAAGCCACAGTTCATCGGCATGACACCCGAGATCGCCAGCTTCGGCGAAGACCGCGATGGCGAAATTTATGTGTGCAATTTGAAGGGCAAGCTGTTCAAGCTGACAAAATAATCCCGCTTAGGGTAAGTGCCTGATTGCGTTGACGCAGCGTTGCCCATAAGCTTTTCTTCATGTTCAACAGGTGCCTGTGGCTGATGCAAGTCAGTCATGGGTGAAAAGGGAAGTGAGGTGCGTGGTACGGCTGATTTTGGCGTATCACCAAGCCTCCGCGGACGCGCCGCCGTGATGGGCCTGGGCGTGGCGATAAAAGTCACCACGCCTTGCGAAGTCCCGCTCAGTATGCCACTGGTTCACCTGCAATGGGTGAATTGGGAAGGCGAGCGGGAAGCCCAAAGCCGGAAGACCTGCCTGTCGAGCCCCGTTGTCCTCGCGAATGGGACACGGCGGGATCGACTGTTCAAATTCCCCTGGAACAGCGCGCTGCCGCCTATTTCATTCCCTTCGCCTGGATGTTTTTCTGTGGTTATCACAGGGGCCTTCTCCGCGCGAAACGGAGTCGAGCGAAAGGTGTCGCATCATGCGACGAAAAGTTTCTCTGGCGGCATTGGTGTTTTTCATTTCTCTGGCAACGGTGCAAAACGCACGAGCGATCACGCTTAACGAGATCGACTTTTTCATTGGCAGCGGGGCGAATCAAGCGGCCTTTGTCCTCGATTGGAACGATGGCAGGGATTCGCTCATCTGGGGCTATCAGTGGGATGGCGTCGCCACGGCTGATGATATGTTTCATGCCATCGTCGCAGCCGACCCGCGATTGTTTGCGAAAGTAGCTCAGTTCGATTTCGGTGGGACTCTTTTCGAATTCATCGTCGGCATCGGATACGACCGCGATGATGATGGCTTTGCACTTTCTGATGGCACTTTCTTTACCGATGGATTCTTTGATGGCCCGCCCAGTGATGGCGCGACGGCCACTGATCTGGATGACAGTTATGTCGAAGGTTTCAATACGGGATTCTGGGCCTTCTACGTCGCCGACGGCAATCCTTATGTAGGCGATACCTGGGATGAGTCGCAAGTGGGAACGAATGACACCATTCTGGTTGATGGCGGGTTTGTAGGTTTTAGATTTGCTCCGGGCTTTGTTGCAACGGCACCGACGCAGGAACCTGTCGCGGCAACTGCTCCGTCGCCTTCGCAAAATGGCGCGGTGCCTGAGCCTGCATCGCTGCTGATGCTGGGCATGGGTGCGTTGGCATTGATCGTGCGCCGCCGCGCTGTGATTGAGTGATGCTTGGTGATGCGTTGCAGACGCGCACATGACATGCGTGTCATGCGTGTCATGTGTGCGCTGCAATCATTTTCTTTTTCTGTTTTGCGCCTCTTGCGACTTTTTGCGGCCAAGTATTTTTTGAAGGTTCACGGATGATCCTGCGTCGTGCTTTTACGATAGTGGAAATGCTGGTGGTGGTGGCGATCATTGCGCTGCTCATCGGCGTTGTGCTGCCGATGCTGGGCAAGTCTCGGCCGGTCGCGAGACAGGCGGTTTGTGCATCGAATCTGGCGCAGCTTTCTCATGCGTTTGCGATGCACGCTATCGATCATCAGCAGCGCTATGTGGAGTACCGCGAAGCTGTCACGACTGGCGCGACAGGGCAGCGGTGGTGGTTCGGGTTTGAGCCGACCAATAGTGTCACGATCAATCGGCCGCTCATTCACGATCAGGGCCCGCTTGGGCCTTATCTGGCGGGCATCGGTGAACGGCTCCAGTGCGGCGAGTTTCCGTATAGCGATCCGAATCACGTGCCCAAGTTCGCCAGGCCTGCTGCGAGCTATGGATACAACTGGAAACTCAGCGGCATGAAGAAAATCGGTGCCGGTGAACTGCCCGATGAAACAATTCGGCCGCAAACGCAAAGGCGATATCGCGGCAGACTCAGCGATGTCTTTCTGCTGGCTGACAGTTTATTTTTCGAGCCTAGCGGCAACCCGCTCGCCTTCTGGGAAGGGTATTATGTCGCCTGGCAAAGCAACGTGACTTCGCTCAGTGGCTACGCCCACTTTCGCCACAGCCGCAAGGCGAACGTGCTCTTTCTCGATGGCCATGTCTCCGCGCTCGCTCATGAAGGCGCGTTTCACAAAGTAGTGAAGGATGGCCCCGCGGCGAATCTGGCCAGCCCCGATGGCAGCTCGCTGATTTACGGGGACTGAAGCCAAACATCTTCGTTGATAGCAGGTCCCCTACGAGCCGCGCCCGTTAGGAAGCGGGGCTTGCTTTGAATCCTCCACTCCCTCACGGTCGTGGCTCGTGGCCTACCTACCCAAGACATCAGTTTGTCTTCTTGCGACCACTTTGAGGGGTACTCGATGTTGCTTGGACGCCACAAGCCGTCATATCTGTTGCTGATGATACGCCCCTGAATTTCGTTGTAAGAGTAGTATTTTCAATTACTTAATGGATGGTCGGTGATGCCTGTGCCATTGGCATGACGGTTGTAAATACTCTCCATGCCCCTTGATCAGGGCGGAATTGATGGCGGCATGTGTGTCACGTGCAGCCGACTCGATGGGGAGAATACAAATGTCCAATCGCTTATTCAAAACCGTGGTATTACTGACCGCTTTACTCTTGACCGTCGGCTGCGGCGGCGGCGGAAAAAGCAAAAAGAAAATTCGCCTGCCACAGCCTCCGGCACCCATCGTGGTGCCACCCGCTGATAACAGCGGCGGCGAAGGTGCAGGCAGCGAGTCCACCGAAACCACCGGCAGTGAAGGTACCGGCAGTGAAGGCACTGGCAGTGAAGGTACTGGCAGCGAAGGTACTGGCAGCGAAGGTACTGGCAGCGAAGGTACTGGCAGTGAAGGTACTGGCAGTGAAGGTACTGGCAGTGAAGGTACTG
>CAZYQL010000128.1:0-12094 GCA_964650055.1 uncultured Phycisphaeraceae bacterium | reverse complement strand
CGCATGGCCAAGAAACGTTCCAACAAGACTAAGCCGGTCGCTGCAAAGCGAAAGCTAGTTTCTCAAGCGAAACCCGCTGCTAATAGTCGTCGCACAGGACCACCTCATGTCGCGCTTATTGTCGAGACATCTCTCGCCTATGGACGCGGACTGCTTCAAGGAATCGGTCAGTACATCCGAGAGAACGGGCCTTGGTCGGTCTATCTGGAGCAGCGCTCGCTTTACGATCCGCCGCCGCCCTGGCTTAAGGGTTGGAAAGGTGATGGCATTATTTCCAGGGCCTCGTCGCCGGAGATGGCGAAGATGATCGTGGCGACGAAGATTCCCACCGTCGATCTCAATGAAGAGGTCATGGGTCTGGGCCTGCCGCTGATCTACAACGATCACCACATGATCGGTCGCCACGCTGCTGAGCATCTGATCGAACGGGCCTTCACGCACTTTGCCTATCTCGGAATCGAAGGCATCGATTGGTCCGGGCGAAGGCAGCAAGGCTTCGTCTCGGCGGTCAACAGCAGAGGCTATCAGTGCGATGTGTTTCAGAATCCGCGCAGCAAGGCAAAGCATACGAAGCAGCCGCGCTGGGAAGATGAACTGACGCGCGTCACGAAATGGGTGCGCAACTTGCCCAAGCCCGTCGGCGTGATGGCGTGCAACGATTTCCGCGCGGTGCAGTTGCTCGATGCTTGTCGCCGCGAAGGCGTGGCGGTGCCCGAACAGGTCGCGGTGGTTGGCGTTGACAATGACATCGCCTGCGAACTTTGTAATCCGCCGCTGACCAGCGTCATTCCCGACTCCGAACGCATCGGCTACGAGGCAGCGAAGCTTCTCGATGAACTGATGAAAGGCAACAAGCCCGCGTTCTACGAAAAGTACGTTCCACCGCGCGGCATCGTCACCCGTCAGTCCACCGAAGTCACCGCCATCAACGACGCCATCGTCGCTGAGGCCGTGCACTTCATTCGCCAGCATGCCTGCGAGGGAATCAGTGTGGATGATGTGGTGGATTCGAGCCAGGTTTCGCGCTCGGTGCTTCAGCGCCGCTTCCGTGAGCTGATGAAGCGCTCGATCCACGATGTGATTTTGAATGTGCGTCTGGAGCGCGTCAAGCAATTGCTCATCGACACGAAGCTGTCGCTGCCGGAGATCGCCGACCGCACAGGTTTTAATCACAGCGAATACCTGAGCATGGTCTTCAAGCAGCGCATGGGCCAAACCATCACGGCCTTCCGCAAATCCAAGAGCGTCGGCGGCGCTGAGTGAGATCACGACTATTCATGTGAGTGAAAAAGAAAAACACCACCCTTGCGAGTGGTGCTTGAATTCCTATTCCAATGTGATTCGCAATTTACATTTCCACCGGCTTGATCCAGGGCATCATGCGGCGAAGTTCTTTGCCGATTTTTTCCACCGGGTGATTGCGCTCCGCTTCGCGCTGCGCTTTGAACCATGGAAATCCCTTGGCGTAATCATCGCGGAAGGCTTTGGCGAAGGTACCGGTCTGAATGTCGGTGAGGACCTGCTTCATCACCTTCTTGGTTTCAGCGGTGACGATCTTGGGGCCGGTGTGGTAGTCGCCAAACTCGGCGGTATTCGAGATGGAATATCGCATGTAGTTGAGGCCGCCGCGCACGACGAGATCGACGATGAGCTTCACTTCATGGCAGACTTCGAAGTAGGCCAGTTCAGGCGGATAGCCTGCTTCGGTGAGTGTTTCGTAGCCGCACTTGATGAGGGCGGAGAGGCCGCCGCACAGCACCGCTTGTTCGCCGAAGAGGTCGGTTTCACATTCGTTTTTGAAGTTCGTCTTGAGGATGCCGCCCTTGCCGCCGCCGACACCGATGGCCCAGGCCATGGCGATATCGAAGGCTTTGCCGGAGGCATCCTGATGAATGGCGAGCAGGCAAGGCACACCGCCGCCGCGTTCGAATTCACTGCGAACGGTGTGGCCGGGGCCTTTGGGGGCGACCATGATGACATCAATGCCAGCAGGTGGCACGATGGTTTTGAAGTGGACATTGAAGCCGTGCGTGGCGCCGAAAGCGGTGCCGGGCCGGATGTGCGGCGCGATGGACTTGGCCCAGACATCCGGCTGCGCTTCATCGGGCAGCGTGGCGATGATGAGGTCGGCCTGCTTGACAGCATCTTCGACGCTCATGGGGTCAAAGCCATGTTCCATGGCGAGCTTGCCGTTGGGTGAATCCTTGCGGTTGGCAACGATGACCTTGACGCCGCTGTCGCGCAGGTTCTGTGCGTGGGCGTGGCCCTGGCTGCCGTAGCCGAGGATGGCGACAGTCTTGCCTTTGAGGGGAGCGAGTGATCCGTCTTTGTCGTAGAGGGTTTCGATAGCCATGTCTATAAATCTCCGGGGAATCGGGGCGGAACAATGTAGTGGCGTGCGGCGGGAAATGCAAAAAGCGAGAAATGAGGGGGAGGCGATGGGGGTGCATCCGTCGTGTGGCGCTGGCAGGCCGCTGCTTTGAGCGGTTTGCCAGTGGCGATGAAGTATGCGTATCTGATTCGCTACTGGCAAACCGTCCAGAGCGACGGCCTGCTCGTGCCACACGATCATCACGATGCCAGTGCCGGTGTACCTTCCGCATCATCAGGCTCATCCATCGAAGGCGTGGAGAGTGTGTGAGGCTTAACGACATCGCGATGCGAAGAGAAGTCGAAGCTGTAAATCATCAGCGGCACGACGAAGAGTTGCAAGCCGGTCGCGAAGGCCATGCCGAAGACGACGGTGACCGCCAGGGGCTGCCAGATTTCTGCGCCGCCGCCCCAGTTCAGTGCCACGGGCAGCATGCCGACGATGTTGGTCATTGCGGTCATCAGCAGCGGACGAACGCGGAACTGGCCTGAGAGGACCATGGCTTTGCGCAGCGGGATGCCCATCTTGCGCATCTCGTTGATGAACTCGACCATGACCATCGCGTTGTCGATGACGACACCCGAGAGCGCGACGATGCCGATCATCGCCATGATGGAAAAGTTCAGGCCGAAGATCATCAGGCCCAGCGCGACACCGATGATGCACAGCGGCACACTGAAAAGAATGATCAGCGGCTGCACGAAGCTGTTGAACTGCACCACTTCGATGATGAGCATCAGAATTGCCGCGATGATCAGTGCTCTCGTCATGTCGGCTGAGGCTTCGTCGCGCACTTCGTTCTCGCCGCCGAACTCGATGATGACATCATCATCCACGATGATGGCTTTGCCCGATGCGTTTACCAGTGCAAGCTGTGCCGCTTCACTTAGATCAGGACGCATGGCCGCGATGAGCGATGCCTTCACATGATCGGGCAGCACGCCTTCCATCACTTCCGCGCGAACCGTCACCGCGCGCTTGCGATCGTGATGCTGAATGGTGTTGGCGGTCTGCGTGCGCTCGATGGTGGCGACTTCGCCAAGGGTGAGCACTTTGCCCGTCTGGCTGCGCAGCGAGAGATTCGATAAATCGGTGAGCTGATCGCGGCTGCCCGCCTGATTGCGAAGGCGAATGTCAATCTGTTCATCGCCGCCGAAATCGACTTCGCCGATGAGTACGCCTTCGAGCGCGTAGTTCACGCTCGCAGAAACTTCCGATGAGTCCATGTCATAAAGTGCAGCGACAGTGCGATCAGGATTGACCACCAGCTCCGAGCGCGTTCGGTAATCGTTGGCCACGTCGTACACGCCCGGCACACCGCGCAGCAGCTCTTCTACTTCCGCAGCGCGCTCGGCGAGCACCTCCAACGGCGTCTCCTTTTGACCCAGCACGCGAATCGCCACTGGAGAACCCGCAGGCGGGCCTTCGTTGGGCGAAGTGATCTGCACGATGACACCCGGCAACGGCGGCAGCGCATCAGTGATGGCTTTGCGGATTTCTGTGTTGGTGCGATTGCGATTCTCGCCGCGCTCCAGTTCGACATAGACCATGCCAAACTCAGGGCCAACGCCACGCGCCACATCGAGCCGAATGTTAAGCGCACCTGGATCACCAATTGTTGTCACCGGCTTGGCACGCTCTGCGGATTCACTGGGGCGATACCACTCATCGGGTCGCACCGCTTCGTTCACAGCCTTCTCAATCTTCGCGGCCACTTCCACACTCTTGCGCTCCATCGAGGAGCCCAGCGGCAGTTCAAAATAAACCTCGATCACCGGCTGATCGCCTTCAGGCATAAACTCAAAACCGACAGCACCGGTATAGAAAAGCCCAGCAGGAATCACACTCGCCAGAAACGCGCCGCTGAGCACCAGCACGCGATGGCGAAAGGCCCACTCGAAAATTTTTCCATACGTCTGCTTGAGCGGACTCATGGCCACCAGCGCATCGGCATTGGCGATCATTTCCTGATCTTCGCTCATGATCGAACCATCAGCATTCGTGGGCCGCTTGATGATCTTCTTGGGCTGGGCCATGAAGTAAACAGTGAGCGTGGGCATGACCAAGAAAGCAACAAGGACCGCAGCCACGAGGGAAAGAATTGTGACCACGGGTAGCAGTTCGAGGAAGTCGCCCATGACGCCGCGCACAAAAAAGAGCGGCGCGAAACCGGCAACCGTGGTGAGGTAAGCCGACATGAGCGGCCCGCCCACTTCGCGCACGCCCTGCCTGGCAGCTTCGATGGGGGTCTTGCCCATTTCGCGGTGGCGATAGACATTTTCAGCGACGATGATCGCACCATCAGCGACTTCGCCGACGACAACGATGATCGCGAAGAGCGTCATGTTGTTGATGGCCAGATCAGAATTGATGGTGACTTTGGCCAGCCAGAGAAACGCAGCGGTGCCCAGAATGCAAAACGGGAAACTGATGGAGATGATGGTGGCATTGCGCCAGCCGAAGGAGAACCAGAGCATGATGATGACCATGATCGTGCCGTAGAGGGCATTGGATCCCAGCTGCTCCATCATGTAGTGAATTTCGCGGGCCTGAGAACGGACGGTACCGATCTTGGTGTCTTCGCCGCCGCCTTCGGCGATGAAGCGATCGACCATGCCTTGCACCGCGTTGGCGGTGGCGAGCATGTCGATGTCGGTCTTGGGGCGAACCAGCAGCACGACCGCATCCTGCGAGCCATAACGGGCGATGCTCGTCAGCGGCTTGTGGCCCATGCGGACTTTGGCGACATCGCCGAGCAGAATCGGTTTGCCATCGTGCGTGCCGATGGGGAGCGTGGCGATGTCCTCGATTTTTTCGATGCGACCTTTGGTGCGCACGCGCTGATCGTTGGAGCCGTTTTCGATGGAGCCGCTAGGCGTTTCGGTGTTGGCTTTGCGGACAGCCATTTCGATTTGGCCGTAGGAAAAGCCGTAGAGCACCATGAGATTGGGATCGACTTCCAGTTCCAGTTCGCGTTCGAGGCCGCCGAAGATATCGACACCTGCAACGCCACTGACGGGTTCGAGTTCGGTCTGCAATCGCTCTGCAATGCGCCTTCGCTGCATGCCATCTTTGCCACCGGCGACAAAGACCTGAATGATAGGCCAGTTGTCGTAGCCGATGTCCGCAACAATCGGGCCCGGGTTCTGCTGGGCTTCGCGCGGGAACTGTCCCTTGATCCGGTTGATCATGCTCTCGACATCTCGCTTGGCTTCAGCGACATCCACCGAATGATCGAAGACAAACTGCACCATCGCAGCGCCGTGTACCGATTGCGACAGCACGGACCGCTCATCGCGCAGGCCTTTGAGCGTGGAAGATTCCTCTTCGATTCGGCGAACAATCTGCGACTCATTGACCGAAGCAGGTGCACCAGGATTAGGCACCACCACCGACACCACCGGCAGCTTGACGCGCGGCGTCCGCTCCTTGGGTAACGCAAAGATCGCTGCAATGCCCGCTGCACAAAGCAGAATGGCACCGAGCAAGATCAGTCGCGGTTTGTCGATGGCCTTGTCAACGATAGTCATGGAAGTACCAGGAAAAGTTCAAGGTTCAAAGTTCAAAGTTGAAAACTAAAGGTAGTAAGTAAACGGTCGCATCGATCCGCCTTCGGTACACAAAGTTCTTTGGCACTGATCGACACTTTGAACTCAGAACTTTGAACTCAGAACTATGAACGCTTCACCGTTTCAATCCGCGCCTGCCGTCGATGCAGCGGGTACTGTTGCATTCGTATTCACCACCAGCACCGGCTTGCCATCGGAGATGCGTGTCTGGCCTTCCACGACCAGATGCGATACGCCCGGAGGCAGGCCGCTGATGAGGTAGTGATCTTCCACCAGCACTGCTTTATCAATGGTGAACTCGCGCACCACCATCGTGGGCACGGTCAGGTGTGACTTGCCAATGGCACCCAGATCGAGGCCGACGCTCAGGCCTTCGCTGACGAAGTATGCCGTGAGTTTGTTGCCCTTTCGCTTGACGGCCTCGGCTGGCACCGCGACGACTTCTTCATTCTCACGCAATGCGATCGTCGCCTTGGCGATCATGCCGGGCTTGAGCGCACCATCCTTGTTGTCGAGCATGATCTCGACATCGAAGAGGCCCGTCACCGGATTGGATGCAGGAGGCACCATCGTGATGTAGCCGGTGCGCGGCTCG
This sequence comes from uncultured Phycisphaeraceae bacterium, assembly GCA_964650055.1. GTDB lineage: Bacteria > Planctomycetota > Phycisphaerae > Phycisphaerales > Phycisphaeraceae > JTS-RE9. Next base: position 5,559 of record CAZYQL010000128.1, on the reverse strand, counting down.
AGCTTGGAGTCGCTGCCATGGACCGCAGCATTGCTCGCTTGCAGCGCGAGAATCTGCACATCGACCTTCTGCCCTTCTTTGACCTGCGGGCGTTTGCTCTGGACGACGCCGATGATGAGCTTCACCTTGGTCATATCGACCAGGCGAACGACCATGTCACCGGGGCGCACCATCGAGCCAACCTCCAGCGGCAGCGAAGCCACCTTCGCGGTGATGGGCGCTTTGAGAATCGCATCATCGTGATTGACCTGTGCGACGGTCATTGCAGCAGAAGCAGAATCGTAAGAAGCGGTGGCGCGGTCATAGCGAGCCTTGGCGACATCGCGCTGAGCCTTGGCGACTTTGAGTGCGGTTTCCGCGCGATCGACATCGCGCTGCTTGGCGGCTTGTTTTTCCAGAAGATCGACTTGCCGATCGTATTCGCGCTGAGCATCATCGACCACAGCCTGCGCCTGCGAGACCGCCCCGTCAGCGGCCTGCATTTCCGCAGTCGCTTCATTGCGCTGCGCCACAGCCTGCGCCACGGCAGCCTTATACCTAGCCGGTTCGAGCATGGCGATGACATCGCCCTTTTCCACGACATCATTTTCGCAAAGCACCGGGCCTTCATCTTTGCCAAGCTGCGACAGGCGACCGGGAATCTGGAACGACATACTCAGTTCAGCACGTGCGCTGATGCGGCCGTAGAACGATTCGGTGACGGTGTAAGGGCGAACTTCCAGCGGGGCACAGCGCACCACCTCGGGCTTGATGATGGGGATGACCTGATTGTCCTGAGCCTCTTTGGCGCGGTGGTAGGCGATAGCCGCCACGCCGCCGCCGAGGGCTAATAGGACCGATAACGCGATGATCTTATAACCCATGATCGATGACCCTGGGCCATCGCAAAGCGACGGCAGGATGGAGCTGCAAACTGGACTGAGGAAGGAAACGACTCAACCAATCAGGCGGGACATACCACTTGTGGAATCATCGGCCTATCGCCAACGCTCACATGCAATTCTTCTCGCTCCCTCAAACCGCTTCAATCAGCTCCGCATCCTACATCGGCCCAGGAAGGCGGGCAATTTCCCAGCTATGTATGGTATCTCACGATTACAGCAGGATTTGAAGGTATATACCCTGTAATCGTCACAATCGTCACAAACCGTACGAAAGAGGCCACCCAAGCCCGATGGCGAGGCTTGGCGAGGCGTCGGGGAAATGCCATGCCGATGATCACTCCCCGACATACTCCCTAGCTACCCCGATGGTTCGCCGAGTCTCACCATCAGGCTTGGAATATGAAGAACTTAATCCAACGACAATTTCACTCCATCGCGGGATTTCTTCTAATAGGATAGGGACATGGCCGTTATGTTGTTGTAGGCCAAGCCGGGCGGATGTGGAATGAATTGATTATGTCGCAGCCCAGTCCAGTCATTGATGCCCCTTGGATACGGGCAGTGGTCGCTCAGTTTGAGCGGCCGCTGACGCTGTATGCCACCAAGCTGCTCAACGATGTGGAGCGGGCCCGCGATGTGGTTCAGGAGGCGTTTCTCAAGCTTTGCCGACAGGAACGGAGCAAGATCGAGCCCTATCTGGCGGAATGGCTTTATACGGTCTGTCGGAATCGGTCGCTGGATATTTGCCGTAAGGAAAGTCGGATGGTTCGCATGGGCGAGACGCCGGTGGTCGCCCAGTTGGATCACGATTCGGATCCCTCAGCTTCGGTTGAGGCGAAAGAGACGCGCATCTTGGTGCTGAGCATGATCGGAGGCTTGCCGGATAAACAGCAGGAATCGATTCGATTGAAATTTCAGCACGGCCTTTCCTACCGGCAAATCAGCAAAGTCATGGACCTGACCACCAGTTATGTCGGTTACCTGATCCACGCAGGACTCAAGGCTATACGGGATCAGTTGTCAGAGATGGATGCACAGCCCGATGGTCAAGACACTGGGCCTGTGGCAAGAATTCCAGGGCCGCAGCGGATGCCGGGACGAATACCGGGACGAAAGACGGGAACGACAAGGCCCCAGGTCGAGGATGCTTCCGGGGATCCTCCGCCCAAGTCAGGCGGCAAGGTCGCAGGACAGAGCGGTTGAAAGCATCGCTAATTAGCCGTTCGCCTTGGCGAACGAAGGCGACCGGATGTTCGAGGGGGATGAGAACGAGTGGGAGGCATTGGAGGTGCCAGTCGGGGTTGTATGTCGGGGTAGTTTGTCGGGGTACTGTCAGTGTTAGCGAAGTACTTCGTCGGGATGTTCAGGATAGTAGTCGGGATTTCCCGCTCTCGGTTGACGCCGAGATCGGGGGTTGGACAGGATGGTTGATGATGAAGAATGTGTGAAATGATGAATGCACAACATGCAGTTTTGACTCACCGATGAATTGAATCATCACGACCGCCCTGCTCCTCCGGGAGTGTTTGATATGGAACATGAACTGATAGCACAAAAACGAACGGCGTACGCCTTGGGTGAACTGGACCCGGCTGAGCGCGCGGTCATTGAATCGGACCTGCGCCGATCAGAAGCTCACCGCCTGGAGGTCGAGGAACTGCGCGCTCTGGCCGCAGCCGTCACCGGCGCCTTGGCGATCGAGATGCAGCCGGGCATGTCGGAGATTCAGCATCTGGCGATCGAAAGTACACTTCAGAAAATGACCGAAGACCACGAGCGCACCGCCCGCATGCGGCTGCGCCGTCAGCGGTTGGCCTTCTGGGTGCCTACCGGTATCGCTGCCTGCGCCCTGCTCGCTTCGGGCATCACGCTGATGATGCTCTCCGCTCAGAACAACGGCGCGCCCATTGGCGGGCCATCGTCGGCTGGTGAAATTGCCGTCAATGGTGTTCAGCTACTGCCCGGCACCAGTTCCGCTACAACCGCCGCTCAGCGCAATCGCAACATCAACGAAATTCGCAACGCCTACAACGAAGTCATCCGTATGATGCCTCCCGTCAGCGTCCCCACCGTTTCGGGGCCTCATGTCGATACGCTCACATCAGCAGATTCAGATTTCTTTCAGTCGTTCCATCCTGCCGCGCTGACGCCGCTCTCGACATTCCCCTTGACCGTCGATATTTCCACCGCTCCTTTCGTTGGCCGATTCATTCAGCGAGGCGTGCTGCCGCCGCGTGAAACGATTCATGTCGAATCGATGATCAATGCCTTCGCTTATGAAGATGCGCAGCAAATCGAATCCGACAAGCCCCTCGCAGTGAAAACAGAAATCAGCGATTGCCCCTGGCACGCTGGTCACAAACTCGCCCGTGTCGTCATCAAGGCCAAACAGCTCGGAGCCGAGGCCGATGCTGCGATGGTCGTTGCGGAAGAGGTGCGTCTGCGCGTTGAGTTCAACCCGGCCCGCGTCGCGTCCTACCGCCTCATCGGCTACGAAAACCGTATGCCCCTCACCGGCCAGTCCCCGCGCGAAGAGCGCACCGATCTCAAAGCGGGCCACACGCTCACCGCGCTTTACGAAATCGTCCCCGTAGGCAACTTCGGCAAACTCAACGGCCCCGCCTCCGACCTGCTCAAATATCAACAGCCCGCCAAGTTCACCTACGCCGCCGACAGCGATGAACTGTTCACCGTCATGCTCCGCTTCCGCAGCGAAAGCGATCCGCTGGTCCAGGTCATCGAAGCCCCCGCCATCGATCCGGGTCTGCGCTTAGCTGATGCATCGAGCGACTTCCGCTTCGCCGCCGCCGTCGCACAGTTCGGCCTCGTCCTGCTCGACTCCCCCACCAAAGGACAGGCCAATCTGAGCACCGTCCGTGATCTGGCCCGTGAAGCGCTAGGCACCGACACCACCGGCGACCGCGCCCGCTTTATCCGCCTCGTCGAACAAGCGCAAGAGATTGTGATTAATTGACCTCACTCGCGCCTTCTGCCGCTTGCGGCGTAGCGACATCAGCGCTGCGATCAACGCGAACGCATTTATGCCAAGCGGCAATCGAGCGAGCCGCCCGCTCAATGCACTCGTTGGCTTCGTTGAAGGTTCGAGGCTTTATCCAGCGCGACACTCTTATTTCTTTATCTGCGTCAGCGCCTCGCTCAGAGCGGAGCTGAGCCTGCTCCGCTCCACATACGCTGACCTGCTGACCAGTTCATCAGGCCGGCGTGCTTTGGCGATCACCGTCCAAATGGTGTTCTTGGTGATCTTCGTCTCCCAGCAGTGGTGATTGAGCGTGTCGTACTCCTTGATGATCGCCTCCATGTCTTCGCCACCGTCTGCCAGATCCATCCGCTCTCCAGCATCGGGTACAGTCGCGACGATGTGTCGCTGCGCCGAGGCCATCGCTTCGCCGAGCGTTGCGCCCCGTGTGTAGAGCGCCACATCCGAAACCTGCCCGATATTGATCTTCCCTTGAATCGTCACCGTCCTACCGGATGAAGTGGGCACCTGCGAAATCATCAAATACCAGCATGCCGCATCCAGTCGCGAAAGGCTCATCGCCCGATCGGCAGTGCTCGCCTCACCAGCGGGAACCACCGGCCCGGGGGCAGCGCAACCCGTCATCGACAGCAGAAAACACAACAGACAGCAAGCAATAAACCACCGGCGCAGAGGGCGTGACGAATGATGCATATGTACCCCTTGCAGAAACGACAATGAGCGAAACCCGACCGCTGGCCCCAGCATAATCGTTTATGCTGCTCATGACCTGTGTGACTGCACTCGAAATGCAGACGATCTCATGGCACACAGAATCAGCGACCACACAGTCGCAGGATAACGAGAGGAACATCAAATGAAAACCTTTTCTTGGAAACTCATCCTTCTCACCCTCGCTGTGTGCAGCACTGTTGCATCAGCGCAGGACCAACCGTTTGAAGGAAAGAAGTCCCAGTACCACGGCTTTGATCGATTCGATTTCAAAGTCAACGGCCTCGACGCCATCGTCGTCGTGCCCAAGACCGTTGCTAAGGGAAAGCCGTGGCTCTGGCGCGCTGAGTTTTTCGATCATCGTCCCGAGACTGATCTCGCTCTGCTCGCCAAAGGTTTTCATCTGACCTACATCCAAGTCGGCAACACCTTCGGTTGCCCCGATGCGATGAAACAGTGGGACGCGTTCTACACCCTGCTCACCGAGAAACACGGCTTCTCCAAGAAGCCCGCGCTCATCGGGCTTAGCCGAGGCGGACTCTATTGCTACAACTGGGCGGGAGCCAATCCCGACAAGGTCGCAGTGATCTATGGCGATGCCCCGGTCTGCGATTTCAAAAGCTGGCCCGGCGGCAAAGGCACCGGCAAAGGCAGCAAAAACGACTGGGCCAAGCTCATCAAAGATTATCACTTCAAAGATGAAGCCGAGGCGATGGCCTACGACAAGAATCCGATCGACAATCTCAAGCCGCTGGCAGAGAAAAAGATTCCGATCATCCACGTCGTGGGCGATAAGGATGATGTCGTGCCTCACACCGAGAACACGATGATCATCAAAGAGCGCTACGAAAAACTGGGCGGCGAAATGAAGCTCATCATCAAACCCGGCATCGGCCATCACCCGCACGGCCTGGACGATCCGACACCGGTGGTGGATTTCATTCTCAAGGCGTGCGGGATGTGATT
>CAZYQL010000127.1:2607-12283 GCA_964650055.1 uncultured Phycisphaeraceae bacterium | reverse complement strand
GAATTGAGATTTGAAATTTGAAATTTGTGATTTGTGACTTTTGCAAAATGAACACGCTTCGCGCCATCTTGATCCTTCTTCTGCTCACGGCCACCGGTCGTGTCGCAGTGGCTGTGCGGCCGGCGGAGCTTGAGAATCGCACCGATCTCAGTGGCGTAGGCACCATCGAGCGGCCGGGGGCAGCCATGCCGCTCGATCTCACCTTTGTGAGTGAACAAGGCGAGACGGTGCTCCTTCGCGATCTGCTGCGTGAAGGCAAACCGGTGATTCTCAACCTGGGTTACTTCGGCTGCCCTTCTACGTGCGGCCTCGTACTCAACGGCATGACCGATGCCATGAAAGCCACCACGCTCCTGCCCGGCGAGGACTACATCGTTCTCTCCATCAGCATCGATCCCAGCGAAACCTCCAAGCTCGCCAAGGCCAAGAAATCGAACTATGTCCGCGAGTTAGGCGATCAGTCGGCCGCCAGTGGTTGGCACTTTCTCACGGGCAGCGAAGCGAATATCAAAGCGATCACCGATGCGGTGGGCTACGAGTTCAAGTGGGTTGAAGCAGCGCGTGAGTTTGCTCATCCCGCAGTGATTCTGGTGCTCACGCCCGAGGGCACCGTCTCGCGCTATCTGCACGGCACGCAATTTGATCCGCAGACGTTTCGCCTTTCGATCGTCGAAGCATCGCAAGGCAAAGTCGGCTCGCTGCTGGATCAGATCATGCTGGTCTGTTTCAGCTACGACAAAGACAAACACCAATACACCATGACCGCAGTCACGCTCATGCGCATCGGCGGTATCGCCACGATGATCGCTCTGGGCGCATTGGTGGTGCTGGCGGTCCGCCGTGAGAAACGCATGCGGCGGCAAGCGGCGGCGAATAAGGCTATCGATGATCCAAGCGAAGTTCTGATCGGACACTCCTCAACATGATCCACGTTCTCGCCAATGCGAATGCCAGTCTCTGGATGCCTGAGCAGGCCTCGACGGTCGCCCCGGATATCGACCAGATCTTCTATTTTATCCTCTGGCTCTGCGTGGTGTTCTTTGTCGGCATCGCCATTGTGCTGGCCATCTTTGCATGGAAGTTTCACGGCAAGCCCGGCCAGCCCGCACAAAAAGCCCCCGCTCACTCGACCGCTCTGGAAATGACCTGGACTGTCATCCCGACCATTGTCGTGATGGTGATTTTCTACATGGGTTTTCGCGGCTACCTCGACCTGACCACGCCGCCGCCCAATGCGTATGAAATTCGCGTCACCGCCAGTATGTGGAGCTGGCAGTTCACGTACCCCAACGGCCACAGCGATTCGGTGCTGCACATCCCCGCCAATCGGCCCGTGCGCCTGATTCTTGAATCGAAAGATGTCATCCACAGTCTGTATGTGCCCGCCTTCCGAGTGAAAAAGGATTGTGTGCCCGGCCGCTTCACCTACATGTGGTTCGAGGCGACGCTCCAAGGCGAGTTTGATCTTTTCTGCACGGAATACTGCGGCGCGCAGCATTCGATGATGATCACCAAAGTCGTCGCGCAGGAGCCGGAGGCTTTCGCGAAGTGGCTCGAAGATGCGGCCAACGTGCTGGCCAAACTGCCTGAGCTCAATGATGATCCCGAAGTTGTAAAGCAGTACGCCGAGATCGGTTCAAAGATTTACAACATGCGATGCAGTGCCTGCCATTCGACCACCGGCACGATCGTCAACGCTCCTTCCTTCAAAGGTCTGTTCGGCTCAACGCGATCGTTCAGCAACGCCCCGGATCAGGTCGCTGATGAAGAGTACCTTCGCGAATCGATTCTGATACCTGGCGCGAAAGTCGCCAAAGGATTTGGCAATGTCATGCCCGCCTTTGCCGGTCAGCTTAAGGACAAGGAAATCACCGCGATGATCGAGTACCTCAAGACGCTCAAGTGAACCAGTGACACCAATGGTGGGCGATGCCCACTCTACATGACTACTTAGACTCAAGACCACGAGACGCGACGAATCGGAACGCATTATGTCCACGAGTTCTTCAAATATTCCGCCGCTGCACGAGCCGCCATCACTGGCGTCGTCCAGCTTCTTCAATGCCAAGCGCGGCATCATGTCGTGGCTGATCACGCTCGATCACAAGCGCATCGGCATCATGTATCTCATCGGCATACTCGCGTCGTTTGCCCTGGGCGGCTTCTTCGCACTGATGCTGCGCACCGAACTGCTCACGCCCGGTCCGACCTTCATGAAGGAGACCAACGATGCGTGGAAGTTCTACAACCATATGTTCACGCTCCACGGAGCGGTGATGGTGTTCCTCGTCATCATCCCCAGCATCCCCGCAGCGCTGGGCAATTTCATCTTGCCGATCATGCTCGGGGCGAAAGACGTGGCTTTTCCACGGCTGAATCTGCTCAGTTTTTATCTGTACGTCATCGGGGCGCTCTTCTTTGTGTGGGTCCTCATTCGCGGGGTCGTCGGCTCGGCTTTTGGCATTGATCTGCCGCCGGGTCTGGACACCGGCTGGACTTTCTACACGCCTTACTCGACCAGCCGGGCCGAGTCTGCGGTGATTCCCGCAGTGCTCGGTGCCTTCATCCTCGGCTTCTCTTCGATTCTCACCGGCATCAATTTCATCGCCTCGATTCATCTGCTTCGGCCCAAAGGCATGACCTGGTTTCGCATGCCGCTGCTGCTCTGGGCGCTCTACGGCACCAGCGTGATTCAGGTTCTCGCCACACCGGTACTGGCGATCACCCTCCTGCTGCTCTTCGCGGAGCGGTGGCTGCACATCGGCATTTTTGATCCGGCCCTGGGCGGCGACCCGATTCTCTTCCAGCACTTTTTCTGGTTCTATTCGCATCCTGCGGTTTACATCATGATCCTGCCTGCGATGGGCGTGATCAGCGAGATCATTTCCGTGCACAGCCGAAAGCACATCTTCGGCTACAAGTTCATCGCCTACAGCTCCATCGCCATCGCCTTGTTCGGCTTCGTCGTCTGGGGTCATCACATGTTCACCAGCGGCCAGTCGCCCCTCACCAACGCCATCTTCAGCCTGCTGACTTTCAGCGTGGCGATTCCATCCGCAGTGAAAGTTTTCAACTGGCTCAGCACGATGTACAAGGGATCGATTCAGTTCAACACGCCGATGATGTACGGCATCTCGTTCATTCTGCTCTTTGTCATCGGCGGCCTCACGGGGCTCTTCCTCGGTGCACTGTCGGTCAACATCCCGCTGCACGACACGTACTTCATCGTCGCCCACTTTCACTATGTCATGATGGGCTCGGCGCTGATGGCCTTCATCGGCGGCATCTATCACTGGTGGCCCAAGATCTTCGGCAAGATGTACAACGAAAAGATGGGCATCATTTCCGCCATCACGGTTTTCATCGGATTCAACTGGACCTTCTTCATTCAGTTCATCGCAGGTTCGCAGGGTATGCCTCGCCGATATGCGACTTACGTGGACAAGTATCAGACGTATCACCAGATTTCGACGGCAGGCGCTTACGTGCTGGGCATCGGCCTGGTGATGGTGCTCATCAACTGGATTCATTCGCTCCTTCGCGGCAAGCCTGCACCGGCGAATCCCTGGGGCGGCAACACGTTGGAATGGCACTGCGCTTCGCCGCCGCCGCTGGAGAATTTCGCGAAGGCACCCACCGTCGGCGATCCTTATAGCTACAAACACTGGCAATACGATGAGTCGATCAAGGGCTACGTGCATGATGGCCTGCCCGATGTACCAAAGAAGCACTAGGGTAGTCCGTCGATGCGAGAGGCTCATCCGAGCCGCAAGGCGTAAGCCTGCGGAGTCTCGAGAACGCCGACAATTTTTGGATCGGACTGCCTCCCTCGTTTTAAGACACCGCTCCCTCACGGTCGCGGCTCGGCTTTGAAAAGTTTTCAAGGAATGACATGAGCACCGCTGCAACCAAACAACCTGAGGCGAGTTCCTCGCATGGATCGCATGGCGAGCTTGCGGGGCATGGCGAGCACGCCCATCCGCCGCACCTGGCGCACCACTTCGACACGATGGGCCAGCAGTTCGATGCGGGCAAGCTGGGCATGTGGGTTTTTCTTGCCACTGAAATCCTGATGTTCGGTGGCTTGTTCTGCGCTTATGCTGTTTACCGCGCTAACAATCCCGATGTCTTCGCGTTCGCTCACAAGGAACTCAACACCACCCTGGGTGCCATCAACACCGTCGTGCTCATCGCCAGCAGTCTGACGATGGCTTGGGCGGTGCGCTGCTCGCAGCTTGGGCAAAAGCGCGGCCTGGTACTTTGCCTCACGCTCTCACTGATGGGCGGTTTTGGCTTCCTCGCGATCAAGACCATCGAATACCACAAGAAGTACGACCACCAACTCTGGATCGGCAGCGGCAACGAATACCATCCGAAATTCACCGGTGAAAAACACAGCGAAGCACACGGCCAGGAGAAGGACCATGCCCCAGCCAAGGATGCGCAGAAAAATCACGATGACAAGGGCGCTGCCGAGGAAAACGGTGCCGCCCACACTGCTCCCGAATCTACTCCCGAATCTGCTGCGAAGCAGGCAAGCACAGCACCCGAAATCGACCGCAGCTCAGTGAAGGTGCCGTCGGCTGGACCAGAAGGCGTCAGCAGCGGCGTCCTCAGCGGCACCGCCATAGCGCACGAAAAGAAACACGCAGTGCACTACGAAGACCTCGCAAAGTTTGATGAGGCACGCGTGCACATCTTCTTCCAGATCTACTACATGATGACCGGCTTGCACGGGCTGCACGTCCTCATCGGTATGTCGCTCATGTTCTGGATACTGCTTCGAGCGGTGCGCCCCGCTGCACGCAAGTGGGTTTTCATGCTCGGCCCTGCTGCGATTTGTGCTTTCGTCGGCTACGTCGGCGCGATCATCGGCAACTGGCTTATGATCTACACCGGCCTAGGCCTCGCGGTGGTTCTCGCTGCTCTTTCGATTTTTCTTTACGACCGTGCCCGCCGAGGGCCACGCGAAGGCACCGGCGAGTTTGGCCCGCACTATTTCATCCCCGTCGATCTCGTGGGCCTCTACTGGCACCTGGTCGATCTGATCTGGATTTTCCTGTTCCCGTTGCTGTATCTCATTCACTGAAAGTCAGAAGTCAGGAATACATTGTTTAGCGGCGGGCCAAAGGTTTTGCGGCGGCCCGCGTTGGAATAAGCTTGCATCAACATCACACACGATCCGTCAACGACACACGATCCGCACGAGCCTGCATATGAGCCACTCTCACCAATCACATCACGCCCAGCCTCACGATGAAAGCGATCCACTGGCGGACTACCATCCGCACGTGGTGCCCGTGCCATTGCTGCTGGCGGTGTTCGGGTTGCTCCTCTTCCTGACCGTCATCACCGTCGCGGTGACCATGGTGGACCTTGGGCCGCTCAACATCTGGATCGCGCTGGCCATTGCAGTGGTTAAGGCGAGTGTCGTGGCGTTGTACTTCATGCACCTGCGTTACGATCGACCGTTTCATGGTTTCATTCTCATCGCATCGCTTTTCTTCGTGGCGCTCCTCATCGGGCTGGCGCTGATTGACAGCACCACGTATCAGCCGAACCTGCTGTACAAGCCCGCACCATCCGAGATGCCTTGAGCTTTAGACTTGGTCCCCATGTCAGCCACTGAAAAGCAATTCGATGCGATAGATCCACGCGCCAAGATGATCGGCATGTGGCTCTTTCTCGCAGCGCTGACCATGCTCTTTCTTGCCGCCATGCTCGGCTACGTGCTGATCCGACTCAATACCACCAACCGCCCTGCCTCTGGCACCATCGACTTCCCCTGGTCCTTCGCGCTGAGCACTATCGCCCTAGTCGCCAGCAGCATCACCCTTGAGCGAGGCGTGCGCAGTGCCAAGCACAATCACGCCAAGTCCACGCTCAGGTTTCTGCAAGTGACGCTCCTGCTCACGCTCCTGTTCATCGGCATCCAGACGCCGGGCCTCCTCGGCCTGCTCGCCACGCATCAACTCAGTCCCGAGCAAGGCAACACGCTCTATGGCTTGGTCTTCGTCCTCGTGCTCCTCCACGCGCTGCACGTCCTTGGCGGACTGGTCGCGCTGATCATCACCATTCTGCGTACCGATGATGCCTACATCAGCGAAAGCGGCACCCAATCGCTGCGATCACTGGCGATGTACTGGCATTTTCTGGATGTGGTCTGGATCGTGATGCTGCTGATCTTTGTGATTCTGCGGTGACGCAAGCTCGCGACCTCATCGCCGTTTGGAGACGCGGCCGTTGGGCTTGCTTGCGTCGTACTTCGGATTCACCTCAGGCATCTTGGCGCCCACTTCCTTCTGCCACTGGTGCAGGTCAGCCTTCATCTTTAGAGCCCGATCAACTTCCTTCGCAGAGAGATCATTCTTCTCCGACAGATCGTCGGCAAGATTGAAAAGTTCAACGCTCTGATCGTCGTACCACTCGATGAGTTTCCAATCACCCGTGCGCACAGCAGCAGCCGGCCCGCCGCCCTGATTGCCGTAGTGCGGGTAGTGCCAGTAGAGCGAGCGCGTCGCCTTGTACTCGCCTTTAAGCACTGGCACCAGGCTGATGCCGTCGAGTACCTGTCCCTTATCAGGCTTGATACCAGCAGCCTCAAGCAGCGTCGGAAAATAATCAGGACTCGAGACCGGCGTCACAATCACACTGCCCGGCTTCGCCACGCCCGGCCAGCGAATGATCAGCGGCTCACGAATGCCGCCTTCATACATCCAACCTTTGCCACAGCGAAGCGGCTCATTGGAAGTAGGCCAACCTTCGCTGGTGGAAAGGCCGCCGTTGTCACTGGTGAAGATGATGATCGTCTTGTCGCGCAGCTTCAGTTCATCGAGCTTCGCCAGCACCTTGCCGACAGCTTCGTCCATTGCTTCGACCATCGCTGCATAGACGACGTGATCCTGCGTCAGTCGCACTTCGCGCGTCGCTTCCTGTCGCCACTGATCGGTCAGCCCGAGTCGCTTTCGCTTCTCTTCATATTTCTTGCGCAGGTCTTCGCGGGCCATGAGCGGTGTGTGAACGGAGTAGAACGAGAAGTAGGCGAAAAAAGGTTTGTCCTTGTGGGTCTCGATGAATTTGTTGGTTTCACTGGCCAGCCGATCGGGCAGATGTTCACCATCGGGGCCATCGGTCAGGCGTGGGTTTCCGTAGGGTGAGAAGTAGCGCTTTCCGCCGTAGGGCCCGCCGCGATCGATACCGCCCATGTTGATGTCAAAGCCCTGATTCTCAGGCCAATGCCCCTGCGGCCCCAGATGCCATTTGCCCGCGAAGAAGGTGGCATAGCCGGAGGCCTTCATCGCCTTGGCGAGTGTCGGCGAATCCAGTGAAAGACGATCGGAATAATGCGCAGGAAGCATCGGCGTATTGCGATTCCACTTGTCACCCATGGCTGCGCCGATGTAGTCCGTCACACCCGTGCGCTGTGGCCACTGCCCGCTCATGATGCTGGCCCGCGTCGGTGAGCAGACCGGACAGGCGGCATAGGCATCGGTGAACAGTGCGCCTTCCTTGGCAAGTTTGTCAATGTTGGGCGTCTCGTAAAACTTACTGCCATAGCATCCCAGATCGCGCTGGCCTAGATCATCGACCAGAAAGAAAACCACGTTCGGCTTCGCGGCAGCAGCATCACCTTGCGCTTGAGCGCGGTGACTAAGCGACAGCATGAATACAAGCGCGATAGCGATGAGTGAATGTTTCATGGTGATGCTCAATTACTCGTATGGACTTTGAATCACAGGCAACCCACGCGGAGCGACGGCGGACCTTTACTCCGCGGCTAAACGAAAACGAATTCAGCTCAGTCGCTCTTATTCTTGTTCTTGTCTCTCGCATCCAAATAGCTACGAAATTCCCAGCGATCCTTCCACTGCTCCAGATATGGCTCATACGCCTTCGACTTGTACCAAGGCATCGTCGCAAGGTCGGCGGGAGTCACCTTGCCCTCCGGATAATCCTTCCCTTCAAAACTGTTCTGCACAGATTGACTCCACGCCTGCAATTGGTCCTTCATCTTCGCCAGACGCTCGGGCTGTTTCGCACTCAGATCATCCGACTCATCAGGATCCGCTTCAAGATCGTACAACTCATAGCGGTCGGCTTTGTGATTCTGCGTGATCAGTTTGTATGGGTAATCCAACATCGCTGCCCGGCCCTGATGGCGGAACATGAGAGGCTTTTCGCGGCGCGATTGATCGGCGGTGAATAGAGGTTTGAGACTCACGCCGTCCACGGGTTTGAGCAGTGCATCCTCCGGCAAGCCGACGATGTCGGCAACGGTCGGAAAGAGATCGACGGTGCCTGCGGGATGCATGGTGATGCGCGGCTGCTTGATGACTGCCGGCCACTCCATGATGGCGGGAACGCGCAGGCCGCCTTCATAGACGGTGTTCTTAAAGCCGCGCAGATCACCGACCGGTGAAGGCGTGATGCCGGGCAGTCCGCCGTTGTCGCTATTGAAGACGAGCAAAGTGTTGTCCGCAATATTCATTTCGCGAAGAGCCTTGCGCAGCGTGCCGATGCTACGGTCCATGGCGGCCAGTTCGCCGTGGTGATTCACCGATTGCCCTTTGAGATTTTCAAAAGCAGCGGCATCACCGGGCAGGCTTTTGAAAGGACTGTGCGGCGAGCCGAACCAGACCAACGCAAACATCGGCTTGTTGTCGTCCTTATGGTTTTTCAAAAAAGCGATGGCTTCATTCATCGCCACCTCTGACGAATCGCCTTTCATCTGCTCGATCTTGCCCATGCGACTCATCAGCGGATCGACATCGTAGAAATTGGTGACAGAGACCCATTCATCAAAGCCAAACGCTCCGGGCCCGCGCGGGTCTTCCTTAAGCACCGGAGCGCCTGGCCCGCTGAAACCATTGAGATGCCACTTGCCAAAATGGGCAGTGACGTAGCCCGCTTTCTTAAGCGCGGCTGCGATGGTTTTCTCTTGCAGCCGAAGGGCATAGCCGTGATTGAGAACGCCGGTGCGATCGTTGCTTCGCCCGGTCAAAACGGTGGCACGCGTCGGTGAACAGTTGGGTGCACCAGCATAAAAGCGATCGAATCGCAGCCCTGCCGCCGCCATGGCATCGAGATTGGGCGTCTTGAGGACAGGGTTTTTGTAGTAACCAGTTTGCGCCCAGCCCATGTCATCGGCCATCACGAAAATGATGTTCGGCTGCTGCGCGAACAGCGGAGCAACCAGACATTGCAATGCAATTACCACCGTAAGTACGGAACGAATGTTCATGAGCATGGTCTCCAATTGCATTGACTGCGAAACATGTCCCGGTCTCGAAACTCACCTGACCCATCATCGTAGCGAGGTGGCTTCAATTTCGTAGTGCTTGGCTGTTCTCATCCATAAAAAAACACGCCAGCGCTGGAGGCTGACGTGTTCAGTTGTTGCGATTGGAATGCGAGATCAGGCGACGGAGTAATTGCTGCCGCGCACACCGGCGACCTGCTTGCGCTTGAGTTTGCCAGCGGAAACGAGCTGGCCCAGCAGCACATCAGCGCGGCCGTTGCGGCCCGAACTGATCCACTGACCGTTGACATCAGCCGTCGAGATAGCGCCGTCGGCGAGAATCTTGTAGAGGAACTGCTCGCCGGTGAGGCCGTCTTTCGACTTGCTGCGGCGACGCTTCTTGCCGCTTGTCTTTGCTGGGGTCGGGGCGGCAGAGGG
>CAZYQL010000127.1:0-2507 GCA_964650055.1 uncultured Phycisphaeraceae bacterium | reverse complement strand
GCAGAGGGTGTTGCAGACGGTGTTGCATTCACCTTGGTGCCGGGCTTGCGACCGCGACGCTTAGGGGCCTGCGCATTGATGCCCAAGCTGGAGAAAACCGCATCAATCTCTGCAATGGCGGTGACGTGCTTCTGGCGATCGGCCTGAAGGGTCTGGACAAGACGCGTGATTTCCTGGACTGCATTCGACATCGTGAAGCTCCATAATAATAGTGGGGTTGATTCTGACTTACTGTCCCGGAAACGATCGTCAATGTATATCAACACTACATTAACTGCAAATACCGGAAGTGTATGTATGGTTGTCCCGTGCGATACACAGGATGTTACTCAAAACGAAATGAATAAATAGAACTGTAACGACGCCCCTGTATCAACTGACGGCACCCAGAGCGCGAAACCTTTCAAACCGGCGGTTGACCAATGTATCGGTCTTAAGCTTTAAGAGTTCGCGAAGGTTTTTGCTGATCCACTTCTCTACATTTTCCGCAGCCAGCGAAGGATTGCGGTGAGCAGCGCCCAGAGGTTCATCGATCACCGCATCGACAATGCCGTTCTTGAGATTGTCTGTACCTGTGAGTTTGAGTGCCTCCGCAGCTTTGCTCGCCTGCGCGCCGGTCTTCCACAAAATAGCCGCACAGCCTTCGGGGCTGATGACCGAATACCAGGCGTATTCCATCATCGCCACGCGGTCCGCCACGCCGATGCCCAGCGCACCACCGGAGCCGCCTTCGCCGATGACGACCGAAACGATCGGCGTCTTAAGCCGACTCATCTCGCGCAGATTCACCGCGATGGCCTCGGCCTGGCCTCGCTCTTCCGCACCGATACCCGGGTACGCACCGGGAGTATCGATGAATGTCACAATCGGCAGCTTGAACTTCTCCGCGAGCTTCATCTTCATCAAAGCTTTGCGATAACCTTCAGGATGAGCGCAGCCCCAGTGCGTCGAAATGCGTTCCTTCGTGTCACGGCCTTTGTGATGACCAACGATCAAACACTTGTTCGCCCCAATGCGCCCAAAGCCCGTGATGATGGCCGGGTCATCACCGAAATGTCTGTCGCCATGCAGCTCGCAAAAATCCTTGGCGATCATGCGAATGTAATCGATGGTCTGTGGCCGACCGGGGTGACGCGCCACCTGCACCGTGTGCCAGGCGGAGAGATTGTCGTAGGTCTTCTTCACCATGGAGGTGTGATTGTCGCGCAGCTTGCGGATGTCAGCCGACATATCGATGCCGGTCTGTTTCATGTGTAGTTCAAGCTCAGCGATCTGCCGTTCGAGTTGGAGGAAGGGGCGCTCGAACTCGAGTTCGTAGGTGCCGGTGTACGCGGTGAGAATTTCATCAGGCATGGGAGGACAATCGTTAGTAGTAATGCATCGCGGCAATAAGCCCGTGAACCAACGAGCTTCCTTCGTGATATGTTACCGTTCTATGTCGTTGCTTACCAAATCCATCGAGAATCTCGCGCAGGTGACCATCGTGGGCGTGGGCCTTCTGGGCGGCAGCATCGGGCTGGCGCTCAAGGCGGCGGGGTACCGTGGCCGGGTGATTGGCGTGGGACGTAGGCCGCAGGTGGTGGAACGGGCCATTGAGCTGAAGTGTATTGATGCAGGCTGCGCGACGTTGTCCGAGGCAGTCGCGATGGTGGAGGATAAAGCAGCGGCGCAGCTCGTGATCATCTGCACACCGCTGAGCACTTTCTCAGCACTCTTCGCGGAGTTTGCCACCTGTGATCGGCCGGGCCTCATCATCACCGATGCTGGCTCGACGAAAGAACAGGTGTGCAAAGAAGCGAAAGCGATACTGCCTGATGCATCACGCTTTGTCGGTGCTCACCCGATGGCGGGTAGTGAGCTTCATGGCCCCGAGCATGCCAAGGCTGATTTATTCAAAGGACGACTGTGCATTTTGACACCGCAAGGCACGTCCAGCAGGGCCGATGCGGTGGAATTGGTGCGCGATCTCTGGCAAGCGCTGGGCATGAAGCTGACGGAAAAATCGCCCCACGATCACGACCAGATTGTCGCTGCCATCAGTCATCTGCCTCACGCCATCGCGGTGCTGCTGGTGCAACTGGCTGACGAGCAGAAAGCCATCAGCATTGCCGCCACAGGATTCCGCGATACGACCCGCATCGCCAGTGGTGATCCGCGTGTGTGGACAGATATTTTTACGAGTAACAAGCAGGCGATGCTGGAATCGCTCGATCATTTTTCACAGTCACTGGCGCGGTTTCGCGAAGTGGTCAGCAGCGGTGATGAAGCTGAAATGTTGCGATTGCTTTCGGATGTGAAACAGGCCCGCGACACCTGGCTCAAGCAGACGTGGGGCGAGTGAGTTGGTGTGAGTAAGGATTGGAAATTTGAAATTAGTAATTTGAGATTAGAGCCCTGAGATTCGAGATTCGGAATCAGAACCATGATGAAATATACCCTCGGCTTTCTCGGTGCTGGCAACATGGCGGAAGCGATCGCTAAAGCGGCGATGGAGCGCGGCATCGTGC
>CAZYQL010000126.1:11164-12309 GCA_964650055.1 uncultured Phycisphaeraceae bacterium | reverse complement strand
GGGGACAGGGGGCAGGGGACGGGCAAGAGAACTTGAGTCCTAGTACTGGCGAATCTCGTGCGCTCAAGAATCTCACCGTTGTCTCGCCCAAGATGTTTCCTGGTTTTCGCAAAAGCTGGCAGCGAAAGCTCAATCGCAAACTCATCGTGCGCGCTATTCACAAAGCTCTTGGCCCGCGTCAGCCTGGCGAGATTCGCACCGCCATCACGACGATTCCGATTACTGCCGACTTGCCTCGTGCTGATACGAATGATCACGGCGGGCTGGATGTCGATCGCTGGGTCTATTACTGCGTCGATGATTTTTCAGTTTGGCCGGGCCTCGATGGAAGCGTGCTCGATGCGATGGACAAGCAGATGGCCCAGCGCGCTGATGCGATCGTGGCGGTGTCGCAGACGCTGCGCGATCGCATTGCTGCATGGGGATGTCCGTCCACGCTGCTGACGCATGGCATTGATCTGAAACACTGGAGTAAGGCAGCAGACAGGGAGCGGGAGACAGGAGACAGGGGACGGGAGAGAGGAGACAGGGGACGGGAGAGAGGAGACAAAAATGTAGTCCCCGCAAAGCTCACGCACTCCCGTGCGTGGGACGCATCAGCGGCGCGGCCGATTTATCTATTCTGGGGTGTCGTCGATCAGCGACTTGATGTGGACTGGTGTCTGACCATTGCGGAGAAACTTGGCACGCTGGTACTCATGGGCCCGCAGCAGTCGCCGTCGGCGAAGCTATTGAATCATCCGCGCATCATCATGCCCGGCCCGATGCCTTATGAATCGCTGCCCGCGCTGGCGGCTGAGGCTGATGTACTGGTGATGCCTTATGCGGATCTGCCGGTGACCCGCGCGATTCAGCCGCTCAAGTTCAAGGAGTATTTGGCGACGGGTAAGCCGGTGATTGCTCGACTGCTGCCGGCAACCCTCGAATGGGCGGATGCTGCGGATGTGCTTGAATCCATTGAAGACGTTTTGAAGATCGCGCCGCTTCGCATCGAAGAAGGCATTCCCGCTTTGCAGGTTGTTGCGCGTGAGCGGCTGATGCACGAATCATGGCAGGCTAAGGCGGCGGTATTGGAGCAGGTCATTCTGGGATTTGAGTCACTGCGCTGATGACGCTACGCCGCAAGCGGCGATCGGAGCGAAGCC
>CAZYQL010000126.1:0-11064 GCA_964650055.1 uncultured Phycisphaeraceae bacterium | reverse complement strand
GGCGATCGGAGCGAAGCCGCAAGCGGCGTTAAAAGAACGATGCCTCGTCACACGCTGTGGCAAGGCATCGCGAGTCGAGTCTTGATATTTTCCTGTTTCCTGTCTCCTGTCTCCTGACCTCTGACCTCTGACCTCTGACTCCTCAATCATAAAGCGGACTAATCGTCGTCGGCTGCACGGTGTTGAGCAGGATCGAGGTATCGATGCGGAAGTTGGACTGCGTGGTGTGGCGTTCTGCGAAGAAGAAGGCGAGGGTGCAGTTGATGCCTGTTGCACCGTTGGAGGCATGGGCCTGACCTTGAGGGTTGGCACCAGCGAAGATGACTGCTCGGACGATTTCTCGATTCGCATGCGGACCCACACCAGCCAGCGTGGCACTATTGCCGCCGGGCGTGAAGGTTTGCGAGTGGCCGGTGTTGTAGGTCAGGACGACCGAATCGATGACATTGGCGGCAGCGACCTGAACAGAGAGTTTGTTGCTGGCGAAGACGGCGCGGGTATCGCCAAAGCCACCGTTGAGGTTCAGGTCGATGTACCGGTCATTGAGTGCGATCGGGCAACTGCCGGGCAGGCCCAGGTTGCTCCATTTCTGCTGAAGCGCGGTCAGTTCGGTGGAACTGGTCAGGCTCTTGACATCGCCGCCGGTATTGAAGTGCGCCTTGGTGAGCCAGGCTTTGCCATCGAAGAGGCGGAAGGAGCCGGTGACCTGACTGTGTACGCCGCCGATGTCGATGGTGCGTTTGCCGTTGACATAGACCCAGACATCATCGTCACCGATGAAGGTGAAGTTCTGATTGGGGGTGTAGGTGAAGTTGGTGTGCAGCTCGAAGGTAAAGTGAAAGTTTTTGCTGAGTCCCTGATTGCCAAAGAGCTGACTGTTGATGGGGAAGAAGCTGTTGCTCTGGTAGGTATAGACGCCGCCGGGCTGGCTCTGTTCGTTGTCGAGGGTGAGGGTGAGCGGGGCGGAGACGTTGACGCCGATGACATCGCGATACCACTGGTCGAAGGTGGTTTTGCTCTTCATCGTGTCTTTCGATGAAGGACGCGTGGGGTTATAGATCGGCTTCTTGTCAGCACCCAGGTCCATGGTGACCATGTTGAGCACGTGGCCGAACTTGTTCTGGCTACCTGCGGTTTCGAAGTCGTTGTGGCCGCCGTTCTGATCGCCGCGCTTGAAATCGCGGACGATGCCGGTGAGTTGAATCTGATCCGCCATGAGCGGTGAACTCAAGGCGAAAGCGGAACACATGGCCGCGACAATGGTTGATCTGGCATTCATTCGAGGTTCCTTTCCAAAGCGACCTTGGGCACGAAGGCGGGGACGTTGGTTTCCGCAAACTGCACTAGCCGTGAAAACGATCACGACAATCGAAACTTACGATTTGCCAATAACCATGCCAAGTGATTGCGAAAGAAACTGTGAAAGGTTGAATTGCCTGATCGTTATAGATGGACCAGTGGCGATCGTGCCTCAAACCAGTGGCGCTGGGCTGTCGCTCTGCATTCAACGCAAATTTCATCGCAGGCGTGACTGTCCGCTTGCTTCGCGCTGCTGATTGACCTGTTGCAAAGCGCGCGGTTCATCCTTGAGCAGCTTCACCAGTTGTGAACTGCTGACGGCCAGAAATGCTGCCGCTCGCGCCATGTCCCAGTTGAGCGCTGCAATGGCATCCATCGCCTGCGCCAGCATCGAGGGAAAATCATCATGGCTTGGATTGAGCGCGATGCGACCGCCCTTGCTGCGCGTGCGCCACAGTTCGCTGGGGCCAGCTTGAGCATCAATAGAGCAGCGAATCTGTAGCGCCAGATTCACACGCAGACGAAACAGAGCGATGCGCTGGTTCTCGCTTTGGCTTCGCCGCTCGGTGGCACTGCCGGTGATGGAGGTGGGCTTGTGCGTCAGCGTGATCGCGGTCTCGACTTTGTTGCGATTCTGCCCGCCCGGGCCTGATGCTCTGCTGCGGCGGACATCGCACTGTTTTAATATTTCATCTGGTTCCAAGGCTGCAGGATGAAGATCGCGATGCTCCATTCTCATATGCTACAGCTTCGAAACGACACCGTCAGTCGCACGGTGGTCACAAGCATTCTTCAAGCCGTATCCTGATCTGGACGAATAATGGTTCAGGGCCGGTCCATCCATGAGTGATCCAACGGAACCGACATCCCGGCCAGCAGACGAGTCGCCCCCGGGCGAATCAGTCCCGAAGGTTGCACCATCGCGGCAGCACGGCGGCGTCGCGCCTTCCCTGCTCTCCCGACTCGACGACGCCATGGCCGGCCACGTCTGGCATCCTCGCGTCATTCCGTTTCTCACTTATCTCATTCTGCTCACGCTCACCGGCACCATCGCGGACTATGTGCCCGCTACCTATCCGCTTTTCTACACGCTTCAGATTATCGTCGTCTCATGGATGCTCTGGCGCTACCGCGATCTGCTGCCGGAACTGACGCTCAGTTTTCACTGGCTTGCGATTCCCACGGGCATCATCGTCTTCATCGCGTGGGTCTGGCTGGGTATGGTTGTTGACGAAATGCAGCAGGTGAAAGACGTCGGCCTTGGCTCCTTCACCTCCAGCCTGACGCAATGGTTCATCGATCCCAGCGCGACCTCAACCGCGCAAGGCGGTGCCGCGACTTCGCTGCACTTCGTTGATGAAGTCGCCCGCTCCGACAGCATCTTCATCCGCATGGGTCTGCGCGATGGCAGCGTGCTCGCGTGGATCGCATTCATCATGCGACTCATCGGCATGTCCATCGTCGTGCCACTCTTCGAAGAGCTTTTCATCCGCTCGCTGCTGCTGCGCAGTTTCAATAGTGCGAAGAACACGTTCACCGGCATCGTGCAGGTGGCGCAGGATTTTCCGGTCATCGGCGAAAAGCTCATGGGCACAAAGCTCGCGGAGGAAGCTGACAAGCAGCCGCCGATGTTTGAACACGAATTCAAACGTGTACCCTTGGGCACACTGAGCATGTTCGGCATCGCCGCCTCCACACTCATCTTCACCCTCAGCCACGTCCCGCGCGACTACGCAGCATGCATCTTCTGCGGCATCGCCTACTGCCTCTGCCTTCGCTTCACGCGTCACAAAGGCCTGGGCCCTGTCTGCTGGGCGCACGGCATCACCAACGCCCTGATCTGGATATACACGCTGCACACAGACGACTGGCGCTTCCTGTAAAAGCCGCTCGCGGCTTCGCTCCCATCTTCCTCCTTCATCCCCTCACGACCGCCTCGCGCTGATCGCACTACAATCAGCACATGGACTGGCTCTATCTCGACAACAACGCGACCACACAACCTGCGCCGCAGGTCATCGCAGCCATGAACGAAGTGAACGAGCAGCTCTGGGCCAACCCCTCGAGTGTGCACCGCTTTGGTCAATCGGTACGCCAGCGCGTCGAGTTGGCCCGCGCCTCCGTCGCCAAGCTCGTTGGCTGCAAAGACCGTGAAATCATCTTCACCTCCGGCGGCACCGAGTCCAACAACCTCGCTCTGCGCGGGGCGCTGAATATCGGAGCGCCCGCTAACACGGATCATCGCCGACTGCTCATCACCACCAAGATCGAACACGCAGCCGTGCGCGAACCTGCGGCCATGCTTGAATCGCTGGGCACTGAGGTCATCTATCTCCCGATCTCCGTGGATGGCTGGGTCAATCCGCAGGATGTCATGAAGGCGCTGATGGATCACGCCAGCCCCGGCGACACCGTGGTCGTGAGTATTCAATGGGCCAACAACGAAACAGGCATCGTGCAGCCGATTGAAGAAATCGCGGCTCAGATCGCCAGTTGTCGTCAGATGCTCAAGCAGCGTGAAGTGGAGGAGAATTACGCGGGCAAGTCGCGATTGCTTTTCCATGTCGATGGCACACAAGCTGTCGGAAAGATGAGCGTGAATCTGGCGAGCATCGGCATTGATCTGATGACCTTTGCCGCTCACAAATTTCATGGCCCCAAAGGCATCGGCGCGCTCTTCGTGCGCTCAGGCCTCAAGCTGCGGCCGCAGAATCTGGGCGGCCCGCAGGAGCGCGACAGACGTGGCGGCACCGAAAACACACCGGGCATCATCGGCATGGGCGTCGCCGCGGACCTCGCCAAAGCCTTCATCGAAGATGAGTCCGCCATCGCCAGCAAGCAATCGATGCGCGATAGGTTTGAAAAGTTGATCATTGAATCTCTGCCCGATGTCGTCATCAACAGCGGCAGCAAGCCACGGCTCTGGAACACCAGCAACCTCGGCTTCCCGCGTCTGGAAGCGGAAGCGATACTGCTGGGTCTGAGCGAAAAAGGTCTGTGCGCTTCTGCGGGTGCCGCATGTTCGAGTGGATCACTCGAGCCTTCACCGGTACTGCTGGCGATGGGCATCGATCCGATGGTCGCGCATGGCTCCGTGCGATTCAGCTTGAGTAGGTACACGACGCAGAATGAGATCGATCAGGCTGCGAAACTGATTCCGCAGGTCGTGATGAAGCTGGCACGCACGCTGCCGGTGGGATGATACTGATCTTCGCAAATCATCTCACGCGAGCACACCCTTAACCACATGACCATGCACATCGGTCAGGCGAAAGTTGCGCCCTTGGAATCGGTAGGTCAGTCTCTCGTGATCGATGCCCAGTTGATGCAGGATGGTCGCTTGCAGATCGTGTACGTGAACGCCATCGGTGGCCACGTTCATACCCAGGTCATCAGATGCGCCATAGGTTGTACCCGCCTTGACGCCGCCGCCCGCCATCCAGATGGTGAAGGCGTAAGGATGATGATCGCGGCCCCAGCGTGGGCGATTTTTGATGTCGCCTTGAATGAAGGGAGTGCGACCGAATTCGCCGCCCCAGATGACGAGTGTGTCATCGAGTAAGCCGCGCTGTTTGAGGTCAGCCACGAGAGCCGCCGAGGGCTGATCGGTATCACGGCACTGGTTGTAAAGCTCGGTGGTCAGGCTGTTGTGTTGATCCCATCCCGCGTGCATGACCTGCACCGAGCGCACCCCGCGCTCGACAAGCCTGCGGGCCATGAGACAGTTGTAGGCATAGGTGCCTTGCTCGCGCACGGATGGGCCGTACATGTCGAGTACGGATTGCGGCTCTTTGGAAAAGTCGGTGAGCTCAGGCACACTGGCCTGCATGCGAAACGCCATTTCATATTGCGAAATGCGTGAGGCAATTTCAGGATCGCCAAACTCTTGAAGCTTAAGCGCGTTGAGCTTGGCCATGTCATCGAGCTGGCCTCGCCGCATGTTGCGCGACAGACCATCAGGGTTGGAGAGATAGAGCACCGGGTCGCCGCCGCCGCGAAATTTCACTGCTTGATAGCGCGAAGGGAGGAAGCCTGAGCCCCAGTAGAAATCGTAGAAAATCTGGCCACACGAAGTGCCTTTGCTGATGGAAGTCATGGCGACAAACGCAGGCAGATTTTCACTCTCGCTGCCCAGGCCATAGCTGAGCCAGGCACCCAGCGAAGGACGACCGGGGATCTCAGCGCCTGAAAGCAAAAAGGAAATCGCAGGCGCATGATTGACCGCTTCGGTGTGCATGCTCTTGATGAAGCAAAGTTCATCCGCAATCTTCGCAGTGTGTGGCATGAGGTTGCTGACATACGCGCCGCTCTTGCCATACTGCTTAAACGGCTCAATGGGCGCGAGCATTAGCTTGCCCGAAGCGTTGCCTGTCATCGTCGAAAACCGTTTGCCCTTGACGAATTCATCAGGCACCGGTTGCCCATGCAGGCGATGAAGCTCCGGCTTGTAGTCGAACATATCGACGTGCGTGGGCGCACCATTCTGAAACAGATAAATCACATGCTTGGCCTTGGCGATGTGATGAGGCAGCGAAGCCATACCGGGGTAGGGCCGTTCTGTTGATGAGGATGATGATGTAGCTGCCAGTCCGTCTTTGGCCAGCAGCGCTGCCAGCGCAGGCACACCCAGCCCTACAGCAGCACTGCCACGTCCGAGGATTTCGCGACGCGTCAGATAGCGATGATGTTCGAGCAGTGGATTCATGTTGAAGGCCTATCGATTAGTTCAGGCTGATACCATCTACCCAGGCAAACAAAGTCAAGTCAGCGGTTGCTCATTCACTTCACTCATATACGTGCCTGTTGAATCTGATTTCGAATCAAACGATGGCGTCTTAATGAACATGCATCACTCCTTCGTCAGCGCTTCATCCAGATTCAGAATCAGATTGCACATCACCGTCCATGCAGCGTGCTCGACGACAGCGATCTTTTCATCGCGTGGCGAATCGCCTGTTTTCAGCAGCTTTTTCGCGCCTTCCACATCAGCGGCAAACTCTTTGCTCAGTCGATCCAGCGCTGCAGTGAGGATCGACTTTTCTTCTGCGCTGGGCGTTCGTGAGAGCACCAGGCGGTAGGCGAGATCGAGCCTCGCCTCCGTGGAGTTGGCACCACTGGTAATGATACGCTGCGCCATGGCGCGGGCAGCTTCGATGTAGGTGATGTCGTTGAGTGTGGTCAATGCGTGCAGTGGTGAATTGGTGCGCACCTGGTTCACGGTGCAGACCTGACGCGATGCGGAATCGAAGAAGATCGTCGGGCCAACGATGCGACGCCAGAAGATATAGATGCTGCGGCGGTAGAGCGCATCGCCTTTGTCCTGCACGTATTTCTTGTTGCCGAAGGTCGCCTCTTCCCAGATGCCGGTCGGTTGATACGACTTCACCGGCGGGCCGCCGACACTCTTCACAAGAAGGCCGGCCGCTGCCAGAGCCTGATCGCGAATCATCCACGAAGGCATCCGATAGCGCGGCGCCCTTGCGAGCAGCACATTTGCAGGATCACGTTCGAGCAGCGCAGCAGAGACGACCGAAGACTGCCGATAGGTGTGGCTGGTGACGATGGTCTTGATCAGATGCTTCACATCCCAGCCGCTGCGCACGAAGTCAGCGGCCAGCCAGTCGAGGAGCTCCTGATGAATGGGCAGCTCACTTTGGATGCCAAAATCTTCGGGACTCTTGACGAGGCCAGCACCAAAGAACTGCGCCCAGATGCGATTGACCGTGACTCTCGCTGTGAGCGGATTCTCCGGTGCGACGAGCCACCGCGCCAGTCCCAGCCGATTGCGCGGCTGCCCCTCTTCCATCGCAGGCAACGCGCCCGGCGTTGCCGCAGTCACTTCCGCAAGCTGCTGCGTGTAAATGCCTTTGTCGAGCATGTACGTCTTGCGCGGCGAAGCCATGTCCTGCATGATCATCACCTTCACCGTCGCTTTGCGAAGGTCGGCCAGCGACTTCTTAGTCTTCTCAATTTCTTCACTGATCATTCGCGAAGTTTCGTCCTGCACTTTCAGGTGATCAGTGACGAGCTTGATCTGCTGTGGATTTCGCTTGTCTGCTTCGGTTTTCAAAGCATCGATCAGTTGCTGCTTACCGGGTGTTAGCTGCGGGCTGGCGCTGTTCGTGATGGATAAACGAAAGCGTCCCAGGTTGTGACTGGCGTGCGGTGAATCGTGCCGAAGCGTGATGGCAAGTGATGCGCCCTCTTGCAATTCGATCGGCTGTGCAAAACGGAAGACCGCTTCGTGATCGCGATTGACTGGCTTGCCTTCATAGACGGCCCAGCCGGTGCTGGGCTTACTGTCGAAAGCAGTCGTGACTTTCAGGTCGCCTTGCTCATAGGTCGCATCAGCGGAGGCGATCTTGATGACTGGCAACTCGCCGATGCCCTTGTCTGCGGGGTGATCCTTGGGTACCACGCGCACTTCGATTTCCGTAAGCACAAAGTTGCCGCTGTCAGAGCGCGCGATGCCGCCTTGCGTCATCGATTCGTGGCGAAGAGCTTCGAGGCGAAGGCCGGTGATGCGATCGCGCGGCGGGGCGAAGGTGAGCGTGTAAGTATCGTTGGCGGGATTGGGGCCGTGCGCGAGAATGGAATGATCATCGAGGGATTTGAGTTCCTGATGGACCGCTTTCATCGCGGCGGGTTTGAGAATCTGCCACGATTCCTTGTCGAGTTCTTTAAGTGCCTGACTTTCCCGATCTGCATGAGCGGCGGCGAGTTCTTTCTGTCGCTGGGCGAGTTTGGCGGTGAGGGCGGTGAGTTGTGATTCCTGATCATCGATTTGCTTTTGCTGTGCATCACTAATCACTTGCATGTTGGGCGGTGTGGCCGGGTCTCCGCCGCCGCCTGTGACGGGCGTCTGGTTGAAGAACGCGAAAAGACTGTAGTAATCCTTTTGCGTGATGGGGTCGAATTTGTGATCGTGACACCGGCAGCAGTTGAAGGTGAGCGCAAGCCAGACGGTGCCGACGGTTTCAGATTGATCGAAGACATACTCGATGCGATTTTCCTCGGCGATGCGTCCGCCTTCGCCGTTGATCATGTGATTGCGGTTGAAGCCGGTGGCGAGTTTGCGCTCGAAGGGCGTTGTGGCAAGCCAGGTCGATTTTGATTTTGCATCCTCTGGCAGTTGGTCGCCTGCGATTTGTTCGATGGTGAACTGATCGAACGGCATGTTGCGATTGAACGCGCTGACGACCCAGTCGCGCCACGGCCACATGGTTCGCTCGCCATCGCCCTGATACCCGTTGCTGTCGGCATAGCGCGCCGCATCAAGCCAGTCCCACGCCATGCGTTCGCCATAAGCGGGTGAAGCGAGCAGGCGATCGACGAGGCGGGCATAGGCATCTTGATGTTTTGCATCTCCGGGCTGCGACTCCTGTTCAACTTCTTTGAGAAATGCAGCGACTTCCTCCGGCGTCGGTGGCAAGCCGGTCAGGCCGAGCGTCACCCGGCGAATCAGCGCTTCGCTTGAAGCCAGCGGCGAAGGCGCGATGCCTTCGCGCTTCAAACGCGCGAGGATGAATTGATCGATGGGATTGCGAACGTATCTGAGATCATGCTTATCAACGTGCGGTAGCTCCGGCTGCTTCACCGGCAGATACGCCCAGTGCGGCTCATACTCCGCGCCTTGCTCAATCCACTTGCGAATGATCGCGACCTGTTTCGCTGAGAGCGGAATCTTCGCCTTGGGCGGCGGCATCAGCTC
Source organism: uncultured Phycisphaeraceae bacterium (assembly GCA_964650055.1). Lineage (GTDB taxonomy): Bacteria > Planctomycetota > Phycisphaerae > Phycisphaerales > Phycisphaeraceae > JTS-RE9. Next base: position 2,054 of record CAZYQL010000126.1, on the reverse strand, counting down.
GGTCATGTCATCGGTGGTCAGCCGCTGATAAATCGAGCTGAGCTGCGGCTTGCCGGGCACGATGGGCGTGGTGTCATCGTCGCGCTTGAGTAGCGCCTCCTCGCGCCGATCCAGACGCAGGTCAGCTTTGCGGGCGCCTTGGTCGAAGCCGTGACATTTGAAACAGGTGTTGGAAAGGATGGGGCGAACATCGCGATTGAATTCGATCTTGTCAGGCAGGCTCGCATCCGCAGCGACGGCTGGCGCGCTGCGCGCTGCAAGGATGATGATCGCAGCAGCGAGGGGGATGAGCAGTCGCATCGCAGTGGATGTCGAAGGTGCGGGATGGTGCATGATTTGATTGTAGAGGCAAAGCTGAAAAGATCGAGGAGGCAATCGCGCAATGAAAAACCCGAAGCGCTCGCTTCGGGTTTGAGGATACGAGTGAATCGCAAGGCTCAGCCTTGGATCGAAGTCACTTTGACTTCCAGGTGATCTTGGCGGTGGCCTTTGGTGCGCTTGTAGTTCTTACGGCGGTTGAACTTGACGATGCGGACCTTGTCGCCGCGCTTCTCGCCGAGGATGTCCGCTGTGACCGAAGCGCCAGCAACATAAGGCTGACCGATCTTGCCCGCTGCTTCTGCACCGTCGGCGCTGACGAGGACGACCCTGTCAAAAGTGAGGGTGGCCTGCTCGGCGGCTAGTTCACGAAGGGAGACCTTGATGACGTCGCCTTCTTTGACCTTGATCTGAGTGCCGCTGTCTTCGATGATCGCGTACATGGGAGTTCCCGTGTTAAAAGCAGTGAAAGATTAAAAAACGTGCCCCACCTGGAGCGAGTCGAGTAGTTTAGCAGAATTAATCGGTACGTCAAAGTCGCTGTCGCAAGTGTGAACGCTCACTAAAAGTGTCTACTTCAATTTTTCAAAAGTGGGGACCATTCTAAGCCCGCCTACCGTACAAACTACATGAGATTGCATTATCACGATGTCTACCTGCGCTGTTTTTCATTTTTACTTTTTGTCGTATGTCATTGAATTGCCAATGCTTAAAGCGTGTCTATGGGGAACTAGGTAGACGTCTACCCTTCGCTTTTTCGCTGATACTGCGGCTTTTTGTGTCCATGCGAATATCGGGAACGTGACGAGGTGCAGATTGGGTGCAGGGTGCGCGGAGGCGGTGGCGCAAGCGGGTTGACGGGGGCGGTTGGTTTTGAGGTCGGCTTTTTTCGGCGAGCGTGTGTCGCGCAGCAGTGAATAGGGGTATCGATTGTTACTTTGAATTGTCTGAATTGTCTGAAATGTCATGGCGTTGCCCCCGGTCGCGATTCGAGAAAGGTGAGAACAGACCGTGCATATTATAGCATGCCATTGAAGAATAGAAGCGGATAGTCAATAAAAAAAAGCGAGCCGGTGGCTCGCCTTGGGTCATTTTAGTTTTGCGGATCAATGAACGATGTTCACGCTACTCGCTGACGACGGCCCATGAGAGCGACGCCGCCGATGATGAGCAGGGAGAAGGTGACGGGTTCGGGGACAGCGATCACAGCGGACGGATTGGTGATGACGATGTTGTCGAGCGCGAATTCGTCGCGGCTGCCACTTCCTCCCAGGTCATTGCCCGTCCAACGAAGGAACAGGAATGAGCCGTCAGCCAAACCGAGCGATGCGAGCGTCAAGGAGAACGGGTTGGATGTCCAGACCGGCGGCTGAGCGGCAGCGGCGACAGAGGAGACAAGGGCCGAAGGCACATCAATGAACGTAGTGCCATTGGTCGAATAGCTGAAGGCGAAGGCGCTCGAACGTCCTTCATTGTTCAGGACCAAGACCTCGAAATCGACATCAAGCAGGTCAATGACCGTCCCGGTGAGGTTTTGCAGGCGAAGTTCGATGGTACCGGGGCTGAAGTCGGGATCGCTGGGCTGTACACCCAAGGCGAAATTGCCGGGGCTGACTTCAAAAGCGTAGATGCCGCCGGTGGTTTCGCCGCCAACGCTTGTACCACGGGCAAAGTCACCCGAATTCCCAGAGCCACCATACGCCAAGCTGCCATCGCTGAATCCAGTGACGATGAAA
>CAZYQL010000125.1:0-12323 GCA_964650055.1 uncultured Phycisphaeraceae bacterium | reverse complement strand
TGAAATCTGCGTGTTGAGATCAGAGATTGAAAATTTGAAATTTGAGATTTGAAATCGGAGATTCGAAATTGGAGATTTGGAATCGAAGATTCTGCACCTCAAGCCCGGCGAAGGCGATCGAGTTGCTCGCTCATGCGCTGGCCCAGTTGGTGACTGAGCACGGCTGCGTCGAACCAATCGAGTTCGCTCTTGGGGTCGCGTGCCATCTCGACGAGGCCGGCCAGGACTTTCGTCTCTTCGCCTCGTTCATAGCGAAAGACATAGCGATGGCCGCTCTTGACGAGCACCAGTTGCCGGCGATTTTGAGCGTCGAAGGGCTCAACAAACTCTTCGGAGAAGCTGGGGCCAAGGGGAGTTGCGCCGGTAGGCGTTTGACCTGATGCGTAGGCCTGATCTGGGCTGATGATGCCGCCGCCCTGCTCCTTCGGCGAGCGATCTTCAGCCGATGGATCATCGGCTCCCCTTGGCCCCGGCGTCTGCGATGCGCCAGTGGTGTCGGTGGTGTCTGCAATGTCGGCGCGCTTGCGCGCTTTGCGTGGGGTCTGGTCGTCTGGATAAGAAAAGGTCATCGGTTGCACTCCGGCCTCACCACGGCCGGGCCCGATGTCTTAACGGGAACTGGCCTGAGGTGGGCTTGTCATGATTTGCTGTGACAGTCGCTGCTTTTCCGCGTGCAGTAACCGCCAGCTCATCACATAGGTGACAAACTCGCTGTACAGGTCCATGCTGATTCGATATCGATGCCAACTTTCGGGATGCCAATCGGGGCCGCCGCGATTGCTGCCATAAACTTGCAGCTTCTTTCGCACGTCACCGCTGGCTGAATCGAAGTAGGCACTGACGCCACTGGCGACGCCACCATGCCTGGACATGGGCGGGCCACTGGAGCCGGAGGCATAGGGATGAGCTTGATCGCCCGTCGCTGCTCGTGTGAGCTTTTGAACATCTAATGCATCAAGCGACTGCGACCGGCCACCATCGAAGAGTTCGATGGAAAGTCCAAGTCGAGGAGGATCGTATGGATCGTAGGAAGTGATGGTGCCGATGATCAGCCCATCACAACCGAGTGTTTGCATGAGCCGCGCCGCATCCGCCGGCGTTTCTACATAAGGCATCTCGAGTAGTTCCATCGCTCGCAGCACACGGTTGACCGGAAGCACATCGATGTTCGATGCGTTTTCCAGTTGCCGCTGCAATCGGTCTGCCATGAGCACACCATCTGCCTGCAAACTGCCGCTCTCGTTTCGTAGCGGTGCCACTGCCCAGATGCGTCCCTGTTGATATGGACTCACCAGTGCATCAGAACCGCGCGGCTCTTTAGTGGCACAACCACCAAGGAGCACGAGAGCGAACATCAGCATGACCTGTTTACTTGTCATGGCATCATGCCTGGGTCTAAAGAAACGAGCTCCGCTCGTCTGGATCATCAAAGGGCCTAGGGAGGAGGGCCTAGGGCCTAGAAAATTATTCGTTGCACATCGGGCATGGCTCGGGGTTTCATCCCCCTAGGCCCTAGGCCCTTATCGCTCTTCCCTTTTCTCTCCCTTATTCTTTCGTCTCAACCGACGCTGTAGGCACAACTTTTTCGGACGTTGCCCCACTGACCACCGGCGAGGTCGAAGGTGTCGTCAAACTTTTCGTCAGCTTCAACGCCTGATCCGGCCGAATCGACCAGATGTTTTCCACGCCATCTTTGCCACGGTTGGAGACGAAATAAATCGCCCCCGTCCTGGCCCAGACAGGCTGGAGATTCGCAAAGCTGTTGTTCGTCAGATTCGCCCGGCCAGAGCCATCAAGCGCGACCAGCCACACATCCGCGAGCACCGGTTTATCACCACCAGTAGTCGCCGAGGCATCAGGGTTCATCACCGTTGAAAAAGCGATGTGGCTGCCATCAGGACTCCACGATGGCGTGATGGCGGCGGCGTTATTCGCTGCGATGATTTCAGTCGCCCTGCGCGCTTCGCCATCGACATAATCAATCGTCCACACACTGAACCAGCGCGTGCCACGTTCACGTGAGCGCTGAAACAGGATGCGATCACCACTGGGCGACCACTGCGGGAAGAGGCCGTTACCGATGATTTGGCGCTGAGCGGGATTGGCAACATCGATGACGACCAGTTCCCACTGCCCGCTCTTGGAGCCGTAGCTGCAATAAACCATCTTGCGACCATCGGGTGAGAAGGACGGGTGAAGATCGTGGGTCGGGCCGTTGGTGATTTGCGTGGCTTTGCCGCCGCTGACATCCATGATGTAGATGTCCCAGTTGCCTGAGCGATCAGAGGCGAAAGCAATCTGCGAACCATCAGGGCTGAAGGTCGGCATGATGTCCTTGGCAGGATCATTGGTCAGTTGCGTGACCGTGGTGCCGCCGATTTTCTGGACGTAAATGTCGGAGTTGTCGCGGTGACGAGTCGAAGCGAAGAGGAGGTACTTACCACTGGCATCAACTTCAGGATCGAAGTCAGAGCCTTCGGTGGTGAAGGTGGTCTGCTCGATATTGCCGGGGCTATCGAGCGGGCTGCCGATGACTGGGGTGCGCTCGGGCAGATCACCAAAGAGCCCCAGCGGATTGGATGAACGAGCGCCAGGCTGCTCGGAGACAGGTGAAGTGACTTCAGGCCGCGTGCTGGCTGGTGCGCCAAAGTTTGCACCGGCAGGCGTCGCAGCGACAGTCGGACCAGGCGCGGGCTTCTGAGGCACGACCGAATTCACCGGGCCCATGCTCTTGAGTGCTGTCGAATCCGTGGACGCATCAGGACGATCGATCAGGCCATCTTCGCGCGAGTCAGCTTTGCTGGCGTGGTAATCACGCGCTTCGCTGATGACCGTGGCATCGCGATCCTTGAATCCGAGCGTGCCGTTGTATTGCTGCGAGCAACCGCTCATCAACATGATGATGCCAAGAGTGAAGGTGAAGGCGAATTTGTTCTGCAATGGGTTCATCATTGGAAGTCCGCAATTGATTCGAGTCATCGTCGCTATTTTTCGTCTCCATCGGAACCATCGGAGAGAGGCCAGCAGCCACCGCGTCCCCATCCGTTTATCGGACGAGTTTGCAGGGGGCCTTTAGGTGGCCTGTAACATTTGTGAGGATTTTTCCGGGATGGCTGCATCGCTGCCGCCCCGCGATAACGCCGGCCGATCGCTAAAATGAACCCATGAACCAAGACGAGCAACTGGGCGAAAGCTACCGCGTCGAAGCGGATCCCGACAGCGTGCGCTTCATCCTGCCACGCCGGCCTGCGCGCACAGGCGGTTTAGTGGCGATCGTGTTCGGCCTCGTCTTCGCAGGCTTTGCATCGTTCTGGATGCTCGGCGTGCTCGGGCTTCTCGATCCCCTGTTTGAATCTATTTTTGAGATGCCCCAAGCGCCATCGCAACATTTCGAGCATGATGAAGACGACCTGAAATCAGGATCAGAACCACTCGAAACACCCGCGACATCTGCCGATCCCATCGAAACACCTGCACCCACGCCCGCCAAAGCCAAGCCGCAGTTGCCGCCTGAGTTTGAGAAGATGCAGAAGCAGTTTGAAGAAGACGCAAGCGGCTTCGACATCGGCGGCGTCTTCATGGCGCTCTTTGGCATTCCGTTTTTACTCATCGGACTGGCCGTGATTTTCGCCGGGGTGCTCCTTCTTGTGGGACATGCTGAAATTCTACTGACCGATCAGATGATTACCTCGATTCATCGCGCCGGCCCGCTTCGCCGTACCCAAACGCGCATCGCCAGCGAGCTGATGAAAATGGAAATCGGACGCTCTTCGCTGCTTCAGAATGTTGATGCTGAATCGAACAATCGTATCCGCGCCAGATCGGGCTACGTTTACAACGCTATTCATGCGCACTTCAAATCTGAAGCCGTTTTGCAATTAGGTTCAGGTCAGCCGCTACCCCTGCTGCGCCGCCTGGCGCACGAGATCGCACAGGAGATGGCCAGGCTCACCGATCAGCGAGCGGTCGAGGTCACCGAGCCTCATCATGCAGCCGAGGCCTTGGAGGCAAACGAACCTTATGTAGCTGAGTATGTTCCGCAGAAACCCGCCAGTACCAAGGCAGTGCTCGATCAGATGGGCAGCGGCATCACCCTGCGCGTGCCGCCGCTGGGCTTCACCAAAGCCACCTTGCCGCTGATGCTCTTCTCGCTTTTCTGGTGCGGCTTCGTCGCCCTGTTCACCGTCATCATGTTCTTCACCGGCGTCCCGCTTGGCTTTTATCTTTTCATTTCCATCTTCTGGGCGGTGGGCATTCTGGTCCTGCTGCTGGGTCTGAACATGATGCGAAAGCAGGCGGTGATTGATGTGGTACACGACACCCTACTACTCACGCAGCAATCGATCTTCGGACGCAAGATGCACGAATGGCGCCGCGATGAACTACTAGACATTCGCGTGGACCACAGCGGCACCAGCGTCAACAACCGCTCGCTCATGAACCTTCAGTTCGTTCCACGCGACGGCAAAGTCGTCGCCCTCTTCACCGGCAGAGATGACGATGAACTGAACTGGATGGCCGCCCACCTGCGCACCGCCATGCAGATTCGCAAGCAGGATTAGTGCGGATAATTCATGACGCATTCGCTACGAGCCGCGACCGTCAGGAAGCGGGATCGAACGAACTGAATTCCCACTCCCTTACGGTCGTGGCTCGTGACGAATAGTTGATCGCCGCGCAATCGCGCTAAACCTTCCATCCCCTACCGCCGATGACATCGCTATAGGCGGCGGCATCCCGCAGCGCTCGCATCATCACCTGAGCCATGATTTGGCATGGAGGGGGCTTGGCATCACTTTCCAAACAACTTGCTGACCGCAGTCGCAGACGCAAAGTCGAGCGGTGGATCAATCGCGCCGCCGCGCTGAATGCGCCACTGACTGCGGATTCTGCTGATGAGAAACTGTTACGCCTTGCGAACTGGGCAGCCGGCGATCGCCGCGCCCAGGCGATGCTTGAGCTGTGCGATTGGCAAACGGCTGCGGATTGTCCCGCCGATGCGACCGCCCTTCTGCTTGGCCTGCTGATTCAGCAGGGAGAGCACGATGAAGCCCGGGTCATCATCGAAAGCATGTCACAGCAGGATGCCGCCAGTGATACGCAGTTGGTGCGGTATCGAATTGCCCTGGCGACGAAAAGCCGCGACCCGCAGGTGAGCCGACTGATCGAATCGCTCCACAGAAACCACGGCCACGAACCGTCGGTGATGCGCTGGCTTCAGATGTTTCAAGGCGCAGCAAACGATCAGCCTTCTTCCATCTCCGAATCAACCATCAATCAACTGGCGGGTGAGCTACTCGAACACCTCGAAGCGATTCCCAGCCTTGTTGCTGCGCAGAAACTTTCGCCGGATGTTCAGACGATTTCGATGCTGCGCGGCGCGATGGTGCAGATGGAACGCGATGTCGATGAAGATCGCACCATGCTCACGCTCTGCCAGGCCTTGGCTGATCTGGCGATGCTTGCGAACGATGGCGAAGATGCTCGCCGCTGGGCCCACCGCGGCCTTCACATCGATCCTTATGCAGCACCACTGGCGATCATTCTGAGCAAGGTGCAGGATGACCCCGCCATCGGTCCGCCTGCATCCTCCATCCTCAAAGCAGCCGTGAATGCTCACCCGAAATATCCCGATCTCCGCGCCGCCCTGATTCGCCGAGAGGCCAGTGAAGGCCGCGTGGAAGTCGCCAAGCGCCGCCTTCACCAGTGGCTCCAGCGCGAACCCAATCAATCCATGGCTCTGCGCCTGCAACAGGAACTATCGGCAAATGCTGCGTAATTCTGTTCGTCATCAAGCGATCCCATTGCCTTCGAATCGAGTCTGTTTATGAAACTTCGCCAACACGCCAGCGCACTGGAAATGCTCGATCGCGCCAAGGCTGCCCTTGCAGCCGACCGTCCTGCGCAGGCGCTACAACATGCGATGGCCTCCCTTGAAGCATCGCCCGACAGCATCGAAGCGATGCTGCTGATTGCGAAGCTGCACCTGATCACCCAGAGCGCCAGCGACGCCATGCGCATGCTCGATCGCGCTTCGCTGCACGATGATTCTTCTTCGCATCAAACGTCTATCGATTCACTGCGTGCCCAGTCGCTTTGGGCCTTGAATCGCTTCGATGAATCCATTGCGCTCTTCACCGCTCTCATCGCCAAGCACCCGAGCGACGCCCAGCTTTGTCGGCTGTGTGCCGGTGTGTGCGAACAAGCGGGCCGTAATGATGAAGCGATCGCGCAGCTTGAGCATTCACTGAAGCTGGATCCTTCCGACGCCACTGCCGCACGTACACTGGCCCGTCTGGAAGCATCGCACAATCCCGAGGTCAGCATTGACCGGCTCGAGCGCACAACCTCATCCATGAACAGCGCGATGCAGTGGCTGCGAACGCAGTGGATGAAACAGGCTGGACGCGACCGTGATGCAGCCGAAGCATATCGTGAGCTTCTCGCACAGTCGGCTGACGATGGCGCGCTCTGGATCGAGGCAGCCGAGCATGCGGATCGCCAAGGTTCGTTGGCCCTGGCGACACAGCGCTATCAGCACGCACTGGAAACAAGAAGCTGCGACAAGACATTGGCCATCACCGGCCTGGCCCGCACTTTCATGCACGCCGGTCAGTTCGCACAGGCCACTTGGTTTTGGTGGCAGGCCACGCGACTGAATCAGACATCCACCCAGGCCTGGGCGGGACTCATCGTCAGCGCGTTGTGCTGTGACCGAGGCCACATCGCCAATCAGGCGCAGAAGCGACTGGAGTCAATCGCCGATGAAGATGAAAGATCATTCGCGCTTGCCGAGGGTTGGCTCGAAGCCGGCGCTGGCGAAGTGATTCAAAGGTTGACTCAACCCGCCAAGGCCCCCGCCATCACCGCGTCGCCGCTGACGTGGATTCTTCAGCAGAGCACGCAGACGCTTTCCACGCAGGTCGTTCGCAAACCCGGCTGGGCGGACACGCTTTACCACACCGCCATCTGCGAAGCAGCGCTGGGCGAAACGGATTGCGCCAGAGAACACGTGCAGGCTGCACTCGACATCAACCCGAATTACAAAGCTGCCACGACGCTCGCCGCACGATTGCCCAAGGCCGCGTGAACAAGCGAACCGATCATTAAGCAAGCGAGCGGACATCGGAGGAGATGTCCGCTCGTTTTGTTTTTATATAGCCCCCGGCTTGCCGGGGGAGCGCTCACGAACAACACCCACTGCAATCGCACCATCACCCCGGCCAAGGCCGGGGCTATATGGATGGTTCAAAATGGTCAATTCAAATTCGAATCACCAAAGCAATAAAGCTTGTTGTGCACCTTGATGAACAGGCTGCCTTGCGAGACCACCACCGAAGGGCGATTGTTCGCCGTGCCAGGCACGCTCAGGTCGGTCGAGTGGAGCACTTTGCCGGTCGTTGCATCGATGACATCGAGTTCGCCTTTGTGACTGATGGTGTAGATTTTTCCATCAGCACCGGTGGGCGAAGCTTCATACTTGGCTTGGCCGGGCAGTTTCTCAATCTCCCAAATCACCGAACCATCTTTAGGCTCAACGCAAACCAGCGACTTGATGACACTGTTGAGCACATAGAACTTGCCCATGTAAAAAAGCGGTGTCGAAACATCACTGCTGATGTTGCGGTTGCTGCTCTTCCATGCAAGGCCGTTCTCCGAGATGTCACCATTGCCGCCGAGTTTGATGGCGTAAACCGGATCCCCCTTGGGCGCACAGACCAAGGCGATGCCCGCGCCAGCCACGGGTGAAGGCACGAGGCGCCAGTGTCCGATTTTGCTAGGGTTCCATGTCGCCCAGCGCCACAGTTCTTTGCCGGTCTTGGGATCGTGGCCGGTGATGCAGTCGCCGCCGGTGACGAGCAGTTCTTCGCGGTCGCCATTCTTAAAGGGGACGATGGTGGTAAAGGCTTCGAGAGATTCGGCAACAGCAGCGGAGGGACGCGCGACCTTCCAGATGTTTTCACCCGTGGCTGGATTGAAGGCGAGAATGAACGACTCGGTGGAAGCTTTGAACTTAGGCTCACGGTACTGGTGGCCGGCGCGCTGAAGGATCGGAAGATAAGCAGCGCCATCGTGAATGACCGGGCTGCTGCTGAAGGACCACATGAAAGAGAAATCGCCGTACTCTTCGCAGAGCTGCCGCTGCCAGACTTTCTTGCCTTCGACGGTGTAGCCGACCAGATCACCCGAGCCATAGAAGAAGATGACATGCTTGCCATCGGTGGCGGGCGAAGGGCCTGCTTTATTCGAGTTACGGTCCGTGGGCTTGGCCTCGGCGACCACGTGCTTCCAAAGTTCCTTGCCGGTCTGACGGTCGTAGGCAATGGCAAGCATCTGATTCTCTGGCGTTCCCACGCTCACGAAAACGCGATCGCCCCAGACTACCGGCGTCGCAGCGCCATCGCCGGGCAGATCGATCGCCCACTTCACATTCTCTTCCTTGGATATCTTCGTGGGCAGCTTCGTTTCGCTCGTGGAGCCATCGTGATTCGGGCCACGCCAGTTGCCCCAGTTCTGCGCATGTGCATCGACACCGCACCAGGCCAGCACGCCAGCCACAACAAAAGATAGAAGCAGTGGTCGCATGAATGATCGCATGAGCAAGTCTCCTGAAAAGCAAAGAATCGTCCGTGGCCATCCCGATAAAACCCGCAGATGCACAAGGCTTCATCGGATTGTAAGGCTGGCAATGATTGTAACGCCAGCTACATGAGATTGACGGATCGTACTTACTGGTAACTGATACATCCCGGTGGTACTACAATAACAACGATGTCGGACCAAGCCTCTGCAAAAAATGCCAACACGTTCAAGCTCGCCCTGCTGACGATGCTGCTGTCGATTTGGCTGCTAGGCCGGGTGAGCGAGCCGGAGGTGGTGGAGGAGCCAGCGGAAAATGTGGCGGTTAACGAGCGTGTGTCCCAGCCATCCATAGTGGATCACGGCAAAGACGATGCAATGCTCCCTATCAATCCTAATACGCCTGGCCGCATTGTGGGCTTGGTGAAGTTTAACGGAACCAAGCTACCGCCCCCTGCCACGCGACCTTCAATTGATAGGAATTGCGCTGAGCTCTACCGTGGTCGTGAGTCGCTGCTCTTTGAAACGTGGGTCTGGGGTGCCAATGACACTGTGCAGAATGTATTGATTCACGTATCGGACGGCTTACCCGCAATCGACTGGGTGATTCCGATTGAGACGACCATTATCAAGATGGGTAGTTGTCGAATTGAGCCGCACATCGCAACGACACGTTTCGGACAGTTGATCGAATTTCGCAACGAGGTTGGCGCTCGACACGCACTGGTCGTCAACCCGAAAAAGAGTCCGAATTTCGAGAAGGAACTCGTGGGGGCTTATTCTGCTTTTCGATGGGTTCCCAATCAACCGGAAGTGGGCATACCCATTCGATCCGACAATAATGATTGGATGTCCGGCTACATCCACGTCATCGACCACCCCTTCTTCAGCGTCACCGGCCAGCAAGGCTCGTTTGAAATCAACGACCTGCCACCCGGCGAATATGAACTTTCACTCTGGCATGAAGTGAAAGCGTTTCGCGAAAGTGTGCAGCCGGTGAAAGTGAAGATTGAACCGGGCAAGACAACGACGGTGAACTTCACCATCAAGCCGCAGAGCGCTCAGTAAAACTTTTTCTCCTGTATCGCCGCTTGCGGCGTAGCGTCATCAGCGCGGCAATCCACGATCCATCATTCATCCCCGCCTTTCTATATCATCTCGCCATGTCTTTGGATCACGTTTCACTCTCACCTGCCGCCCTCATCGTCGGCTGCGGCTACATCGGCCAGTTTCTTGCCCCGCGCCTGATCGCGCGAGGCTCCACCGTCTTTGGCATCGTTCGTTCACCCGCCAGCGCCAAATCACTGGCCGCCCTCGGCGTGCAGCCGCTCATCGCCGACATCACACAACCAGTAAGCCTCCTCGCCGCGATCAGGCCCGTCCTCGCCAGCGCATCGCTTGATGTCTATCACCTCGTTCCACCGGGCAGACCTTCGACCAGTGACCGCGACATCACACCGGACCAGGTCGTGCTTGAAGGTGCGAAGAATGTTCTATCTGCACTCAGTAGCGCCAATGTGCGCCGCATCGTCGTCGCCTCGTCTACCGCCGTCTATGGTCAAACCTCTGGCGAGCATGTCGATGCCGACACACCTGCTCGCGCCACTGATGAGCGCAGTCAACTGCTCATTGATGGCGAAGAGCTCTGGCTCAGTCGCGCTGCCAGCGCACACATCGTGCGCTTGGCCGGGCTTTATGGCCCTGGCCGCATCATCGGTTTGCAGGCAGTGCGCAGCGGCGCACCACTGGCGGGCGATCCCAGCGCCTGGCTCAATCTGATTCATGCTGATGATGCTGCCGACCTGCTTATTGCGATGATGACTGCCGCCCAGCCGAGCCGCATCGAACTGGGTAGCGACGGCTCACCCGTGCCACGCATCGAGTACTACTCGACGCTCGCCAAAACCATCGGCGTCCAGCCGCCGCGCGTTCTTGAAATGACCGGCGCCAGCAGCGACAAGGCTGATTCCGCGCAGCGACTTCGCCGGGCATCCTCGAAGCAATGCGACAACGTCATCACCTGTCAGCGCACCGGCTGGCTCCCTCGCTTTCCTCACTTTCGCGATGGCCTGATCGCCTCCTTTGAAGCGATGCGAAAGTAGAATGGCCCGCCAGTTCCTCTGCTTGACGCAAGCTTCTCCGCTCACTGAGATCGATGCCCCGTGCCTGATCTGCCCACTCCATCCGATGAATCCGCACGCCAGATTGCTTACTTCCAAAAGCGACTCGATGAACTCACCGGCCAGGCCATCCGCTCTGATGCCGTCATCTCGCGCAACACTCGCGAACTGCGTCAGCGACGGCACGGCTTAAACCTTCTCTCCGAACTTCAACGATCAGTTACCACCGACTTGCCCCCCAGCGAAATCTTCAGCCGCACCATCACCAGTGCGCAGAAACAACTGAAGATGGATCGCACCGTGATCCTCGAACTCGATCCCGCTTCTCAATGCTTTCGCCCCGTGGCCAGTGTCGGATTTGAGGCGCAGGCTGCCACGCAGCTGCGCGAAGTCACCATTCTTTTTTCTGATGCCATGCTTCAAAGCGATGGCACGATGCTCGCCACCAAAGCAGCCAAGCAGACCATGCTGATGGATCAACTGCGACATGCGATCGGCGTGCCCTACTTCGTTTGCGTGCCTGTGGTCTTTGGCGGCAAAGCAGTCGCCCAGCTTCTAAGCGGTCGCATGCGTGAGGCCAAGCCGTTTTATCCGCCGCTCGATGATGGTGATATTTCCACCTTCCAATCCATCGCCGGCTTCCTCGCGTCAGCACTGCACAACGCCAGCCTTTTCTCCCATCAGAAAAAGATGGCTGCATCGTTTGGCCGATTTGTACCCCGGCAGTTCCTCGAGTTTCTCGGGCGAAAAAGCATCGTCGATGTGCAGCTTGGCGATCAGACCCAGCGCGACATGACGATTCTCTTTTCTGACATTCGCTCCTTCACCACCATGTCGGAAAAAATGTCCCCCAAGGAAAACTTCGACTTCGTCAATCGCTACATGGCCTTCTGCGCGCCGGTCGTACAAGAGAACGGCGGGTTCATCGACAAGTACATCGGCGATGCCATCATGGCGCTCTTCCCCGCTGAGCCTGATCACGCAGTCCGCGCTGCCATCGGTCTTCTGCGCGGCGTCGAAAGATTCAACGAAGACTGGACCGCAGATGGCGGCCCGCCCATCGCCATCGGCGCAGGCCTCCATCACGGCTCACTCATGCTCGGCACCGTCGGCTTCGCTCAGCGCATGGAATCGACCGTTATCTCCGATTCAGTCAACCTCGCTGCACGTATGGAAGGACTCACAAAAATGTACGGCGCTGGTGTCGTCATCAGCGGCTCGGTGCGCGAGCAGATGCGCGAGGCCGATTCATTCGCCCTTCGCCGAATCGATCGAGTGAAGGTGAAAGGCAAACGCGATGCCGTCGATGTGTATGAAGTGCTTGACGCAAATGTGCCGACGCAGATCGATGCGAAGCGCAGAACGCTGCGCACTTTCGACGATGCTTTTGCTGCCTACATGCAAGGCGACATGACCGAAGCTGCGAAAGCGTTTGGCGAAGTGCTTCGCATCAACCCGAAGGATCAAGGTGCCGCACTGCTGCTTGGTCGATGCGAAGCATTTCTGAAAGATGGCACCCCAGAGGGCTGGCGCGGTGTGACGTCGTTGGATCACAAATGATGATCGACTGGTTTTTCAGAGCCGGGTTTTGTAAACCCGGACGGTTCGCCGCTGCGCAAGCAA
>CAZYQL010000124.1:6174-12454 GCA_964650055.1 uncultured Phycisphaeraceae bacterium | reverse complement strand
GGGCGGTCTGGCAATCGGAATCAAATGGCCGGTCGGGCGATGTTTGAACAACGGCGAATCGATTTGACAGCAGGGCGGTTTTCGGTACACTTTTGCGTTCTCTATATCAACCCCTGACTGGACCGGTGCCACGATGAATCGCCAAACGACGCTTGCCAAGAACGAAACAAACCCTGATGCCTGGTGGATTGTCGATGCCACGGACCTGATCCTCGGCCGCCTCTCGACGAAGCTCGCCATGGTGCTCATGGGCAAGACCAAGCCGACCTACACGCCGCACCACCTTGTGGGCGATGGCGTGGTGGTCATCAATGCGGATAAGATTCGCATGACCGGCTCCAAGGCGGAACAGAAAATGTTCCAGACCTACGTCTTCTATCCCGGTGGCCAGAAGAATTTCAGCTACAAGTGGATGATGGACAACAAGCCCGAGATGCTGCTTCAGCGTTCGGTTCGCCGCATGCTGCCCAAGAACAAGCTCGCTGCGAAGATGCTAAAGAACCTGAAGATCTATAAAGGTTCGGAGCACCCGCACCAAGCCCAGCAGCCGCAGCCGTTGCCTCTCTAATGATCGAACTGACCTCTGATTTCTGAACTCTGATTTCTGACCTCTGACCTCTGCTCTTCACGGATTAGGACATGTTACTTATGGCCGAAGACACGACCACGATTGGAACCGCGACCGCCGGCACCACTGCCGCTGCCCCCGTCGCTGCTGAACCCAAGCCCCTGCGCCAAGCGGGCGTGCCCGACAAGGGCGGCTTCATCTGGGGCACCGGTCGCCGCAAGCGTGCGGTGGCGCGTGTCCGCATCAAGCCGGGCACTGGCAAGTTCTTGGTGAACAAGCGCGAGATGCCGACGTACTTCGTCGAGATTCGCGATCAGGGTGATGTCACATCCCCGCTCCAAGCCACGCAGATGAACGGCAAAGTCGATGTCTTCGTCAACGCCAACGGCGGCGGGTACATGGGCCAGGCTGGTGCAGTCAAGCTCGGCCTCGCCCGCGCTCTGATGAGCTACGATCCGACCCTCGAACCCATCCTTCGCGAACACGAAATGCTCTCCCGCGATCCTCGTAAGGTCGAGCGTAAGAAGTACGGCCAATCCGGTGCACGTCGTCGCTTCCAGTTCTCCAAGCGATAATTCGCATCCCGCGCTCAAACAATTTCAATACTCAACGTCGCCCCTGCTTCGAATCGCAACTGCGGTTCCAAGCAGGGGCGATGTGTTTTGGTGATGATTCCATCCGAGCCGCAAGGCGTAAGCCTGCGGAGTATCAAGCGCGCAAGCAGTCCCGTGAAATCCGTAAGCTTATGCTTTGCGGCTCGGAAAGAAGGTTACGCGGCGTCATCGGCCAGCAGCACTTCATAGGCAGCGCGGACGCGCTGGAATTTCTGTGTCGCTTGGGCAACAGCTTCTTCGCCTTGGGTTGTCGCATGATCGGGGTGATGTTCCCGCGCCAGCCTGCGAAAGGCAGTGCGCACCGTAGCCGCGTCTGCATCGAGTTCCAGTTCCAGCGTGCGAAACGCTTCACGACGACTCATGGCGAAGGACGCGCTGGCAGTGGTCCGTTGCTTTCGGTGCGAAGTATTGTCGTTTGGTTCGGAGTATTCTTCCTGGTGCTGCTCACCTGCATCAGCGTGCGCTTCGTGCTTTTGATTATGCAATGAGTGAGACGGTGTTCTGTGGTCAGCGTGCGAATGAATTTCGCTCCACGGCAGATTCACAAGGACGCCGATGCCTGCACAGAAAATACAAAGAAGAATGATGGTGAGGAAATGGTCGAACCAGACAAAATCGGGATGAGCTTGTGTGAGCGCGATGGCGCCGACGATGGGCACGCATCCGCCCATTGCGACACCCACCAGCACGTTGATCACCGAACTGCGTCCGTCCATGGAAATAGTATATCGCTGGGCGTTCTGGTCAGGCACAGCCGAGTTACTTCACCAGCACTACGCGCAGGCCGACGCTGCCCGAGCGTGATTGCCCGTCAGTGCCGTTGCGGTAGGCCGAGCGGCAAAAGCGTGCGCCGCTGTCCCACGCGCCGCCGCGCACGATGCGGTACTCGCCGGTGGAGGGCCCGGTGGGATCGGTGACGAGTGAGCGCGGGTAGGGGCCGTACCAGTCGCTGCACCACTCGGCGACGTTGCCGTGCATATCGAAGAGGCCCGCGCCGCTGACCTTGCGCGTGGCGACAACTGCGGGATAAGACTTGAGCACATTAATGTCCGTCCATGCGTACTCATCAAGGCTGCCGCTGATGCCATACGCGCCTTCGCCGCCGGTTCTCGCGGCAAGCTCCCACTCCGATTCAGTCGGCAGGCGATAAGTCGCATTCTCCAGCCGGCTCAGTGCCCAGCAGAACTGCACCGCATCGTCGTAGGTGATGTGCGTGGCGGGCTGATCGCGGCCGATGGCGACATACTTCATACCTTTCCAAGGCTCGCTGCGCATCACCTTCATCCACTGAGCCTGCGTGACTTCGGTGGTTGCCATGTAAAAGCGCTTGCTGATGCGCACGGGATGTTGATGTTCATCTTCCAGACGCCCGCTTTCACTCATCGGGCTGCCCATGGTGAACGTCGTCGCTTCCACCGGCACCATGCGCATGCCCAGCGTGTTGACGAGGATGCCGCCGGTTTCAGTCGTCGTTGACGACGTGAACGTGGACTGAGCGGATCGCATCTGCAAATCGCCCAGTAGATTGATCGGCTTGGCCGATTGCTGTACGACCGGTGCTTGCTGGCAACCGCCGGTGATCAGCACTCCAGCCAGAACAAACGATGACATCATCAAACGCATTCTCGCCTCCTTAGGGCAACAAATCTCTTTCTTGCTGCGGCAGTCAACCCGCAGCAACTAACCTGCTCCATTCAACCTGACAACGATTAGGGCAGCGATCTGTCCAATCAGATCACGCCGCACCGAGACACTTCAATATGACACAGCTTTTGCCATAGTGACGACTTTGCATCTGACACGGTGCAACTATTTCTTGTCGCGATGCCGGTCATGTACAACGGGGAGCGTCAGCCGGACTGTGCATCAGGTGACAGCAGGCGAATCGGGGCAAGCGTTGTCGCCTGTGCCATCTGTATCGACTACGCTGGCGAATAATCAATGCCCTGTTTTCACACCCACAGAACCAAGGAATCCGATCCCATGCCCAAGCGTTATTGGCTGCTCAAAACTGAACCGGATGCGTACTCGATTGATGACCTCCAGCGCGACAAGACCACCTGCTGGGATGGTGTTCGTAATTACCAGGCTCGCAACTTCATGCGCGATCAGATGCAAGTCGGCGATGACGTGTTCATCTATCACTCCAACGCGCAGCCGACGGGCATCGCGGGCTTGGCGAAAGTGAACAAGGCTGGTTACGCAGACTCGACAGCGCTCGATCCCAAGGATGTTCACTTTGATCCCAAAGCGACGAAAGAGAATCCCATCTGGATGAGGGTCGATGTCGCGTTTGAGAAGAAACTGGGCCGCGTGGTGACCCTGGAAGAAATCAAAGCAGAGAAGAAGCTCGCGACGATGCTGCTCGTGCAGCGTGGCCAGCGGCTGTCGGTGCAGCCGGTGGAGGCGGGACATTTTGCGATGATTTTGAAGATGGCGGGCCAGGGCTAAGTTGTAGGGCGATGAAGAAGTACACCATGCTGCTACTCTATAATGCTTGCAATCGCTGCTATGACTTTCAAGGACACTGCCATGAATCACTCTCGCCTGTACGTATTGTTTTTACTGGTCGCGCTGGCTTCGACGAGCTACGCAGTTGATGCGGATGCGACCAAGACTGCCGCGCAGGATGCGATGGCGGCGCTCGAGAAGCAGTTTGAAGTAACGCTCACCAATGCTGCGCTCGTGGGCTCATTCACCGTCAAGGGCAAAGAGGATGGCAAGTTGCATCAGGAGCGATACGTCATCAGCAGCGTCAAGAAAATCGAAGGCGAATCCTGGCTCTTCATGGCCCGCATTCAATACGGCGGCAAAGACGCCACGCTGCCCCTGATCCTTCGCGTCAAGTGGGCTGGTGATACGCCGATCATCACGCTCGACAAATTCAAGGTGCCAGGCTTTGGTACGTTCACGGCTCGCGTGATGATTTACGATGGCCAGTACGCAGGCACCTGGAGCGGCGGCGACCACGGCGGACAAATGTTCGGCCGCATCGAAAAGGCAGAACTCGAAAAAGCAGAACCTGAAAAAACCAAACCCTGATGCACGGGATCGCGTCACACCTATTTAGCCGTTCGCCTTGGCGAACGACGTCACACACCTAATCACCCCGGATTCAACATGCTTCGATCACTCCTCATCCTGTCATTCTGCTTCACCCTGACGGCCTGCGACGGCGGCGAAAAACCCGCAACGCTCGATGGTGCCACTAAAGATGCAAATAAGCCCAAGCAGCCCGCCCGCACCGATGTGAAACTCGAAGAAGTCACCATCGGCGATCTCAAACTCCAAAAATTCGGCAACGTCTATCTCGCAGCTCAACCCAGTGAAACCGATCTGGCCAAGCTCAAAGAAGCGGGCCTCAAGACGGTGATCAATCTGCGCGGCGAAGGTGAGAACACGAAATTCGATGAAGGCAAGGCGCTCGCCGATCTGGGCATTGAGCCGGCGAATTATCACAATCCGGGATTCAACAGTGCGCAGACGCTCTCTGATCCGATCTTCCGCCGGGTGCGTGATCTGCTGACGAACAAGACCAATGAGCCGGTGCTGCTGCACTGTGCTTCGGGCAATCGCGTCGGTGCGGTCTGGATGGCTCATCGCATTTTGGACGATGGCGTGTCTTACGAGAAGGCACTCGAAGAAGCCAAAGCGATCGGCATGAAGCCGCAGGCGTTTGAAGCGCGGGTGAAGGAATATGTTGAATCAAAGCCGGAGTGAAACGATGAGCGATAAAGCAATAAGAGATGATGTGACATTTGTACTCGTCGGGCACTGCGGTGCGGATTCGTATTCGCTGACCCATGCGATTCGCTCTGCTGTGCCCGGCGCAGCGATCGTCCATGCGGGGGATGAAAAGAGCTGCGCGCAGGCAATGGAAGGGGACGCGGTGCTCTTGGTCAATCGTGTGCTCGATGGCAGGTTTACGACGGACTCAGGTGTGGAACTGATTGCGAACCTCGCCAAGGCCAAGCCGAAGTCTAAGATCGTTTTGATTTCGAATTACGCTGATGCGCAGCAGGCCGCAGTCGCAGCAGGGGCCAGGCCGGGGTTTGGAAAATCGCAAGTGGGATCCGCTTCCACCGCAGAATTGCTTCGCTCATTGGCACAGGATTGAATCACACTTTGGAATTTCTGAATAACCGGAGTGCCGCGAAGCAAGGCAGTAATGCAGGAAAAGAAGGTCAATGATTCAAGGATTTTTATCCTGCCTTCCTGCTTCCCTAAGAGGTCCTTCCGCCAATGGTCCGAGTTATTCCAAAGTCTCTTTTGAGTTGACAGGAGCTTTCATGATGCGTTTACGTTCACTCGCTTTTATTTTCTTCATGTCGATGCTGGTTTTTTTGCCTGTGACCTATGCACAGGAAAAGAAGGCTGACGATGCCAAGGGTGAAGAGGCAGTGCCACCCGCAGCCACGCATTATCTGGGGCGCGAGATTGCGCAGACGATGCACTATGCCGGTGCCCCCTGGCTGACGCGGGAATCACGTGATCGCGAAGAGGATTCGCGCACGATGCTCAAGATGCTGGGCATCAAGGAAGGTCAGGTGGTCTGCGATCTGGGCGCGGGCAACGGTTTCTACACGCTGCCCATCGCCAAGGCGGTGGGTGAAAAGGGGAAGGTGTTTGCGGTGGAGATTCAGCCGGAGATGCTGCGGTTTTTGAAGAAGCGAGCCGCGGCACAGAAGGTGGAGAACATTGAATACATACTGGGCACGCTCATCGATCCGAAGCTGCCCGAAGGATCGCAGGACATGATTCTGCTCGTGGATGTCTATCACGAGTTTTCGCATCCGCCACAGATGCTTGCGAAAATGCGCAAGGCGCTGAAGCCCGATGGCAGGCTCGTGCTTCTTGAGTTTCGCGCTGAAGATGACAACGTGCCCATCAAGCGATTACACAAGATGAGCAAGAAGCAGGTCGATCTTGAGATGGCCGCCAACGGATTCAAGCTCGTGGATTCATACGACAAACTCCCCTGGCAGCACATGCTTTTCTATGGCAAGGATGACAAGGACAAGAAGGCAGGCGACGAGAAAGACCACGAGAAGAACAACGAGAAGAACGACGAGAAGAAAAGTGGCGAGGCCGGAAAATC
>CAZYQL010000124.1:3308-6074 GCA_964650055.1 uncultured Phycisphaeraceae bacterium | reverse complement strand
ACGAGAAGAACAACGAGAAGAACGACGAGAAGAAAAGTGGCGAGGCCGGAAAATCCAAGGAGTGATCGCGATGGATTTTCACCGGCAGGATCAATCGAACTTTCATCGCAACGCCAGCAAGACCGCGCGGCATTTGAGTGCTGCGTGGTTGGCTCTACTTGCAGTGGTGATGTTGGCGGCGTCGTGCGTGATGGCTGGTGATGAAGATTGGCCGCAGTTTCTTGGGCCCGGGCGAGATGCGACTTACCAGGGCAAAGCGAAGATTAGAGCGAACTGGCCAGAGAAAGGTCCAGCGGTGATCTGGCAGGTCAAGGCGGGTGAAGGATTCAGCTCGCCGGTGATCGCTGACGACAAGCTGATTCTTTTTCATCGGCAGGGCGATCGCATGGTGCTCGATTGCCTCAGTGCAGCGACCGGCAAAAAAATCTGGACCGCCGGCTACGAAACCAGCTACAGCGACGACATGCGCAAAGGCGATGGCCCGCGCGCCACGCCTGCCATTGCCGATGGCCGTGTCGTTGCCTTTGGGCCTGATGGTGTGCTGCTTTGCTTGGACCTGGCTACCGGTAAATCGCTCTGGCAGATCGACACGCGAAAGCTCTATCAAACGCCCGGCGGTTTCTTCGGCAGAGCCTGCTCTCCCCTGATCGAAGGCGACCTCGTCCTCCTGAACATCGGCGGTCCAGAGCACGGCATCGGCGCGTTCGATGTGAAGACCGGCGACCTCAAGTGGAAAGCCACCGGCGATGAAGCGGGCTATGCCTCGCCCATCTGCGCGACCATCGCTGGCAAGCGCTACGCCTTCTTCTACACCCGCACCGGCCTCGTTGCTGTGGAACCTAAGACGGGCGACATTCTCTTTCAGCACCGCTGGCGCTCCAAGCAACACGCCTCAGTTAATGCCGCGATGCCTGTCGTTGTGAATGATCTGATTTTTCTCTCCTCGTCGTACCAGACCGGCGCAACGACGCTCAAAATCCAAGGCAATGAAGTGCACACGCTATGGGCGGCAGATGATGTGCTTTCAAGTCAGTACGCCAATGTCGTCTATCGCGATGGCCACTTGTTTGGCTTTGATGGTCGCAATGACTTTGGCGATACGAAGCTGCGCTGCGTGGAACTGAAAACCGGCAAGGTGAAATGGACGGAACTCGATCTGCCAGCCGGCCCGCTCATCCTTGCAGGTGACAAGATCATCGCGCTGCTCGAATCGGGTGAAGTGCAACTGATCGAAGCAAGCGCGGCTGGCTACAAGAAACTGGCCAGTGCCAAGTTGCTCGAATCACCCGTGCGTGCCAATGCCGCTCTTTCGGCTGGTCTTCTTTATCTTCGTGATAATGAGAAGCTGATCTGCGTGGATTTAAAGCCATGATGCCTTGGGCCTCTGCTCATGGTAAAAAGCAGGCCTGTGCACAGCCAATTTGCTTTTGCTATGCTCTGAGTCCGTTGGTTGATTGACACAGGAAACACGCCATGACACTGGTTTGGGCTGCCGATTCTTTTTCTCACTTTGCTCCGCTGGGCATTCTGTTGCTCATGGCGCTGGTTTTCGGCGTGGCCAATGTCATTTTGTCGTCGCTGCTTGGGCCTAGCCGTGAGGGCAAGGTGAAAGGGCTTATCTATGAATCAGGCATGAATCCGATCGGCTCTGCCCGTCGCCGGTTTAATGTCCGCTTCTACATCGTCGCCATGACGTTTCTCGTCTTCGATGTCGAGATCGTTTTCCTTTATCCCTGGGCGACTGTTTTTCCTAGTCTGTCATCGGAGTCGGGCCTGTCGCCGCTCTTTCTGGCGCGCATGCTTTTCTTCATGCTGACGAGCGTCATTGCGTTTGTCTATGCGTGGCGCAAGGGTGTGTTCCGTTACGACTGAAGAAGCAGTCAGCGGTCAGCAGTCAGCCATCAGCTTTTCGGACTGAGCACAGCAAGGCATCTGCAAGAAGCGGATTGCGCGTAGGGTGTTTCAAGGCTTTGCGCAAACGCACCACATTGGACTCAATGTTTCCATACGGCATCGTCATTGGGTTCGTCGATCTAACACGGTGTGTCTGCTCCGAGCATTGACACACCCTACATTCATCAGCCTGTTTTCTGAGGACCAATCATGAAGCCGACGCTCGCCTTCGCACTCTGTCTTGTCATGTTGTCCTTCGCCTTTGCTGAAGAAAGCAAGGAGCCAAAGCCCGTCGCGCTGTTCGATGGCAAAACCTTCGAAGGCTGGGAGGGCAACCTGAAAATGTTCCGCATCGAAGAGGGCGCGATCGTCGGCGGCAACATGAAAGAGGCAATCCCCAACAACGAATTCCTCTGCACCAAAAAAACCTACAGCGATTTCGAGCTTCGCCTGAAGGTCAAACTGCTCGGCGGCGAAAAGGCCAACGCGGGCATTCAGTTCCGCACCAAGCGAATCCCCAACCACCACGAAGTCTCCGGCTTCCAGGCTGACATGGGCCAAGGCTGGTGGGGCGCGCTCTACGATGAATCCCGTCGCAATAAGATTCTCCAGAAGCCCGATGCGGAAAAGATCAAAAACCTCGTCAAACATGGCGAGTGGAATGATTACGTCATCCGCGCCCAGGGCAACCGCATTCAGCTCTGGATCAACGGCCAGCAGACCGTGGACTACACCGAAGCAGACCCCAAGATCGAAACCACCGGCATCATCGGCGTTCAGATCCACTCAGGCCCCGCCAGTGAAGCGTGGTACAAGGACATTCAAATCATCGATCTCGCCAAGTGAACGGCGGCCGCCATCGTCATCCGAGCC
>CAZYQL010000124.1:1840-3208 GCA_964650055.1 uncultured Phycisphaeraceae bacterium | reverse complement strand
AGCCTGCGGAGGACCCCACAAATTCCTTTTGCGAATTTTGCGACTCTTTGCAGCGATTCTTTACTTCGTTCGCCAAGGCGAACGGCTAATTACGTAGGCCCTGTTGCAGTCCCAGGGCAAACGCAGATGACTTTTTCTTATTCCCCTCCCTCCTAGGTCTCCGTAGGCGACTCGCAAAGCGAGGAGGGGGTTAGGGGAGGGTCGCGTTTCCGATCATTCCTGCGGAAAATACAGCAATATTATTCATCGATGACTCGACCCTCCCCCTGCCCCTCCCTAAGAGGGAGGGGAGTACGAGCTAATTACGTCGGCCCTGTTGCAGTCCGCGTCCCATTTTCTCCACTACGACACGTTCCTGACGGAATCGCTATACTCTTGCCCCCGATCCGCCCTTGCAAAACCTACGTCCTACGCCGGAGACACGGCTGTGCTAAAGTTCTTTCGTCTATACAACAAACATATCCTCGTCGTCGGCGGCTGCCTGCTGATGGTCTCCTTCCTCCTCGAGCCGGTGCTCAACCGCTGCTCGAGCGGGTCTTACCTCGAGGACATCGGCGTGGTCGATGGCCGGACCATCACCACCGAAGACATCCGCATCGCTTCGACGGAAATGTCGCTGCTCAATGCGCTCTCTCCGGTGACTCAGTCGCGCTACGAAGCACTTCAGTGGATTCTCATCCATCACGATGCTCGCAAGCTTGGCCTCTCCGCGAGCAATCAGGAAGTCAACGATCTCATGGTCGTGGCGGGCCTGAACAACGTCACCATCAATGATGTGATGCGCCGGTTCAATGTCACTTCCGATCAGCTCTTTGAAGCGGTGCGAAGCTGGCTGGTGTCGCAGCAGTATGAAGCTTTGGTCGCGGGTGTCGAGCACATCAGCCCGGCGGTTCGCGTCAAGCAAATCATCGAAGGTCAGATGGCGTTTCCATCAGCCCCGGTGAGCGAAGCGATGGTCAAGCGGTTTGTTTACGATCAGCGCGCGGAGGTGACCATCTCGGCTGTTGAGATTCCTTACACGCAGACGCAGCCGGATATTAAGCCGGTGACTGAAAAAGATCTTCAGGAGCTTTACGAAAAATACAAGGACAATCTGCCGGGCCAGGGTAAGCCTTATGGTTTTGGCTACAAGCTGCCCGATCGCGTGAAGCTCGAATATCTGCGCGTGCCTTACGATCGTGCCCGCGAAGTGGTGAAAGTGGAAGAGGTCGATATCTACGGCTACTACGAGCGCAACAAGAGCCGATACCTCATTGCCGCCACACCTGCCCCGACGACGATACCCGATCCAACGACGATCCCCGGCTTCGTGCCGCCTGCTTCGCCGTTTGATAAGGTCGAGCCCAAGAAGGTCGAGCCCAAGAAGGA
>CAZYQL010000124.1:0-1740 GCA_964650055.1 uncultured Phycisphaeraceae bacterium | reverse complement strand
GCCCAAGGTCGATGCTCCTAAGACGGATACGCCTTCGAGCATTGCGCCGCTGCGTGACACGGATCCCGCACCGATCGCGCCTGCGCCGCCGCGCTATCGCACTTATGAAGAAGTACGAGCGGAGATTCAGCGCGAACTCAAGGATGCCAAGGCCCGTGAGCTGGTCCACAAAATGCTGCTGAATGCTCAAGAGCAGCTCATGCGCGATGTGCGTCGCCTGGAACAGGAAGAAGGCTACTACAAGATTGATACGAAGAGCTACGCGCCAGCGCCGCTGTCGGAGATTGCTGCTGATCTTCAGAAGCGATTTGGCGTGCTGCCCACCGTGGTGCGTCTGGATAGCGAATGGCTGGATCAGGCTGCCGTGGAGAAGCTCCCCGAGTTTGGCGAGGCATCAATCCCTGCCCGTCAGGGGCGATCGATCGTTCGTGCATCCGAGTATGTTTTCAGTGCGAAAGAACTGCTCGAAAAAGATTCGAAGAATCCGCTTATGACCGATCGTTTGCAGGCTCATGTGCCCAGCCAGATCGTCACCGATATCAACGGCGAGTTCATCTTCCGCCTCATCGATGCCCAGCCCGCTCGTCCCGCGACGCAGGAAGAGCGCAAGGATGAAGTCGATCGCGATGCTCGCAAGCTCGCTGCCTTTCGACTGCTCGAAAGCAATCGCAGCGAGTGGATCACCCGCGCCAAGGCTGAAAAAATCGAAGACATTGCTCGCGTTCAAAACGCCACCGTCATCGCCTCCACCTTCCGCAAGCGCGAGATGGATTTCATGTTCGGCATGGGTCTGCAAGTTCCAACAGTCCCGACCATCGGCCAGAACGAAACTTTTGTCGATCACGTATTCGAGACCGCTGAAAAAGCCATCAAAGATGGCTCGCTCGAAGGCGTGCCCGCTGAGGATCGCATCGGTGCGGTGGCGCTGCCTGAGCGTCTTAGCCTGGTCGTTTACCGAATCGATCTCTTCAAGCCGATCACCAAGGCGGAGCTGGAAGTGATCGTCGGCCGACCGCAGATCGGCGAGTTTGCCGGACGCACCTTCTTCCGTCCCACCGAAGAGATGGCCAACCCGCTCTCGGTCGAAGCGCTCTCCAAGCGCGTTGGATTTGTCTCATCCAGCGAAGGTAAAACCGACAAGAAGAAGGATGCGAAGAAGGACGACAAAGAACAAGCGATGAAGTGATCGCTCCTTCTAAGCACTGGCCCAAACGTCGCTATCGTCCTAACGTGGGCCATGTTCAATCGTCCACGTGAAACTTTCGTCTTTGAATGCGAGCAGTGGTTTCCTTTGCCATTGGAGCGAGTGTTCGCATTCTTCGCTGATGCGGTGAATCTTCAGGAAATCACGCCGCCTTGGCTTCACTTCAAAGTGCTCACGCCTTCGCCGATTGCGATGAAGGTCGGCACGCTGATCGATTACAAACTGCGAATACATGCTTTGCCAGTGCGTTGGCGCACGCTGATTGCGCAGTGGCAACCGCCGCATCGCTTTGTGGATGAGCAGATACGCGGGCCGTACAAACTCTGGCGACACCTGCACACCTTCGAGCCTGTCGATGGCGGGACGCTGGTGAAGGATCACGTGGACTATCAGAGCGTCGGCGGAAGTCTCGTCAACCGATTTTTCATTCGCCCTGATCTGGAGAAGATCTTCGGTTACCGCCAGATGGTGCTGACGCAGAAGCTGGGCAATGCGACGGGAGGCGGCGATGCCATGACACACAACATGACACACAA
>CAZYQL010000123.1:0-12482 GCA_964650055.1 uncultured Phycisphaeraceae bacterium | reverse complement strand
CTTAGCGCGCTGAAGAAGTGAGGGCGGGAGGCGGTGGCGCAGGCGTGTAGCGCGAGACGTTATGAAACTCGGCGACCTCTTCTTATCTGGCTTCTGACTTCTGACCTCTGTCTTCTGACCTACAGCCAGCCGCGTTTCTTAAAATAATAGAACAGGCTGCCTGCGATACCGATGCACAGTGACCAGAACCCGATCGGGTAGAACCACGGGTAGGCCCATGCGGATTCGATCTCGGGCATGCCTTTGAAGTTCATGCCCCAGACACCGGCAAGAAAGGTGAGTGGAATGAAGAGCGAGGACATGATCGTCAGCACCTTCATGACTTCATTCATGCGGTTACTGGTGGCGATCATGTAAGTTTCCGTCAGGCCGGCTGCGACTTCGCGGTAGGTTTCCATGAGGTCGATGATCTGCACCGCATGGTCATAAACATCGCGCAGATAAACGCTGGTCATAGCGGAAAGACATTCGTGATTCTCGCGCTGGAGTACGTGAATCATTTCGCGCATCGGCCAAACCTGACGACGCATCAGCAGCAGTTGCCGCTTGAGGCGGTGAATCTCCTGCACGATTTCTTCCGAGGGATGTTCGAAGACTTCCTCTTCGAGTTCTTCGAGGTGATCGCCGAACGCTTCGAGAATGGGGAAGCAGTGATCGACGATGGCATCGAGCAGCGAATAAGCGAGGAAACTGGCGTCGTTGCCGCGCAGGCGTGAACCGGTTTTCTTGATGCGATCGCGGATGGGTTCCCAAACATCGCCGCGCGATTCCTGGAAGGTGATGACGGTCTTGTGACCCAGGACGATGGTGATCTGTTCGCTGCTGAGGCGATCCTCATTCATCTGGATCATGCGGGTGATGATGACCATGCGAGCGCGGGAGTGGCCCTTGCCTTCGCCGTAGGTATCGACCTTGGGCCGCTGCGGAATGTGAAGCAAATCCTCGACCGCCAGCGGATGGATTTCATATTTCTCCGCGATGGCCTGGATGAGAGTCATGTCGGTCAGGCCATCGACATTGATCCAGCGCACCTGCGACCACTCCGGGCGGTGATGCAGGATGAAATCTTCCAGATCGCTTATCTCTTCAACGCGCACGCGGTCAGCGGAATAATCGATGCAGGTGACAAAGCAACCTTCGCCCGTAGTTGGAAAGTTGGCGATGTCCTTGTGTTCGATGCCTGCCGCGGTGCCGGGACGGGATTTGACCAGACGCGGAAACTCCAGGCCCTCAAGCGCTTCGCTTTCATCTTCATCATCACTGATATCCGGCAGCGCCTCATCACTATCGCGCAGCGGCCGCGGATCGACCGGCTCAGCGGTGGCGATGGGGCGCTCATCCAGCTCGTTGTCATCGCGCAGGTCTTCTTGCATGATTCACCGAATCCGAATCTTCAGAGGCACCAATCACCCATTGGAATATCGGCTAATACATCAGCCAACATCTTGCTGAATTGTAACCCTCAGACGTGATGACTGCGTTTGAAATGATTCGCCAGTCTGTGCTGCCTCGTTTACTTCAAGCCTTCGCCATGAGATCAAACTCAGGTTTCAGCGCGGCATACAGCCGTTGATATTGCACGTGACGCTCGCCATACATCTTCGCGGTATTGCGATCAGGCCTCAGCGTTTCCGTCTGGCGAATCGCAGCTTTGCACGCCTCAGGGACATCCTTCCAGATGCCGGTGCCCACGCCTGCAAGGATGGCGACGCCGTAGGCTGGGCCTTCCTGGCTGTTGATGGTGGCGACGGTTTTGTTGTAGATGTCCGCTTGCAGTTGACGCCAGAATGAAGAGCGTGCGCCGCCGCCGGAGAGGCGCACGGTGTTGATGGAGATGTTCATGCCTTCCATGATGCGCAGGGCATCTGCCATGCCGAAGGTGACGCCTTCGAGCAGGCTGCGGATCATGGCGGCGCGGTTGTGGCGCGCAGTGAGGCCGATCCAGCCGCCGCGTGCATTGGGGTCAGGATGCGGGCAGCGCTCGCCGGTGAGATAAGGCAGGAAATAAAGCCCATCGCTGCCAGCGGGAGCCTTGGCTGCTTCTTCGATGAGCAGTTCATACGGATCGCATTTCTTTTTCTTCGCAGCAGCGAGTTCTGCGAGGGCCATGTGATTGCGGAACCACTGGAACGAGCCGCCCGCGCTGAGCATGCAGCCAAAGACGCACCACTTGCCTTCCACCGCGTGACACATCGTGTGTACTCGGCCGAGCGGGTCATACGTCGGCTCATCCGCATGCGCGAACATCACACCACTGGTACCCAGCGTCGCGCTGACATTGCCCGCGCTGACGATGCCGTTGCCCACCGCACCGGCTGGCTGATCGCCGCTGCCGCCGACGACGGGTGTGTTTTCGCAAAGGCCCAGCAGTTTCGCCGCATCTTTCGTGAGCACCCCGGAGACGACATGCGATTCAAAACACGCAGGCAGCAGCGCGCGATCAATTCCCAGAAGCGAAATGAGCTTGTCATTCCACGCCCGCTTCTTCACATCCAGCAGCAGCGTGCCCGAAGCATCGCCGACTTCTGTCGCATATTCATTGGTCATGCAAAAGCGAATGTAATCCTTAGGCAGCAGGATGTGCTTCGTCTTCTCATAAACCGCCGGCTCATTTTTTCGCACCCACAGAATCTTGGGTGCTGTAAAACCAGTCAGCGCGGGATTGCCCACCATGTTGATCAGCTTCTTTCGCCCGCCTGCTTTCTTCTCAATCTCCGCACACTCAGCTTGTGTTCGCTGATCGTTCCACAAAAGCGCAGGCCGCAGCGGAACGTGATCATCAGCGAGAAAAACAGAGCCATGCATCTGCCCGGAGAGGCCGACGGCGGTGACCTGATCGCCTTTGATCTTCGCCTTCTTCACGACAGCCTTGGTCGCCTTGATCGTGGCGTCCCACCACTCCAGCGGATTCTGTTCGCTCCAGCCCGGCTGCGGCGAACTGATGCCATGCTCCGCAACGGCGGTGGCGAGCACCTGGCCTTTGTAGTCGCAGATGAGCGTCTTGGTGCCGGAGGTACCGATATCGATGCCGAGAAGATAGGACATGGGGCGAGCTTCCGAGGGTAATGCGGACAAACTTTGATGAGTCAGTCGCAACAATCTACTTGCGGGCATCAGGCGCAGCAAAGACTCAACGTGAACGAAGGTCGAAAAATGATCATGACTCGTCCGATTCTTCGCTCCGCTATGATGCGTCATCATTCAAGACATGATTCATTTTTCAGGAGCCTCGCCATGTCCGAACTATCAGGCACCCGCATTCTCGCTTTCGTGGGCGATGACTACGAAGACCTCGAACTCTGGTACCCCAAGCTTCGCATGGAGGAAGCCGGTGCAAAGGTCACCGTCGCAGGCCAGGAATCCAACAAAAAATACATCGGCAAAAACGGCTACCCCTGCGTCAGCGATGCCGATGTCGCCACCATGAACGAAGCAGACTTCGACGGCGTCCTCGTGCCCGGCGGCTGGATGCCCGACAAGCTTCGCCGCGATGCGAAAGTGCTTTCCCTCGTTGCCGCGTTCGAAGCATCGAAGAAACTCATCGCCTCGATCTGCCACGGCCCTTGGATCGACATCAGCGCGAAAGTCGTGCGCGGCTACAAGTACACCAGCACCCCTGCACTCAAAGATGATCTGACCAATGCGGGCGCGATCTGGTCCGATCAGGAAGTGATGATCGATCGCCATCACGTGAGCAGTCGTCGGCCCAGCGATCTGCCTGCGTTTTGCAAGGGGATGCTGCAAGTGCTGGCGGCACAAAAGAAGTGAACGAATAAGATCCAAGGCAACGCGATCACCACCAAGCCCAAGAGCGAGGTCCGCCGAACCCTTGGGTATGGTTTAAGATTTGTTGAATAGCTTTTCACCAATGCATACCCGCGACGGCTCGGCAGCCGCTGTACGTTGGGAATTGCATTGGCCACTTCATGGAGCACCTTCAAGGCGAGCACGGTGTCAGAGCCGTAGGCGATGCCCACGGGAATATCGAGGCGCGTGATGGAATCGGAGAGCGTCCAGTTGACGACACGGTGCGTTCCATTTCAGTTGAACCTGCATTGCAGGACCAACCATGCGCAGAACGTGAGTACGTAGCGACGACTTTATAACACACAGTAAATGGCGTATCTGAAATGTGCGAGGGGGCAGTGTCACTGTGCTAGAATTGACAGTTCGCCACAGTTCGGGCGTAGGGAGTCGAAGTATATGAGAATCGAGATGGTGACCGATAATGGGTTGGTACATGCACTCACCGTTGCATTACTTGGCGGCTGGCTGTGCACTTGCTCTACGCAGGCGGCGGAGGTGTCATTCAAGCGCGACATCGAGCCGCTCTTGATCGAGCATTGCCATCAGTGTCACGGCCCTGAAAAACAGAAAGGCGGCCTTCGCCTGGATAATGCTGAGGCTGCGCTGCGCGGCGGCGATGAAGGCAAAGCGATCGTGCCCGGTGATGCGGCCAAGAGCAAACTGCTGGCGATGGTGCGCGGCGATGATCCTGATGCAGTGATGCCTCCCAAAGGCAAACGGCTTACCGCTGAGCAGATCGCGCTGCTGACGAAATGGATCGCTGCCGGCGCAGACTGGCCCAGCGAAGGTGGCAAGCCTGCGGCAGTAAAGCTCGATCACTGGTCATTTCAGAAGCTCAAACAACCCGCTTTGCCCGCTGTGCAAAATGCTGCTTGGGCTGCCAACGCAATTGATCGTTTCATTCTCGCCCGGCTGGAAAAAGCGAAGCTCACGCCGTCACCCAAGGCTGATCGATACACGCTGATTCGCAGGTTGTCGCTCGATCTCATCGGCCTGCCCGCTACGCCTGAAGAAGCGGATGCATTTGCCAAAGACAATTCGGCGGATGCGTATGAGCGTGTGGTGGATCGCCTGCTCGCCTCGCCGCGCTATGGTGAACACTGGGCCAGCGTCTGGCTGGATCTGGCGCGCTATGCCGACACGAAAGGCTATGAGCGGGACAATCCGCGCACGATGTGGTCGTACCGCGACTGGGTGATTGATGCTTACAACGCGGACATGCCTTACGACCGCTTCACCATCGCGCAGCTCGCTGGTGATCTGCTGCCGGACTCAACGGATGCGCAGAAACTGGCGACAGCATTTCATCGCAGTACGCCATCCAACGATGAAGGCGGCACGGATGATGAAGAGTTTCGCGTGGTCGCTGTGAAGGATCGCGTGGACACGACGATGCAGGTGTGGATGGGACTGACGATGGGTTGTGCGCAGTGTCACACGCACAAGTACGATCCGATCACGCTGCGTGAGTATTACAGTTTCTATGCGATTTTGAATCAGACGGAAGATGCGGATCGCGGCGATGACGCACCTACCGCAGCTTTTCCCAGCACACACCAGCGTACCCAGATCGATGAGCTGACAGCGAAAATCAACGCTTTGCGTGAAACGCTGGCGAAAGAGAAATCTGCCGCGCCAAAATTGAATGGTGAGATTGCAGCACTCGATAAGCAACTGGCCAACATACGCAAGCAGGCACCAAACGTACCCATCATGCGCGAGCTGCCGGAGAACAAGCAGCGAGTCACACGCGTTCACACACGCGGCAACTTTCTCGACCCCGGCGACACCGTCAAGCCCGGCGTACCCGCGGCCTTTGGCTTACTCAATGAAAGCGAACCCGCTAACCGCCTCGCTGTCGCGCGCTGGCTGATGCATCAGGACAATCCGCTGACCGCCCGCGTAGCCGTCAATCGCATCTGGGCTCGCCTCTTTGGCATCGGCATCGTCGAGACCGAAGAAGACTTCGGCACGCAAGGCACGGGGCCCAGTCACCCGCTATTGCTCGACTGGTTGGCGGCGGAATATCAGGGCTCGCTCGGCTGGTCGCAGAAGAAGCTCCTCAAAGCGGTCGTCATGTCCGCCACTTATCAGCAGTCATCGGTCGCTGAGGCCAAACGTGTCGCAGCCGATCCGCAGAATCGGTTGCTTAGTCGTGGTGCGCGTTTTCGCCTGACCGGAGAAACCGTGCGCGATCAGGCGCTGGCGATCTCCGGCTTGCTCTCGGCGAAACTGCACGGCCCACCCGTCATGCCGCAGCAGCCCGATGGCATCTGGCGAACGATCTATTCCGGGATGAAATGGCAGACCAGCGCGGGCGAGGATGCACACCGCCGGGCGCTCTACACATTCCTGCGCCGCACCAGTCCTTATCCTTCGATGCTCACTTTCGACGCGGGCAGTCGTGAGGTTTGTCTGATTCGGCGCGTGCGAACGAACACGCCGCTGCAAGCGCTGGTGACGCTCAACGACCCGGTCTATATCGAAGCCGCCGGTGCGCTGGCCAAGCGAATGCTCACCGAAGCCGGGCCTGGCGCAAGCGATCGTGCAGCGCGCGGGCTTCGTCTTGTGGTGCTGCGCAAGCCTGATGCGGTTGAGACCGATCGTCTCGTCAAGCTGTTTGATGAGGTGCGCGGCGATTATCGAAACGATGCTGAAGGCGCAGCTGCGCTGGCGGCGCAGATACCAGGGGGTGTGCCCAAGGGTGTTGCCACCGATGAAGCTGCCGCGTGGGTCGCTGTTGCTAATGTTTTGCTGAACCTCGATGAAGCTGTGATGCATCACTGATTGCCGCATAGAGAATCCGATATGAATCCATACTTCGATCAACTTGAGGACATCACGCGCCGCCATCTGCTGAGCCAGGCCGGGCTCGGCGTCGGGGCCATGGCTTTGTCCACACTGCTGGGCACTGGCCGCGCCGCGCACGCCGCTGATGACGCTGCTGCCATCTCGCGCGCCAACCCCATGGCCGCCAAGCGACCGATGCACGCGCCGACAGCGAAATCCATCATCTATCTCCACATGGCCGGTTCGCCATCGCAGATCGATCTTTTTGAACACAAGCCCGCACTCACAAAATTCGATGGCAAAGACTGCCCCAAGGAATATCTCGAAGGCAAGCGATTCGCCTTCATCAAAGGCGTGCCCAAGATGCTCGGCCCGCAGTTCAAGTATGCCCAGCAAGGACAGTCGGGCCAGTGGATCAGCGAACTGATGCCCGGCCTCGCTTCGATCATCGATGATGTCGCCGTCATCCGATCGATGCACACCGAGCAGTTCAACCACTCGCCCGCACAGCTCATGATGCACACCGGCAACCAGCGCCTGGGCTACCCCTCGATGGGTTCCTGGGTCACGTATGGCCTGGGCAGTGAGAATGCTGACCTCC
The DNA here is from genome assembly GCA_964650055.1 of uncultured Phycisphaeraceae bacterium. GTDB lineage: Bacteria > Planctomycetota > Phycisphaerae > Phycisphaerales > Phycisphaeraceae > JTS-RE9. The sequence continues at coordinate 5,284 of CAZYQL010000123.1, read as the reverse complement.
CCGGTTTCGTCGTCCTGTCCTCTGGCGGCAAAACTCCTTCTGCTGGAAAATCGCTCTGGGGCTCGGGCTTTCTGCCTTCGGTTTATCAAGGTGTTCAGTGCCGCACCACCGGCGACCCGGTGCTCTATCTCTCCAACCCCGATGGCATGAACCGCGCGATGCGCCGCAAGACGCTCGATGCCTTGCGCGATCTCAATGAGCATCGCCATCAGCAAGCTGGCGATGCTGAGACGATGACGCGCATCGCACAATACGAACTGGCCTACCGCATGCAGATGGCGGTGCCTCAGGTGATGGACATCAGCAAGGAGCCTAAGCATGTGCTGGAGATGTACGGCGCGCAGCCGGGCTTCGTGTCGAATGTTGAAGCAGCCGACGATCCGCGCAGGCTCTACAAAGGTGATGATCCGACCTTCGCCAACAACTGTCTGCTCGCGCGCCGCCTCGTCGAGCAAGGCGTACGCTTCGTGCAACTCTACGACTGGGGATGGGATCATCACGGCACATCGCCCGGCGAGTCGATCGATCAGACGCTGCCCATCAAGTGTCGCCAGATTGATCGTGCCGTGGCTGCACTGATCACCGACCTGAAGCAGCGCGGCCTGCTCGAATCGACCCTCGTCGTCTGGGGCGGTGAGTTTGGCCGAACGCCGATGATGCAGAACAATAAAAACTCCGTACCCGTCAAAGGCTTCATCGGCCGCGACCATCACCCCCACGCCTTCACCATGTGGATGGCCGGCGGCGGCGTCAAGCCCGGCCTCGCTTACGGCGCGACCGATGACATCGGCTACTACATCACCGAAAACCCCGTCGGCGTACACGACCTCCAATCCACCATCCTTCATGCCGCGGGCATCAACCCCTTCCGCTTCAACTTCCCCTACCAGGGCCTCAAAAATCGCCTCATCGGACCAACCGAGGAACCGAAGATCGTGCACCAACTTCTGGCGTGACGCAAAAATCAAACTGCCCATTTCCGGCTCAAAAACAGGCATGCCGATGTCTACCTGCGCTTTTTTCAACTCGCCATCACCATCGCAACCCATTTGAAAACCATAATTTACGTCGTGTCTAGGGGTAAACGGGTAGACGTCTACCCGGAAACCCTTATGCCGTTGTTGCAGGCCAATCCGAGGCGCACCCTCACCCAGCGCAGCCCCACAGCCACCGCGAATAGACCCCGCAACAGCGGACGATTCAGTGATAAACATGACGAAACCCCGGACAGAGAAAGGTGCAGTCGAAGCGCGGTTATTATAACAGATACCGAACGGAAAGACAAGAGCAAATGATCTATTAGCTGCACGGATCACGCCACCGCGCAGACCCGAGCCTCGGGCGCGGTGGACTTCGCAACGCACTGTCATCCTCGCTTGTATAGACGGCCCTCCCCCAGCCCCTCTCCAAGGGAGGGGAGTTCAAAAGCGATCGTTGCATTTCCCGGGGTGCGCCGCAAAGCCGACGACTCCGGGCTTGGAGTATGACCCCTTCGAAGTGAAAAACAGAGGTGACGAATGTGGGGAAAGATCAGGACTCAGCCCACCCTGCTTGCTGCGATGCAGCAGTGTTTGCGGATGAAGGCTTCGGCATCGGCAGCGCTCAGTGGCTTGGCGAAGTAGTAGCCTTGGGCCACATCGCATTCCAGCGCCTGGAGCTGCACGACATGGTCGGCTGTCTCCACGCCTTCGGCGGTGACGCGCATGCCCAGGTTGTGCGACAGGGCGACGATCGCGTGAATCACTGCCGCGTAATCGCGACGGGTGCTCAGGTTCATGATGAAGGAGCGATCGATCTTCAGGCTGTTGAGCGGGAATCGGTGCAGACAGCTCAATGATGAATAGCCCGTGCCAAAATCATCCATGCTCAGGCAGATGCCAATATTTCGCAGGTTGTTGAGCAGCACCAGTCCGTTCTCCATGTTGCTCATGACGGTGCTCTCGGTAATCTCAAGCACGAGCTGCGATGGGCTCAGAGAAGTCTCGCGAAGCGCACAGGACACGCGCTCGATCAGGTCCGACTGGAGCAGTTGCTTGCGCGAAAGATTGACGCTCATCGAGACCGTGCCCATTTGCGGGAAGCGATGTTGCCACTGGACGAGTTGACGGCAGGCTTCCTTCATGACCCATTCACCGATGGGGAGAATGAGGCCTGATTCCTCGGCAATGGGGATGAACTGCACGGGGCTGATCATGCCGCGTGTCGGGTGTTTCCAGCGCGCCAGCGCCTCGAAACCGACGAGGCGGCTGGATTCGAGATCGATCAGGGGCTGGAAGTTGAGGAACAGTTCGCCGCGTTCGAGGGCGCGGCGAAGATCGGTTTCGAGACTGATGCGATCGACGATTTCGTTGCGCATGCCTTCGTCGAAAATTTCGGCGCGGCCGCGTCCGTTGGTCTTGGCGCGGTACATGGCGGTGTCGGCATCGCGCAGGATTTCTTCGGCGGTGGTGTAGCGCGAATCGTTGAGCACGATGCCGATGGAGGTCGAGGGAAACACTTCGTGACCACCGAGAATGACCGGCGCGGTAATGGCGGCGAGCAGGTGCTCAGCGACTGCTGCGGCCTGCTCGGGGGCGCTGAGATTGTTGAGCAGCACGGTGAACTCATCGCCGCCCAGCCGCGCCGTCACATGATCGCGGCCCAGGCCAGCATCGGCGCATGCCTGCGCCGCGCGCCTGAGTCGGCTGGCAAAGATCTTGAGCAGGTTGTCGCCGGCGGTATGGCCGAGCATGTCGTTGATGAGCTTGAAGCGATCCAGGTCCATGAAGAGCGTTGCGAATCGGTAGCCGGGCTCGCGCACTGATCGTTCGAGGCACTCCGTCAGCCGCTGGCGGAACATTTCGCGATTGGCCAGGTTGGTGAGCGGATCGTGCAGCGAGCGCTGGCGAAGCGTGGCCTCCATGTCATGCCGCTCGGTGACGTCGTGCAGCATCCAGACTTCGCCCTTGCCATCGCGGTAGGCGGAGAACTCGACCTGGCGGGCCGTGTCATCGCAGCGGTGGAGGACGATGGTTCGCGGCGCGGGAAATCCTTGCGTGCGGTCGGCTTCGTACTCCTTGCGGACGGCGACGGCCTGGTCGCGGTAGATCTTTTCAAACCACATATCAAGCGTGGCGAGCTCTTCACGCGGATAGCCCGTGATGCGCTCGACAGCTCTATTGACCGTCAGCGTTGTGCCATCCCAGTAAACCGCGCCGCCGGGAAGATTTTCGACCATGATCCGCAGGCGTGCTTCATTGATGCGCAGTTCGGATTTCGCCAGCTCGCAGACGCTGGCCGCTTCGCGCGCGTGAGCCTCGGCGCTTTTGGCACGGGTGAGCGAATCATAAAGCACTTCGATGAAAGTGGAGCCGGCACCAAGCAGCAGCACGAGCAATGCGACATACCCGATCACCGACCACCTGCTGGCCTGAATCTCGGTGATCCATTGCGTGGCATCAAAGTCCACACCGAGCACCGCTTCGACTTGGCCGTTCTCATCGAACATCGGCTGATAGGCACTGACCCAGGTGCCCCATCGATCGGTGACCGGATCGGGCGCGAAGATCGTCAGACCCCCAAACGCCAGTTCAAGCTCGGGGCCTTCTTCCTCGTAGAGTTCGCCGATGAGGGTGCGCTCTTCGCGTGGCGCGTTGTAGCTGCCGCTGTGATCGTAATCGGTTTCAGAATCGACCATGAGCGCAGTCTGGCCGTCAGCACGCTTGCGAAAGGTGTAGATGTCGCTGGCGGTGGGATTGGCCTTGAGCCAGTCGATCTGTGCCTGGATCATTTGGAGGTAGCGCGGATCGTCGGGGGATGTGTCGAGTGAGAGCTGGGCGTGGCCGAGTTTGGTGAGCTGCTGGGCGTAGGTGGGGGCATAGCCGCTGACCATGGAAGCGAGCCGGTGGCGCGTCCGATCAGAGGCGGACTGCACCGCAACGTATCCGCCGGCAAGCACGACAAGGATCGCAAGCCACGGCAGCGAAGCGGCAACCCCGCGCCTCTGCGGGCGCGACAGCCACGCACGCAATGCTCCAAAGAGCAGCAGTGTAAGCAGCGCAAATGCGAGATAGTCGATTTTATTGGGCACAGTGCGATCCCTAGCCCCCCAAAGGCCACGCCGTCTGCCTGCTGGCAGTTCGAGCGCGCCACAGGTGATATCGGCTAGTGGCGCGGGTGTCTCAAGGTTGTCCCGCAGGATCGCCATTGGTGATGTTCATGATGCAGTTCGTAGCAAGTAGGACGGGCGGCATCGGGTAGAGTGGGCTGAGTCTGCGAAGCCCACACTACTTGCTGACTTCGACCGCGTTATCTTTGCGATTGAGTTGCGGGCGGTGCTTCCTGATTAGATGTTCTTCAAGTTCATATCTGCCCAGCGCCACTGGCACGCATGCGACGCAGCATGAGCCGATGAAGGCCGTAACCTTGGCGTCCTCCGCGTCGGAAAAATACTTTGCCTTGCCGTTTCGCGCCTTCAACGTGAAGCCCAACACCTCAGTTCCCACATGACGGCGTAGCGCCGAAAAATAGGTGCGCCCACTGTGACATTTGTGTCGCTTTTGGACGTTTGAACTCTCACCGATGTACAGAATGTCGTTGCGCTTGGGCGCGCGCACCACGTACAGGCCCGCACACTCCTTGGCTTGTGCCTTCGCCCACTCGGTGAAAGTCGCGGATAGCACCACGTTTTCTCCTTGCTTCATGATCGTGATGTGCTCGCGCTGGACTTCCATCCAGAGCGCTGAACCCTGGGCGGCGGCAACGGGATTTCGCTTGCCGCGCCGGAACTTGTTCAGTGAGCATCCAGCGTTCACCATGGCGAACTCTTCGATCTCTTTGCGACCAACCGCCGTTTCCATATAGCGCACACGAAACGCACTAATTGGCGCTGGATCGGCATGCCTCTTCATGTAGGTCTTGTAGGACGTTGAAGTTTTCGCGACGAACTGCTGCCGGACGCGGCTTGAAAGATGTTTCCCCTCACCCACGTAGACAATCTCGTCCTCCAAGCTGATTAGGTAGTTGCCTGCCGCTCCGGAACACACCTGATCTGCTTTGACAGCTTGCTGGTTCAGCAGGAATTGGAACCCCTCAGACAATAGGCAATCTGAATTCCTCTGGCAGCTATGCCAGTTGATACCGTCATTCATGGTGCCGGGTGTGCATACGTCATCCACTACGTCGGTCATGGCACCATGGTACGCGGGTTCATTTGCACAACGAAACGCCCTTGCGAGTTTTAGTTCGCAGGCTGGGCACCCTGCTTCCTTCAAACTTGATTGCGTAACTCAGATCGTGGGATTAT
>CAZYQL010000122.1:6770-12577 GCA_964650055.1 uncultured Phycisphaeraceae bacterium | reverse complement strand
CATTCTGAAATCGCAGACTCCATGAGTCCCTAGACGTCCGCGACTCGTTGAGTCGCGGCTCAACAAATCACCTCAACCTCACATCACCTCAACATCAAATCGTCGCCTCGGTGACGCGCAGCACTTCATCGACCGTCGTCAAGCCTTGCGCCACTTTGCGGAAGCCATCAATGCGCAGCGACACCATGCCGCGCTCGACGCACATGCGGCGAAACTCGGTGACATTGGGATTGCTCACGACCTTGTCGCGCAGGAAATCATCGAGCACCAAGAGTTCGTACAAACCGACGCGGCCGGAGTACCCGGTATTGCGGCAGCGATCGCAGCCTTCGCCGCTGTACATATCGTTGATACTGATGCCGTGCATGCCTAGATGTTCCACGACTTCCGCCGATGCTTTCAATGGCAACTTGCAGTGCTCACAAATTTTTCGCGTCAGTCGCTGCGCGAGCGTAGCGTTGACGGCAGCACCGATGAGATAAGGCTCGACGCCGATGTTGATCAGTCGCGTCACGCTGCTTGGCGCATCATTGGTGTGCAAAGTTGAAAGCACCAGGTGGCCGGTGAGCGATGCTTGAATGGCGATCTTGCCGGTCTCTGCATCACGAATTTCACCGACCATGACCACATCAGGATCTTGACGCAGCAGGGAGCGCAGCGCAGCGGCAAAGGTCATGCCGATGCGTTCGTGGGCCTGCACCTGATTGACGCCGTTGAGGTGATATTCGACGGGGTCTTCGACGGTGGAGATGTTCAGTTCATTGCGATCCATTTGGCCCAGCGAGGCATAGAGCGTGGTCGTCTTACCTGAGCCGGTGGGGCCGGTGACGAGGACGATGCCGTGCGGCTGATCGATCTGTCTTTTCCAAATGGAAAGCGTATCGGGATCCATACCCAGCGCATCGAGCGTCACCTGAATCGAGCGCGTATCGAGGATACGCATAACCGCTTTTTCACCAGCAACTGTAGGCAAAGTCGAAAGACGCAGATCGAGTTTGCGGCCATGAATCATGGCGCGAATGCGACCATCTTGGGGCAGACGACGCTCAGAAATATCCAAGTTGGACATGACCTTGAGGCGCGAGATCACCGCAGCATGCATGCCGTGTGGCGGGCTCATCGCTTCAAACAGAACGCCATCGATGCGATAGCGAATTTTCAGTTTCTTCTCTTGAGGCTCGATGTGAATATCGCTGGCGCCTTGCTTGACCGCATCAGCGATGATGAAGTTCACCAGACGAATGACCGGCGATTCACCGGCAATTCGCTCCAGATCGAGATCCTCTTCCTTCGACTCGACAACCTCGACATCATCCTCTTCAACACCGGCGATGATCTCATCGACATTGGTGCTGTTGTCCGCGCTCGTTTCCTCGCGGCGCGATTCGATGATAGCTGTGATGTCCTTGCGGCAGATCACGACCGCCTTCACCGACACACCCAGACGATGACGCACTTCATCAATGGTGATCAGATTGTCAGGATGCACCACGCCCAGAATCAGTCGCTGTCCCGTCATGCGCAAAGGCATCGCCAGATGGTCGCGGCAATAATCCTGGCCTAGTTTTTCGAGCAGTTTGACGTTGACTTCCTCAGGCGTGATACGCTCGAAAGTGAGGCCGCTGATGATCGCGGCGGCGGTCTGAATTTCTGCTTCATCGATACCCATCTCAAAGAAAATGTCGGCCATCTTCTTGCCGGGCGTTTTGGAAATGACACTGCGAGCGCTGGAAAGTTCGGCAGGCGAGATCGCGCCGTTGTCGAGCATCACCTGTGCCATATCGCGCACAGACACCACCTCTGGCTCGTCATCAGGCGTCCACAAATCGGAGAGCGATTCCGTGGCACGACGAGGAATCGGCGCAGGCACACCGCCCTCTTCGTCATCCAGTGCGTTTAGCCATTTTCCCAGTTCGGTCTTTTCCATGGATATCGCACACCAATAAAGAGAATGTGTCGTCACCGCAGTATTTCGTTTAGCCGCTGGCCAAAGGCTTTGCGACGGCCAGCGCGGAGCGTCGCCCCCGGAAGCGGACCTTTGCTCCGCGGCTAAACGAATTCGTTACCTGCCCTTGATCGCCTTGATATTCGGATCGCTTTCAATGCTCAGTGAAAACTCTTTGCCGTCGGCTTCGAGGATGACTGCGAGCTTTTGAATTTCTTTGACGCGGAAGTTGCCGACTGCTTCGCCGACCTGCACGATTTTGTTGTCGATGATGGCCACGGGTTTGCGGCCGTTGGGCAGGATCGACTGAATCTTCATTCGCGAAATCTCGGTCTCGAGTTTCTTCATCAGTTCGGCCAGTCGCTTCTCTTCCGCATTGGGCTCCACCTTCACGGGTGCTGCATCGATGGGACGCTCCATGAAGAGATAGAACGGATTCTTCTTGGTGAACTCGACAGGCACCTGCCGCTTGGAAGGATCGACATCAAGCTGGGCGATGATGAATTCAGAATCGTTGAGCAGCGCTTCGATGGAGCCCTTGGCCAGGTGATGATTGCCGCCCAGCGCCTGAGCGCTTTTGAGCTGGGTCATGAGCTGTTCGACCTTGGCTTCGGACTTGCGCACTTCTTCGGATTGTTTGCCGTCGCCCTGGCTGACGCGCATGGCGTAGAGCGCACCGGCAGCGATGAGCATGATCGCAACGACCAGCATGGTGCCCTTGTTGAAGAGCTTGCTGCCGCTGTCGAGCGAGCTGTAATCGATGTCGCCATCAAGACCCTCTGGCCGACCGCCGCCGGTCATCAGAGGAATCTGCGAAGGTTCTTCTTCAGCACCACCCGCAGCATTAGCGCTTGTGATGTCGTCATCAAGTTCATCATCCTTGGATGGTCCAAATCTCATAGCCGGCCCCTCCCTCGTTTGGTCGAGCCGAAGTCCGCAGAGTCATCGGTCTCAAAGAACACACTCAGCACCACTTCAGCACGCATCTGTCCCTGGGCCAAATCCTTGTCCGCCACCTTGGTCAGCCTCATTTTCGGAAGCTGCGTGATACGCGGCAGCTTTTCCAGCTCCAGAAGAAAACTGTAAAACCCGTCAAAATCGCCGACGATTTCCATCTGAATCGGCAGTTCGGAATATTGATTGTTCGGCAGCGGCTTGTCGGTGCGCACACTCTTGGGTGTGAGGCGCTGCTTGGCCGCCATCTCCCAAACCTGCTTGAGCACTTCATCCACCTTGCGCTCATCGGGCAGCTTCTGCTCGATGATGTCAATGGCATCGGTGAGGCGATCGATTTCCTGACCGAGATCGGGAATCTTCTTGGTGGCCTGTTCGAGTTCTTCGAGCTTGGCCTGCTTGCGCTTGATCTCTTCGCGCACTTCTTCGACCTGCTTGTTGCGAGGCTCGAAGACGAACAGATAAGCGCCCACCGGCACAGCCAGCAGCAGCAGAATGAACAGTATTTCGCGGAGGCCCATTTTCATGGCATCAGTCCTTGTTGAGGTTGCGGACATCGGAAGCGTTCTTGATCAGATCGCTGCGGGGAATGCGGGGAACGACCTGGCCGTTCTCGTTGATGTTGACCGTGCCTCCCATGGGATTCTGTTTCAGATCGCGTTTGACCATGAGCGGTTCAAACTGGCGAAAGTCGATGTCCTGATTGACGATGATCTCGACCTTGAACTTTCGCATCGAGACTTCGTTGAGTTTGATTTCTTCGGAGAAGCCCAGATTCACATTGGAAAAGATCGGCGTGTTCTTGATGTCAGCCATGAACTGCGAAACTTCCACATCGGTCTTCGCCACGCCGGTGATGGTGAGCTTGATCTGCGTCGGTTTGACTTCGATCTCAGGCTCAGGGGCAGCAGCGCCTTTCTTGGTGCGGCTGGTCTTGGCGTCGGCCTTGGCCTTATCGAGAGCGGTGCGCGCAGCGGAAGCCGTCGGCTTGAGCACCGTCGTTTCCAGTTCCACTTCGAGCAGACTCAGCGTCGTAGGCATCGAGTTGACGAGCTGCGAAAGGATCAGACTGCGCGGCAGCTTCTCCAACAGCGAGCCGGTGACTTTCGCCTTCTTGAGCATCTGCTCTTTGCGGTTGTAGAGCACTTCGAGCTGCTCCAATCGCTTGGCAGCATCGGTGAAGCGAGCGTTGATGATGTCGCGATGTTTGCGCACATCGGTGCGCTGCTGATCGCTGACGAAGTATGCGCCGATGACGGTGCTCATGACGATGACGAAGAGCGTCACGCAAATGACATTGGTCCGCCGTTGAGCGCGGCGCTCGAGGTAGTCTTCAGGTAGAAAGCTCATGTCAGCCATAGTTAGCTCCAAGGCAAGGTTCAGAGTTCCGAGTTCAAGGTTCTGAGTTTTCGGATTGCGCCGGTTGATCTAACCTTGAACTTTGAACCTTGAACTTTGAACTTATTTCGACGTTTCAAGCAGGCACAATCCAAACGGCACAGCCCAACCGGGTTGCGGGTCGCGCAGATCCACGCCCATGCCGGTGATGGGGTTTCCTTGCTGACAGGCGCGGGCGAGCGGGTCGCCAAGTTGAGCGCCGATGCGCAGGGTCTTGGCGATTTTCTGGCAGGTGGCCACGTGGTTTGATTCGCCGCCGAGGAAGACGAGCTTCTCGATGGGCCTGCCGGGGAACATGGTCTGGTGATAGCGGACGGCAAGCTGAAGCTCATCGACGAGGCATTCGATCATGTCGCCTTGCCCGTCGGATACCTGCGATTGTTTCGGGTTGCCGAGGCTGGCGATGGTGGCGACACCGCCGGTGTGGGGGTCGCCAAGCTCAGCTTGGAACTGTGCATCAATGGCGGCAACGCCGGTGGGTGTGCCGCCGCCGCGACGATCGCTGGCCGCCATCGCGGGCACGGGGGTCTTCACAGCTTCGGTGGGCGGGCGCACATTTTTCGCTTCCGCAATGCGGCGCTTGCGAGCTTCGGCGAAGCTCAGCGACTGGCTCTTGGCAACAGCGCGGGTCAGGTGATCGCCGGCTGCGTGGATGTTCTGCGCGAAGACGAGCTGCGTGCCGTGGGTGATGAGCACCTTGGTGGTGGCAGCGCCGATATCGATAAAGCAGGTGGTTCGCTGATCATCATCAGTGCGGCGGTAGAGGTGCGCAAAAGATTTGATCAGGGCGTGCGGTTCACAGTGAAGATCGACCACTTCGAGCTTGGCGCGGTGAGCGGTTTCGATCTGCCGCATCACGACATCACGGCTGATGGCGAAGCAGATGACTTCCTGTTTGCTGGAGCCTTCGCGCACGATCTGGCCGACCTGTGCAGAGCGAATGACCATGCGGGAAGGATCGACATTAAGCCGTTGCCTCAGGTAGATGGCGATCTGTTCATCGAGGTCTTCGTGTTCGACTTTGGCGATTTGCAGATGCTGAACGAGCGACTGATAAGCGGGGATGGAGCAGACCGCGCGCTTGCCTTTGAAAGGCTGCGACTTGAGCATCATCTTGATGGCTTCAACATAGAAAGCATGACGAGCTGCGGGATCGGTACGGACATGCTCAGGCACATCCGCGCTGCCGGCAGCAATGATCTGCGGCGGCTCACCAAGAACCACCTGCAACATCTTGATGCTGTCAGCGCCAAAATCGATGGCGATGGGAGAAACTCGCGATGTCGAGAATCCAAATGCCATTCTCACTCCCACTCGTTGCGGTCGCCGCAAGGCAGTCACAATCGACGCTCACTTGATACGCCGGCCCGCTGCTGGACGAAACCTGGATGGATGACGATCCAGTGGTTCATCGTCCCGATAGGGTTATAAGTTAAGTTCAAAGTTCAAGGTTCAAGGTTCAAAGTTGAAAGGCATCAAGGCGAGCCGATCACAACCTTGAACTTTGAAC